>JAACFF010000450.1 GCA_009937635.1 Chloroflexota bacterium
AGATCTTGTTTCATGATGATGGGTCCAATTTTGAAAATTGGACCCATTATATCATCCGGTTTGACAGACGAGAATCTATGCTTATAATAAGTTTGAGAGGACAATTCACGCTTTTTTCACGCCTACACTCAGGAAGGCAGCACCGGAAGTAACATCATGAGCAGTGAACAAAAGGATACCGTGACCGTTGCAAGAGATGAAGAGGCCTATTGGTCTGCTCTATTCCTGCAAGAAGAATTTCTCAGAGACTCTCCCCAAGCTGTGGAAGAGCCCCGGTCAAGGGCCGGCGATGAGTCTGCGACAATTGGCAGCGAAGCGGATGGTCACACCATATGGCAACTTGTCCACGAAGCTTATGCATCTGAGCGAATTTTGCACTTACCCGTCACCGGCTTCAACAAGGGTGGTTTACTGGTAGCATGGCTAGGCCTTCAGGGGTTCGTTCCTGCGTCCCAATTGGTGGATTTCCCTCTTTTGCATGTAGCGCGGGAACGCTTGCAAGCTCTGGCCAGTCTAAGAGGCAAAACGCTGACTCTAAGAATTATCGAAGTAAATCCGCAGAAAGATCGGCTGATTTTATCTGAGCGCGCAACCCAAGTAAGGGCAAGACAAAAGGCAGATCGCCTGCAGCAGGTTCATTCTGGTGATAAGTTATCCGGGCGTGTGACCAACCTGACCGATTTTGGCGCATTTGTCGATCTTGGCGGCGTAGAGGGTTTGATACACATTTCGGAACTATCTTGGAGTCGCGTCACCCATCCTAGTCACGTTGTGCAACCGGGACAGGTTGTCGAGGTGTTGGTGCTCAATATCGATCGTAATAAAGAACGGATTGGTTTGAGCTATAAGCGGTTAAAAGCGGACCCTTGGCAGACGGTCGAAGAACGTTATAAGCCTGGCGATCTGGTGAGCGGCGTCGTTAGCAATGTGGTTAGTTTCGGAGCATTTGTCCTGTTGGAAGAGGAGCTGGAAGGACTCATTCACATTTCCGAACTGGCAGAAGGATCTTTTTTACATCCTCGTAATGTCGTTCAACAAGGGGATCCGATCAAGGCTCGCGTTTTGCAGGTGGAGGGCAGGAAAAAACGGCTTGCTCTCAGCTTGCGGGGATTGCAGAGCCAATAGAACGTTGATATAGCACGGGCGAGCGAGTACAATGGGAAGCGTAGGCATCCGATTTAACGTCGTTGCAAGTTACGCACATGGCCCGTACGAAATCTTCTTCAAGTCGTTCTAAGAAACCACCATCGCCACCCCCAACTTGGGATGAACAACTGATCAGCAAGTTGATGCCATACCGGCTGGAGATGGTTGGCGTTCTCTTATTTGTATTGGGAGTCATCACTTTGCTGGCTTTGCTGGGCGTTACCAGGTCAAGCTGGTCGGTTTGGTGGACAGGTCTATTAACCCAAGCTTTCGGCTGGGGGGCTTATGCATTAAGCTTGCTTGTGGCCGCATCAGGGATCCATATGATCTTGCGTAAGGTAGAACGGCCGTATCACATTCGCCCCGCCCAGATCATTGGTTTGGAACTTATGCTATTGGCGGCCCTGGCCTTGAGTCACCAGTTCTCCGGAGCGACTCTGGTCGATGCCTACGAGGGAAAAGGGGGCGGGTTGATTGGCTGGGCTTTGTCGGAACCGCTGCTTGAGTTCCTAGGGCCGTTTCTGACCGGGTTTCTTATTTTCGCGTTTCTTATCTGGGGTATAGCCTTGTTGGCCGGTTTACGGTGGCACACAATTCACCGGCTGTTGTGGCGCATTTCACACCGGTCGGGGAATTGGGCTGCCCGCGTCGCGCCGCCAGAGCGAGAGGGAAGAAAGCCACAAACGCCCGCTGTGAGCGTGACCCCCGCTGCAGTCCAGCAAGTGCCACCGATTTCACACGATGCACAGACCCGCGCAGATGCCAGGAAGCATCGCGACCGGCGCCTACCACCTGTGACGCTGCTGGGAAAAGGCACAAGCAGCAGCCTTGACGACAGCGAAATCGCATACAAGAAGGAAACGATTGAGCGCACGCTGGCCGATTTCGGTATCCCAGCCGAAGTTACACAGGTTCGCCGTGGGCCGGCTGTAACTCAGTATGGTGTATTGCCAGGTTACGTCGAGCGCATCGGCCCTGATGGAGAGGTAAAACAACACAAGGTGCGGATCGGCCAGATCGCCTCGCTGCGGCGAGACCTGGCACTCGCGCTGGCGGCCCCTCGATTGCGCATTCAGGCTCCTATTCCCGGACGGGGTGTCGTAGGTATCGAGGTTCCTAACGATCATGTAAATCTGGTTCGACTGCGAGATGTTATTGAATCAGAGGAATTCACAAAATTGAAGGCTGCCCTGGCGGTTGGGCTGGGGAGGGATGTCTCCGGGGAAACTGTGGCGATCGACCTGGCGAAGCTACCCCATCTGCTCATAGCGGGCACAACTGGATCTGGTAAGTCGGTCAGTATCAACTCTTTTGTATCCTGTCTGGTTTTCAACAATACGCCTGAGCAATTGCAGCTGATTATGATTGACCCAAAGAAGGTTGAGTTGATCCGCTTTAACGGCCTGCCGCATTTAATTGGCAAGGTCGAGGTAGACGCGGATCGTGCGGTTGGCGTGCTGCGTTGGCTCACAGCCGAAATGGACCGCCGTTATGAGACATTTGCGCAGGCGGGAGCACGTAATCTAAACGGTTATAATCGTAGAAAACGCGAACAGGATGTCGATGCAGATCCGTTGCCCCATATTGTCGTGTTCATCGACGAATTGGCCGATCTGATGTATATGTATCCAGGGGACGTGGAGCGCACACTGTGTCGCCTGGCACAGATGGCACGAGCCACGGGGATTCACCTGGTAGTGGCCACGCAACGGCCGTCAACGGATGTCATTACAGGGCTGATTAAAGCCAACTTCCCGGCCAGGCTCTCCTTCGCCGTCGCCTCGGGTACTGATTCACGTGTTGTGCTCGATTCAGTAGGAGCGGAACAATTGCTCGGGCGGGGGGACATGCTTTTCCTCGCTCCGGATGCCAGTGGTCCCATGCGCATTCAAGGAGTATTTGTCACCGACACCGAAGTAGAGCAGCTTGTGACTTTCTGGAAGAAGATGAGACCAGAACATGTCGCTGCTGATGCGCCATGGGAAAATCTGATCGCCAAGTATGCCCTGCTTGACGAAACAGACACGCTACTGGAATCAGCCATCGAACTGGCTAAGAAAAACGATCATCTTTCCGCTTCGTTTTTACAGCGCCGGCTGCGGCTAGGGTATCCAAGAGCGGCACGGCTCATGGAGCACCTGTACGAGATGGGGCTTGTCGACGACCCTAAGAGCGGTGGCAAAACACGCAAGACTTATACTGATGAGGATGATAATCCGCTAGATCGCATTTTATCTGAACGGGAGTAGTAACATAGGCGATTTCCACTCATTGGCAAACGACCTCCTATTCTATGGTTGATTGGTATCTGGGGACAATGGGGTTTAATTACAAGCAATGGATCGGGCCTTTTTATCCCGACGGCTTACCGGCGCGCCTGCACTTGACCTACTATGCCGAACGTCTCAACGCATTGGAAATGGACTCTACATTTTACGGCACGCCATCAGAGACGGCCGTTCAGCGATGGGCAAGCGTCACCCCAGTTGATTTTAAGATCTGTCCCAAGATGCCGCGTATCGTCACCCATGAAAGGCGACTGGTGGATGCGGATGGGTTAACAGCCGAATTCCTGGAGCGCATGCGTTTGCTAGGGGATAAATTGGGCCCGATCCTGTTACAGTTCCCGCCAGATTTTAGCATGGCGGAAGTCAGCGCTTTGATTCATTTCCTACCACAATTACCACAGGATTTGCGTTATGTGGTGGAATTTCGGCATCGCTCGTGGGACAAACCGGAAACGACCGTCCTCTTGCAGACACACCATTTATGCTGGGCTGCTGTGGACTATATCTATATGCCGCGACGCATAGCACGTACCACTGATTTTCTATACCTGCGATTTCTTGGACCGCGAGGGCGTTTTCCCGGCAAAGATCGGCAAATGCTGGACAGAACGGCTGAACTGGGAAAATGGTGGCAGAACCTACAGCCTCATCTGGATCAGGTCAAAACTGTTTATGGTTATTTCAACGACGATTATGCCGGGTTCGCGCCACTGACCTGTAACCGGTTTAAGGAAATCGTGGGTGCAGATCCGGGGGAAATCCGGCCGATGCAGCAGGGCAGATTGCTTTGATGGCTGGCAAAAACGGGATAACGACACATTCGCCAAGGCAATAGCCGATTTCGCCGTTGCTTATGCCAACCAAACGGGACGGGATCATGCAGCGCTGGAAACGGCCGTAGAATCGGGCAGAATTGCGGCCGAGAATGGCATCTGAGCTAAAAAAAAAGCCTTACCCAGAACAATAAAAGTAGACAGCTTGGCGGTTCCTGGCAAGAGCCTATTCATGCGGCCTGAAATGGTGCCAGCGAATTCGAGCATCTAGTAAACTTTTTTGCGATAATAATAAGGGGAAGAAGGATTGTTTGGAGTTTGATATGTCTCAGCAACGTTGGTTTTTTGGGTTTTTTGTCGCGCTATTGCTCCTCATAATGGCCGGATTTAGCCAGA
>JAACFF010000095.1 GCA_009937635.1 Chloroflexota bacterium
CTTGAAGGCAACGTTGATCTCTTCCGGTGTTAGGTTATCGTAACCCATCTCTTCCAGGCGTACCCGGAAAGCGTGACGCCCGGAAAGCTTGCCCAAAACCAGGCGTGAAGCGTGCAGGCCAACTGTTTCTGGTCGCATGATCTCATACGTCTGTTGGTTTTTGAGCATCCCATCCTGGTGAATACCGGCCTCATGGGCAAAGGCGTTCGCGCCGACAATGGCCTTGTTAGGTTGAACGACCATACCTGTGTATGTGCTGACCATATAGCTGGTGCGTACAATCTGCGTGCTATCAATATTCGTTTCAACATCAAACTGGTTGGGTCGCGTTTTTATGGACATGGCTATCTCTTCTAACGACGTGTTACCAGCTCTTTCTCCGATGCCATTAATAGTAACCTCAACCTGCCGCGCACCGGCATGCACGCCGGCCAGGGTGTTGGCCGTGGCCATGCCCAAATCATCGTGGCAGTGCGTGGACCATACCACGTTGTCCGCACCAGGTGTGTTTTCGATTAAGTATTTCATTAGCCAGCCGAATTCTTCGGGAGTTGTATAGCCCACCGTATCCGGAATATTGAGCGTCGTTGCGCCTGCCTTAACGGCTTGCTCCAGCACTTGCACCAGGAAATCGGGGTCCGAGCGCCCCGCATCCTCGGGCGAAAACTCCACATCATCGCACAAGCTTCTGGCGAATGAAACACTCTCAATGACCTGGTCAATACATTCCTCGCGGTCAATCTTGAGCTTATGTTTGAGATGGATATCACTGGTGGCTAGAAAGGTGTGGATGCGGTGACGTGGCGCGACTTTAATCGCATCATAAGCGCGTTGGATATCTTCACGGTTGGCTCGGGCCAGGCCCGTGATGACCATTGGCTGGCCACTCTTGCGCCCTTCGAGCAGGGGGCCAACTTCTTCCGCCACGCGGCGCACTGCTTCGAAATCTCCAGGCGACGCAATGGGAAAACCGGCCTCACAAATATCCACACCAAGACGAGAAAGCTGGCGAGCAATTTCCACTTTTTCGTCGACGTTGAGTGTAGCCCCCGGTGATTGCTCCCCATCACGCAGCGTCGTGTCAAAAATCAGTAGCGTCTCTTTGTTGCGAACCCCATTTTCATCCATCTTACCTTCTCCTCTTGATAATGTGGTTTGGTAAATCGTCCGTTAACCTGTTTGCTCACTGGCCGCAAGAATTCATTCACCTCAATATGTGCAATCTTTGATTCTTAATATTGCTTATCATACTGTACTACTACCCGACTTACTCTATAACTTTCGCATCCAGCCATGGCATCATCCCTCGCAGCTCTTTGCCGACTTCCTCAATTTGTGTATGGCGTGCTTCGGCACGATGTTCGTTAAACCAGGGACGCCCTTCATGGTTTTCATCAATCCAACCTTCGGCGTAGGCGCCAGACTGGATATCAGCCAGGATCTGTTTCATCGCCTGTTTGGTCTCATCGGTTACGATCTTTGGCCCCGCCGTGTAATCTCCATGTTCGGCCGTATCGCTGATACTGTAGCGCATATAGCTCAACCCGCCCTGATACATCAGGTCCACAATCAATTTTAATTCATGCAAACATTCGAAGTAGGCAATCTCTGGTTGGTAACCTGCTTCTACCAAGGTGTTAAAGCTTGCTTCTACCAGGGCGCTAACGCCGCCACAGAGCACAGCTTGTTCCCCAAATAGATCCGTCTCTGTCTCTTCTGTGAATGATGTCTCAATAGTTCCCGCGCGAGTACAGCCTATACCTTTGGCATATGCGAGGGCCAGTTCAAGCGCCTGCCCACTGGCATTTTGATGGACAGCCACCAACCCGGGTGTGCCTACGCCATCTTCGAAGAGTTCGCGCACCCTATGCCCCGGCGCCTTCGGGGCGACCATGCTTACATCTACAGAACTAGGTGGTATGATCTGGCCATATCGGATGTTAAAGCCATGGCTGAACATTAAGGTCTTGCCAGGTACCAAGGCTGGGGCAATAGACTGGCGATAAATGGCTGGTTGCTTCGTGTCTGGGGCTAGAATCATGATAAGTTCTGCCTCATTACACGCATCGGCCGTCGTTTTCACGTTCAAGCCGTCAGCTTCAGCCTTTGGCCAGGATTGGCTTCCTTCATAGAGTCCCACCCGCACATCCATGCCGGAATCCTTCAGGTTGAGGGCATGTGCACGACCCTGGCTGCCATAGCCAACAACAGCGATCTTCTTTCCTTCCAGCAGACCCAAGTCTGCATCCTTTTCATAATAGATGTTTGCCAAAACAATTCTCCTTCGTAAATCAAGCTTTCTAGCTTGATCGCAACCTGGAAAGGTTGCTTTACAATATTTGTAGTGCGCTGCTGCGCACGTTGGCTCCCCCATAAATTAAGATGAGGGTCAATGCTACCATTAACCCTCATACTGCTTCCTCTGATTACTATCAACCAGGACGGCCGTTGCCTTCCACGACCCCTTTCGGCGGTTGTTGTGCAACGCGACTGCCACGTATCATCGCTACGCGCCCTGTACGTACCATTTCCTCGATACCGAACTGATCGAGCAGCCTCAGTAAACCGTCCACGCGTTCTTCCTTAGCGAGGATGCGGATAATCACTGTGCTGATATCGACATCTACGACGTCTGCGCGGTAAATGTCAACCAGCTGCATGATCTCCCCCCGTGTGCTGCTATTTGCTCGAACCCGGATGAGGGCCAACTCATATTCAACACGCGGCTCGCCGGTCACATCTTGGACCTCTAGGACATTAATGAGCTTGTACAGCTGCATGCTCACTTGTTGTACATCACGTTCGTCGCCGTTTACCACGAAGGTCATACGGCTAACGCCAGGTTTTTCAGTGTGGCCCACGGTCAGGCTCTCAATATTAAAATTGCGCCGTCCAAAAAGACCAGAGACGCGGTTCAGGACACCAGGTTTGTCTTCAACCCAGGCGATCATCGTGTGACGGTTGTTATTTGACGTTGCCATTAATCCTCTACCTCCGTTGCCGGCCGGGGACGGCGTATCATATCGACATTGCTGCCACCTGCGGCAACCATGGGGAATACATTCGTTAGCTCATCTACCTGGAAGTCAATCAAAAACGGGCCATTGGTCGCTTGGGCCTCCTTGATGGCTTCGTAAACATCCTCTTTCTCGGTGACGGCACGGCCAGAGATGCCATACGCCTCCGCTATCTTAACGAAATCGGGATTAAACAAAGGCGTACCTGAATAGCGTTTGTTGTAGAAGATGTCTTGCCACTGGCGCACCATGCCCAGGTACCCATTATTGATTATAGCCATTTTGATGGGCAATCTCTCTTGCATAACTGTGGACAACTCCGGCATCGTCATTTGAAAACCGCCATCACCGGCAATAACCCACACTTCTTCTTCTGGGTGGCCGATCTGTGCCCCAATAGCGGCCGGCAAAGCATAACCCATTGTCCCCAGGCCGCCGGAAGTCAATAGACTGCGTCGTTTAGTATGGGGGAAATACTGCGCTTCCCACATCTGATGCTGGCCAACATCAGTGACAACTGTACAGTCACCTTCATTGGTAGCCAGCCATAATTCGCGCATAATTTGCGGCGCAATCAAGTCATCGATTTCCTGGGAGAGGATATCCCGCTCGCTGCTTTCCGCTTTCCACTCCTCAATCTGTGCCAACCAGGTGGGGTGCTCGTTAGCCTGGATCTGGGGTAACATTTCGCGCAAGGTAAGCAAAGCATCGCCGACCACAGGTGTGTCGATAGTCAGGTTCTTTCCCATCTCGGAGGGGTCAAGATCTACATGGATTATTTTTGCCTTGGGAGCGAAAGTTGCAAACGCGCCCGTCAAACGATCGTCTAATCTGGCGCCAATAGCCAGCATTACATCGCATTCCTGCATAGCGTAGTTAGTATGGGCTGCGCCATGCATGCCGCCCCAACTGACGGCCAGCGGATGCGTAGCCGGAAAACAGCCAATGCCCAATAGGCTGGTGGCCACAGGAATGTTTGCCAATTCGGCTAGCTGCCGTAGCTCTGCTTCCGCTTTGGCGATAGATACCCCTTGTCCAGCCACGATCAGTGGTTTGTCTGCTTCATTCAACAATCGTACCGCGCGGGCCACAGACGCGGCATCGGGGGCATTTAGGTTTGGCCTATACCCGGGCATATTCACATCTGTCGGATACTCCCATTCAATGCTGGCTTGTTGAACATCCTTACAAATGTCAACCAACACTGGACCGGGGCGGCCCGTTCTGGCGATGTAGAACGCTTCCTTGAGCGCCATTGGCAGATCGCGGATATCTGTGATCAAATAGTTGTGCTTGGTGACAGGCATGCTGATGCCGAAAACATCCGACTCCTGGAACCCGTCGCGGCCAAGCAAGCTTGTAGGTACCTGGCCCGTGATTGCTACCATAGGCGTTGAGTCCATATGCGCCGTGGCCAACCCTGTGATTAGGTTGGTGGCCCCTGGTCCGGACGTGACCATAGCCACACCTACCTTGCCGGTTGCCCGCGCGTAGCCGTCAGCCATGTGCGCTGCACCCTGTTCGTGCGTAGTCACAATAGCATGAATCGGATAGTTGTACTTGCTCAAGTCATCATAAGTGGGAAGTATGGCCCCACCCGTGATGCCGAACACCACATCCACTCCTTCGTGCATCAGACTTTCCCAAATGATTTGTCCTCCGGTCTTCTTCTCACTCATAAGCTTGCTCCTCTTCTATTGCGTAATGGCAATCAATCAGACCAATAATCTACCAATGCTATTGGCCAACAAAAAAAACCGCCCAGTTGGGCGGTTTCTTGTTTACGATGCTTGCTCTAGGCACTCGTCTTTCACCCAACGACTGTCGCGTCCTTATCTACAATAAGGACAAGGCTCAAAAGGCTAATAATAAGAACGAGGCTGTTGTTTGTAAGTTTCATCCAAGCTATCTCAATGTGCTCGAAGTCCATTAATGACTCGTAGTATAGTTGGTAGCATTCCTGTGGGCCACATATAAACTACACTACGATTGTACACGGAACTTGTTAGATGTGCACAACTATTCCCAGAAACCAGGCTCCTCATGGCTTGCTTGAAGCCAAAAGGGTGACTTCACAGTCACCCTTTTGGTTCCCACTATTTCCCACTGAACCGCGCATTTCAGCGCAAGCCTCCCAAAGTATAGATCAATACAAAAGGCAATTCTACGGCTAAATTATCAGAATGTTTTCAAGGCGGAATCGTGAAAAATGTACAAATTCTTCTGCGCAGCGTTAGGATAAGTTTGCCGCTTGGGGACGCAGTTGCCATAGCTTTAGCGAGAGGTGCAGGGCCAAGCGCATATCGGCGTTGTTCAGATCCTGGCCGGTTAATTCCTGGATACGCTCCATGCGGTAGAGAAGCGTATTGCGATGCACGAAAAGGGATTCGGCCGTCCTGCTGATGTTTCCATGATGATTGAAATAAGCTTCCAACGTCTGTACAAGGCTTCCCCGGTGGTCGCTATCGTACTTGATCAGTGGGCCAATGACCTGTGTCGCAAAACGTTGCACAGCAGGTATGCCCTCCAGCTCACATAGCAGTTGGTAAACACCCAGGCTATTGAATTCCACGATTTGATTGCCAAGCTGTAGACGTTCTCCTACGTCCATGGCTTGAATCGCTTCACGGTAGACACGAGGCCAGTCGGCGAGCGTTTCTGCTGGACCACTAATGCCACCGATCAAGCGCTTATCGGGGAATTCCACCTCAAGCTGTTCTAAGAGGCGGCGGCCTAATTCATGGGCCGTTTCTAGGCTGTCGGGATCTTTCAGTGCCTGGAACACACACAAGTACTGTCCTCCGTAATCATGGACCAAGGCCGGATAGATGTGATGATTCAGCAGCCAGTTGACGGTGGTCTCCAGACGCCGCAGGGAAGGCGGTTCCTCCCCAATCCACGATAAGGTCATGATGGCGTGTGGTGGGCGCGTGTCGTGATCCAGGCGACCGGCAAGGCGATCGATTTCTTCTTGCGCAAGTGTGCCGGCTAGCAATCCTTCCAGAAAATCTCCCCGCAGCGATTTCCTTGCTTCACTGACCGCCTTGACCTTGGCCATTTCCAGGGCGCATGCTGCCGCTCCATGTTCCGCAGTCAGGCTGTCCAAAAGATCGAGGCTGCTGGCCGGGCCGATGACGGAAAGGTACCCTCGCGCGCGGTCACCGGCAACGATGGGGCTGATCAGCCGTCCCATATTTTCCACAGGCAGGATCTGCTGCCAATAGGTTTGCCGGGCTCTGGCAGCCGCTTTGCGATTGCGCAGTATGGCTGGTAGCTGCTCCCTTTTTCTAAGCGCACGCCGGAGCAGGTCTTGATCTGCAGTCGTGTCGCTGGGCCAGCTCTCAGCTTTGACCTCCAATCGTTTGTCCTGCACAAAAATGATTTTACCTGTCAGATTGGACATCACATCGGTCATAGCCTGCAAACCCTGACCTTCGCGCGACATTTCGGACAAGCGCCGGTAAAGCTGCATGGCCCGCTCGCTTGTTGCCTGTTGCCGGTCGACAAGCAAGGCGGCGATAGTCTGGTGGGCCTCGCGTACGGTAAATTCTGGTGGCGTGATTATCAATGGCAGATTACTGTCTGCCGCGCTTCTAGCCACTGTAGGCGGCACATTGCGAAAGACGATAACCGCAGCAATCGATAATTTGGCCAGTGCGGCTAGCCTGGAGCAGAGGTCAGAGACGGTAAGTTGTTCCTGCAGGTGGAGGGGGACAATCACCAGATCTCCCTCCTTGACCTGTTCCCCTAAATCAGACCAAGAGGTGAGAAGGACCACCCAACGGATAATGCGTCGTGCTTCGCTGGCACCACCTACAATCGTGGTCTTTAGAGGCAAGGCAAGGCGCAAGATGTCGCCTAGAATGACTTCGTTAGGTCGGGTGGGGTTCATGATTCTTCTCAAATGGGTGGTGCTGCTTCACTCAATACTTGCACATCTGCCTGGATGGCCGCTGGGCGCTTTACGAAGTGAGTCCTCGAACGATGGGCAAATGTACGATAAATGTTGTGCCTTCATTGGGCACACTAACGACATTGATCTCTCCACCATGCTGTTCGATTATGCGGTGACAGGTTGCCAGGCCAAGGCCAGTGCCCTTGCCCGGCTCCTTGGTTGTGTAAAACGGTTCGAAAATGTGTGCAGTCTCCGCCGGGGACATGCCTTTGCCATTGTCATGGAACACAATCTGGAGCTGGCCGGCGATTTCTCCCACGCGTGTCACGATCTCGATGCGACGATCCGCTACCTTTTCTTGTAGCGCATCTCGCGCGTTGAGAAGCAGGTTTAGCCAGACGCTTTTCATGTGTTCCCAACTGGCGACTACTAAGGGTAGTTCCTCGTCGAATTTTTGCTTAACTTCAATGCCTGTTGAATGCAGTTGGTAGCGGACCAGGTCAAGCGCAGCCTCAATTGAAATATTGACGCTTCCTGGAGTAAAGGAATAATGTTCTTGCCTGGCAAAATCGAGCAATCCCCGTACAACCTTGGTCGCTCGTTCCCCGGCCTGGGCGATCAGATCTACCGGTTCGAAGTTTTCGTCTTCTTTCTGCATCACCATTTTTAACATTTGGGCGTTGGCATTTACGACTGTTAACGGGTTATTGATCTCATGGGCAACGCCGGCGGCCAATTGTCCGATTGCAGCGAGTTTTCCAGCTTGCATCAGCGAATTTTCCAGACGACGTTCGTCAGTTCTATCTTGCCAGACGACAACGACCCGTGCTGAACTCGCCTGGCTGCCAGGAATTGGGTACGCATCCACCTCCCATTCTCGCGGCAAATGATCGGCGCCGATCCATCGTACGGTCCAGTTTTGCGCCTGTTCACCGTTTAGCGTCTCGGCCACCAGGCAATGCGGGCAAGGTTGCTCACGATCGTAAAAGGCCCGATAACAGACCTGGCCTACCAGTGCATCCTGCGTGGCGTCAAGATCGTCAGTTTTGCTCTTGTTAATAGCTACCAGGCTCCACTCATCGTTGATGGTATAGATGGGGTGAGGGATACCATCGATCAGCGCCTGCAACGTGTTGCGACTTTCTAACAGTTCTCGTTGCCGTAGGCGGATGCGATTGAAAAGCCATCCATTTTCGACGGCTTCACTGATTGAGCTGGCTAAGGAGGCGAACAGATCTAGATCAACGTCATTGAAAGGACACTCACGTTTGTTGTAAGCGCTGAGTACGCCCACGGGCCGGCCACGAACCAGCAGGGGTGTGACGATCATGCAGCGCACTTGAAACCCGGGGGGAGCGTCATAGTCAGCATCGAAGCGGGGATCGGATTGCGGGTGGTTTAGTAGAGATGGCTTCTGTTCCCGGAAGGTCATGCCAATGATACCTTGTCCGGGTTTCAAGATAGGGTGATCATGGGCATGATATTGATCTTTATAATGGCTAAGGTGTTGGCAGCGTAAACGGCCGCTTTCCAACATAAAGACGGCCGATAATTCCACGCGAAGAATCTCGTAGACGCCACTAACGGCGGCCGCCAGTACCTCACTTACCTCCAGCGACGCCGCGACCGTCTTGCCTATATTATTCAATGCGGCCAATTGCTGGCTTTGCTGTTGAAGTTGTTTCTCCAATTGTTGCGTGCGCAAGATTGTTTTAATACGCGCCAACAGCTCTTGCATGTAGTACGGTTTGGTGATGTAGTCATCTGCGCCCGCGGAAAGCGCTTCCACTTTTTCTTGGCTCCCAGCGGCAGCGGTTAACAGGACGACGCGCGTATACTGCAAGTCCGGATGATTCCGTATCCAATCAAGGACATCGAGGCCCGACATGCCCGGCATGCGCATATCCAGCAGCACAAGATCGATCTCCATATCACTGCCAAGCGAAGATTGCAGAAAGCGCACCGCTTCGCGGCCGTCGCTGACAACGTCGACGTGATACCCCTCTTTCTTATACAAAAAGCCGGACAGGGACTCGGCGATTTCCGGCTCGTCGTCTACGACCAGAATGTGTGCCGTGTAAGTGGGTGTCTTGCTGGCTATCATCATAACTTCTCATAGCTGTCATTTCCCCAGGAACTGAAGTGCTATTGCTCCAATGGCAGTCACGACGAAGTTTCCGGGAAAATTGTGTATCCAAATACCACAAGGGCGCGGAATAAGGCGATAACCAATACCGCCTACACCACGCCCATCATGGTCTGAAGATCTATGTATTGTCTGAGGAAAAAGTATAACCGTGACCCTGAATGGTAACTATATAGATAGGATCGCTGGGGTACGGTTCAATCTTTTCTCGCAAATTCTTGATATGTGCCCGGACCAGTTCGGGACTGCCGGTATCGCGCGGGTAGTCCCAAACATCCTGTAGCAATTGCTGGCTGTTGAAAACTTGATCGCCATGGCTCATCAAATGGTACAACAGATCGAACTGTACATTTGTGAGCAGTGAGGTGCCGTGGGGCGTTGTTATCTTAAAAGCACGGCAGTCCAGGACAATATTGCCAATACGTACTTCTGTGACTTCCTCTGGTTCTTTCGTGCGTGGCATTGCCCGGCGTAAGATCGCCTTCACGCGCAACTCCAATTCCTGCATGTTGAAAGGCTTGACCAGGTAATCATCTGCGCCGGCACGGAAGCCCTCGATTTTGTCTTCATCCTTGGCCTTGGCTGTCAGGAAGAGGACGGGTAAATCTTCAAGCAATGGATCGCCGCGAATTTGGCGGCAAACCTGATAGCCGTCCACGCCAGGCATCATAATATCCAGGATAAAGAGATCAGGGCGATGCCGGCGTGCTAGCTGCAGGCCTTCAATGCCGCTGCTAGCCGTCATTACCTGATGTTCATACATCTTCAAGGCCCGCTGCAACGTGCGCGAAACGAGCTCATCATCGTCAATTACTAGAATGGTGGCCATGCGTACTACTCCTACCAAGAAATTTCTAGGATGAAACAAGTATACCAGATTTTTATGTTAATGAGACGTTTCCACGATTTATCGGGCTGAACATCCCTTTCATGCTTCGCCATCAGCTGATTATCAAGCCCCTGGTGTCAACAGTCAGAACCCAGGTGCGGCTGGGAAACCCGGCCCGGCTGAAGGCTAACGCCGCCGCCTCTCCTATCTCTTGATGTCGTTGCGCAGCAAAGGCGATAAGACTGGGTCCCGCGCCACTGAGAGCCACCCCAGCCGCGCCCGCTGTCCTCGCCGCTGTGATAGCATCCTTCATACCAGGGATAAGCAGAATCCGATACGGTTGATGTAGTCGATCTTCCATGGCGACGTGTAACTTTTCGTAGTCACAGCTTTCCAGGGCGCGAATAAGCAAGCCAATGCGACTGGTATTGAAAATGGCGTCTTTCATAGCGACGTGACTGGGCAAAACGGCGCGAGCGTCAGTCGTCAATAATTGATAGTCAGGTAGGACGACTGCCACGCGTAGGGGTGGAATCGTTATTTGCTCGACAAACAGCCCGTCAGGCGATTGCACCCCGAGGACCAGACCACCAAATACGGCCGGAGCGACGTTATCAGGGTGCCCTTCCAGATCCGTGGCCATCTGTAAAATCTCTCGTTTAGTTAGCGGCGCGCCGGCCAGGGCGTTTGCGCCAAACATGCCTGCCAATACGGCCGACGAGCTGCTACCTAACCCGCTGCCAATAGGAATGCTGTTGTACTGCTCAATATGCAAACCGGGTGGCCGCCAACTCAGACGCTCAAAAATTATCTCGCTCGCCTGGTAGACCAGATTATTGTCATCTCGTGGGATCAACTGTGAATCTTCGCCGCTGGCGGTGATGCATAGACCTGGAGCGGGTTGCACGGAAAACATCACCTCGTGGCGTAAGTTGAGGGCCATTCCCAGGCAATCGAAACCAGGTCCTAGATTGGCCGTCGTGGCCGGGATGGAAACAGTTACTTTTTGCATAATGATTTTAATTCTACGCTAGAATGGAGAAGCATACGATAATTGGACGCAATGGTAATGAATCAGTTCCCAAACATACCTGATCCATCACAAAAACGGGTCGCCATCCGCGTGGCCCCGGAGGCTGAGCGTGCGCTTCGCGGCGGACACCCGTGGCTGTTTGCCTCGGCTATTCGACGTTTGAGCCACGAGGGGCAGCCTGGCGATCTGGCAGTGATCTTCGATCGCAAAGGCCGTTTCCTCGCCGTGGGTCTTTATGATCCCCACTCGCCCATCCGCGTGCGCATCTTGCAGCACGACCGGCCTGCACCGATCAACGAGGAATGGTTCGCGGGACGTCTGGTCGCCGCACAGCAGCGACGAGCGTCATTGCCGCCGTCTACAACAGGTTACCGGCTGGTCCATGGTGAAAATGATAGTCTGCCTGGGCTGGTTCTTGACCGCTATGAAAACAGCTTTGTTCTCAAGCTTTACACGCCGGCCTGGGTGCGCCATTTAAAGCCACTATTAGCCGCGTTCATTGCCGAAATAGGTGGCGAACGCATAATCCTACGCCTTAGCCGCCAGGTACAGACCGAGACCGGGGCGCTCTTTGGGCTGCATGATGGGGCGCTGCTTTACGGCTCTTCTCCGCAAGGGTCGCTACGGTTTGTCGAAAATGGTTTGCAGTTCGAGACCGATCCGATCCACGGGCAGAAAACCGGATTCTTCCTCGATCAGCGAGAGAATCGAGCGCGCGTGGAACGACTGGCTTCCGGCGCGTCCGTTCTGAACGTCTTTTCTTACACAGGTGGATTCTCTTTATATGCTGCGCGCGGTGGGGCCACCCACGTGACTAGTCTCGATATAAGCCTTCCCGCTTTGGATGTGGCCAAGCGTCATTTTGAGATCAATGATCATATTCCCGCGGTGGCGGCCGCCCGGCATGAAATGTTGAGAGGGGACGCATTCGCCCTGCTGGAACGACTGGCTAAACAAGGTCGTGCTTATGATCTGGTTGTTCTTGATCCACCCGCGTTCGCCCGGCGCCAGGATGAGGTGGCCGGAGCGCTGATCGCGTACGGCCGTCTGGCGCGCCTTGGTCTTCGAGTTTTGCGAAAGGGCGGGACCTTGGTTGCCGCATCTTGTTCCAGCCGTGTGTCTGCAAATGAATTCTTCCGTGTGGTATATGAAGCTGCTGCCGCAGAAAAACGGCCGTTGCAGGAAATCGAGCGAACAGGTCACCCTATCGATCATCCGGTCACTTTCAAAGAAGGCGCCTATCTAAAATGTCTCTTTGCCAAGGGATAATCACAACTTTGTGCTGAAGTCAATAAATAGACACGACCAAAATGTTGATGACTGAAAGCTGACGGCTGTCAGCTTTCAGCTTGTTCAATCTGCGTAATCGGCGTAATCTTTGATACAACATGCGTTTCATCCGCTACCGGTTGGCCTTGCTCGAAAGCGACAACCTGCTCAAAGGCGGTGATCGCTACCTCGAGCATTTCCATCTCAGGTTCGCGTGTTGTCAATCCTTGTAAGGCCAGATTGGGTTTTGTGATCAAGCGAATGAAAGCATTGTCTTGATGTGATGCGGAAAAACGCAAAAATTCATAGGCGATACCGGCCACAATAGGCAGCAAAGCCAGCCGCGAAAGAATACGGATAGGTATGCTCATGGCCGGCAGGAAGCTGTAGAGGATGATCGAAATGACGACGACTGTTAATAAGAAAGCAGTTCCGCAGCGGGGATGTTGCAGCGGAAAGCGGGCCACCGACTCCGGCGTCAGCGGCGCACCCGCTTCATAGGCGTTAATCGTCTTATGCTCAGCACCATGGTAACCGTAAAGTCGTTTGACATCAGCCATGAAGCCAATGATCCAGATATATCCAACCACCAAAGAAAGGCGGATAATGCCTTCGATAATATTGCCCCAAAATTGGGACTCGACAAGTCCTATCCAGCCTTGGATGAGACCGGCCACAAAGGCGGGCACGACGAAAAAAATCAAGATCATCAAGCTTAGAGAGAGGGCGATCATGGTCCACTGCACTGGACCTTCAAAGACCTTGGAGGCCTCCCCTTCTTCTTTCTCCTCACCTTCCTCCTCTAACGCTACTTCGGCCGAAAACATGAGCGATTTTATGCCCAAGCCCAAGGCGTCCCAGAGCAGGGTCAGGCCGCGAATAAAGGGAACCCGAGCCATTCGGCCGCCATAGATGCGAGCGTCCAGCGGTTCGGTATGCACGACGATATCGCCGTCCGGGTTGCGTACGGCGACAGACAGGGCCTGCGAACCACGCATCATCACACCTTCGATGACCGCTTGCCCGCCATAGTTTGTATTCAAATCTAGAGGTCGCTTGGAGTTTGTTGAAGCCTGATTTTCTGACATGGGGCGGATTGTACTGAGCGCACAGATGAGCGTCAAGAAATGCTCATTTCAAAGGAATGTGAAACAATACGAGGAACTATGAAACAAGTTCATCTTTCTGCTCCGTGCTTGTTACGCCTCTAGTTCAGAGGTAAAATAATCTCTACTCGATGGCAACTGTTTTCCCTCGAGGGGCGGTGGCGAAATGGCAGACGCAGCGGACTTAAAATCCGCCGGGATAACTCCCGTGTGGGTTCGACTCCCACCCGCCCTATGAGACTGGCCCGCTTGCGGGCCATTTTTTTATTGCAAAGGTTCAGAAGATATCGTGATTCCACAATCGGGCAATCGCTTGAAAAGAGATAAGCTGGAGCAGACCGTCATGAAAAGTTTGATCCAGGCCGGCTTATCTTCCAGCAGCAGAATCATCGGTGGCGTTTCCGGCGGGCCGGATTCGCTGTCCATGCTGCATGTGCTGCACCGCGTGCTGGATCCCGGCTGTTTGACGGCCGCCCATCTGAACCACAGTCTTAGGCCACAGGCAGATGAGGAGGCGCAGTTTGTGATGCGCACGGCCGTTTCCTGGGACATCCCTTGCCGCCAAAAAAAGGTAGATATAAACCGCTTAGCCCATGATCAAGGTTGGTCGATTGAGGAGGCGGGCCGCAATGCTCGTTACCGATTTTTTGCCTCCTTGGCCGGGGAGCTGCAAGCGGAGGCGGTGCTTGTGGCCCACAATGCCGACGATCAGGCGGAGACACTGTTGCTGCACTTACTACGCGGCAGCGGTCTGACAGGTCTACGCGGGATGCGCCAAGTGAGCCCGCTGCCAGGCGCGCCGCAAATTAAACTGGTTCGGCCGTTGCTTTCAACCTCGCGCGAAAGCATCGAAGCGTATTGCCAGGCCCATGATCTCGATCCCATGATCGATAACACGAACCTTGATCCGTCTTACTTGCGCAACCGTCTGCGCCATGAATTACTGCCCCATCTGGCCCGGTTCAACCCGCAGATCAAACAACATTTGCAGCAGTTGGCCGAGGTAGTGGCGGCGGATGAAGCGCTGCTGGAGAATCAGAATGAACTGGCGTGGCGCTCGATCCTGCGCGAGCAAGAGCCAGATTGGCTGCGTCTCGATTTGCAATTATGGCGAAATTTACCCTTGAGTCTCAGGCGTCGCATTTTACGTAAGGCGGTGAAGGAATTACGGCCGTCCCTCACCGACATTTCCTTTCGTACCATCGAACTGGCCCAGAAAATTAGCCTATCAGGCGAGACTGGAGCAAAAGCGACGCTGCCTGGCGGGCTTCATTTGCGCGTGCAGCACGACCATCTCCTATTGACGGCTGGGCCAGAACCGGTTTCGTCCAGCCAGCCGCAGTTATCCCCAGACACGTCGCGGGTTCTGTCTATTCCTGGCAAGGTGGCTTTGGAAAATGGTTGGTATTTGGCGGCGACGGTGTCCAGCCTGGATCTGACGGCGGTGCGCGATAATCGCGATTCCTGGCGCGTCTTCGTCGATGTAGGGGAACACGTTGCCCTGGAGATAAGATCGCGCCGGCCTGGTGAACGCTTCCAACCTCTTGGGATGGACGGCCGTTCCGCCTCCATTCAAGATGTGATGGTCAATCGCAAGCTACCGGCTGCGTTGAGAACCCGTTGGCCCCTGGTGGTTGCAGGGGAGCAACTCGTGTGGCTGGTAGGCCTACAGATTGATGAGCGTGCGAAAGTGAGTGAAACCACGCGTCGTATCATCCAATTACATTGCTGGTATCATGAAGAAGAAAACTAAAAAGTTGGCAACTTTTTATAGGTAATCATTGCGTTCATCTAGCGTTAAGGAGAAAAGTTGGCAACTTTCAACAACTGCGACTAAGTTATGATTGCTGCTTTAGCTGAAGCGATCCGGCTCATTTTTAGTGGCGATTCCGCCTTGTGGGAGATCGTACGCCTGACCTTATTGGTCAGCGGAACCGCGCTGCTTTTTGCCGCCCTGCTGGGCATACCATCCGGCGCCTGGCTGGGACTGCGTGAATTTCGCGGTGAAAGATGGCTGAAAAGCGTTATCTATACCGGCATGGGTTTTCCACCAGTCGTTGTGGGATTGGTTGTGTTCTTGCTGCTCTCACGCCAAGGGATACTAGGCCCCTTCGGTTGGTTATTTACACCCCAAGCTATGGTTCTGGCCCAGACAATACTGGCTTTGCCCTTGGTTATGGGTGTGACCATGACCGCCGTGCATGCGGTACGCCCGGAATTGCGTTTGCAGTTGCGTTCGCTGGGAGCGACGGAAGGGCAAGTGATGCGCACCGTCCTCAGCGAAGCCCGTTTTGGCGTTATTGTGGGCTTGGTTGCCGGCTTTGGCGCCGCTGTCAGCGAAGTCGGCGCGGTGATGCTGGTCGGCGGTAATATTGAGGGCAAAACACGGGTCATGACCACGGCCATCGTTCTGGAGACGCGCCAGGGAAATTTTGAGTTGGCTCTAGCCTTGGGAGTTATTCTCCTGGCCTTAGCGTTTGCGGCCAATCTTGTCGCCGTGCGCTTGCAGCAGGAATAGATTTACACAAAGTTGCCAACTTTTCTGAAAGTTGGCAACTTTCCATCGTGCACATCATGATGAGTGAGTTTACTGGTGACGTATTATACAAGCTAAGCGGTGTACAAAAAGCGTACAACGGCCGTGTCGTGCTGGATGTCGATCACTTGCAAGTGCGCCGGGGCGAAATCCTGGGCCTGGTTGGCCCAAGTGGTGCGGGCAAGAGCACGCTGCTGCGCCTGCTGGCCTTCCTGGAACGGCCGACCGTTGGCAGGCTGGACTATCAGAACCGTCCTTGCGTTGAAACATGGCCCGATTTGGACACGCGCCGCCGGGTGACGATGGTCTTTCAGAACCCCCACTTGCTGCGCCGTTCCGTTATCGACAATGTCGCTTATGGTTTGAATATCCGTGGGCGCGAAAACGGCCGTGAAGATGTGACACAAATATTGAGACGATTAGGCCTGCAAGACCTGGCGGAAGCGAAGGCGCACACTTTGTCCGGTGGTGAAGCACAGCGCGTGGCCCTGGCCCGGGCCCTGGTCTTGCAGCCGGACATCTTGTTGCTTGACGAACCCACATCCAACCTGGACCCTTATAACATCAAGCTCATCGAAGAGATCGTGCGCCGTACCAACGATGAGGATGGAACCACTGTCGTCATCGTTACCCACAACGTCTTTCAAGCCCGCCGTCTGGCGCATCGGGCAGGCTTGCTCCTCTCCGGCGAACTTGTGGAAGTGGCTGAAACGGAAAGCTTCTTCACCCAACCGCAAGACCCCAACACGGCCGCCTTCGTGCGCGGCGATATGATCTATTAAGCTAGATGCCGACCCGCACTAGGTGCACATTTGAGTTTACGGGCGCGGCTATCAGGATAAGACATTGATGCGAGATGATGATCTTTCCAAGATGAGAGCCTATCGTTTTACATCTCATTATTTTTGTGTTATTGTATCAATGCTGCCTGGCGGTTTAAACATTCAATAACGTTAAATAAGGGTATTCAACCAATAAATGAGCGACGATAAGACGGTAGTTGCATTATATGAACTGCTTTTAAGGCATTTTAGCCTCGACGAATTGCGTACTCTATGCTTCCGGCTTGGTGTGGACTTCGACTCTGTTGAGGGCAATGGAAAGGCTGGCAAGGCTCGGGAACTGGTGCTTCT
>JAACFF010000451.1 GCA_009937635.1 Chloroflexota bacterium
CATCGTGAGACACAATGTTTTACTGAGGCCCTAGGATGACCACACACTTGCTTGTCTTCACGAAGTCCAACCTACATCGGGCTGCTTGGCAAGCGCTCTTGAGCGATCAACCAGGAATAACAGTCGCGGGCGCCGCGGGCGATCTGGAGCAGACCGCCGGTTTTCAGCTTCCTTCGCCCGCAGTTGTTCTGGTTGATACCCCCACTATGCAGACAGAATTTGTACGCAAACTTCGCGCCACGACACCAGACTGCGGGTTGCTGTTTCTGGTAGAGAGCTATGATCTTGGTGAAATTGTCAGCTTGCTTCGAGAAGGCGCAACGGGCTTCATCGTCCGTGATTCCGCTGTCAGCGATCTGGCTCGAGGTATTATTGCTGCCGGCCGAGGGGAGATAGTCTTACCACAGGAATTGGCCACCAGGGCGTTGGTGGCATTGGCCCGGGGAGAGGTGGGCCAAGAAGAGTCATCTTTCACTCTCACCGAGCGGGAACGGGAGGTGCTGAACTTCCTCGCGCAGGGTTATACCAACAAAGACATTGCCCAGTCCCTCTTCTTGAGCGTGCGTACAGTAGAAGCGCATTTGCGTAATATCTATGGCAAGCTGGGAGTAACATCACGCACTGAAGCTGCTCTATGGGCAGTCAATCACGACCATGCTTTGAAAGATCAAGCTGCTTCATTAGGTGATATCACGTAGACCAAAGCACGTGATTCTACCGTTCCTTTGAACCGAAGTGAAGCGTAAAATCTAAGTTGCAGACCGGGAAAGTAAACACAAGAATGTCGGAAGAAAAGCGTACACGAGTTGCCGTCCTGGGAACACTGGCCGAATTCCATCGGGAACCGATCCCTTACGATATATCGGCGCTCCTGGACCTTGTGGAAGGGATCAGCCCCGACTTGCTGTGCCTGGATATGACGCAAGAACAGTGGCAGAAGAGAAGTTTTGGTGACCTGCCGCCGGAGTATCAGGAAGCGTTATTACCTCTGGCCCACCAGACCGACATCGTTGTAGTTCCTATTGGCGGCGGACATCCGCTTGATAAACCGGAAGCAGGCGGCTGGCGCGGAAGAGCTATTGAATGGCTCCGTGACTGGATTGGGTCGTTACAGCGTGCTGCTCCGGGTCCCGATGCTATCAATCAAGGCTGGCGTCACCATTCGGCGAACTTGCTCTACACTACTACCCGGCGGTTGGCCGGGAGCAACACGGAACGCGTAGCGCAGATGCACACGGACTACCTCACAGAAGAGGTGCTGAAAGTAGCCCGGCGCGATCCGGATGCTCGAGTGCTTGTGGTCGTTAATGTACAGTACTGTCACGTCATCCGAGAGCGATTGCGGGCATACGACGAAGTAGAAGTTACTGACTACACCACCCTCTAGGCTCAGGGCGACTACACGTCTCGGCTCTGGGCGGCGACCCCGCCAAATGGCCTATGCTCCTTACGCTATATCACGCTGTTCCATCACGCGTGGATTCATTAAGCTTAATTGGTTAGCAGGTGCACACTGCTCGTTCACCAGGAAGTATGAAGTTTGATACAACGTTTGTTTATGGTGTTTATTCTCGGGGGCGGTTTGATATTGGCGGTTGCCTGCCAGAGTTCGGCTAATGGTATCAGCCCTCCGGCAACAATGCAGCCTGAGCCGATTCTGCCTGGTATGCCGTCCATTTCAGAACCGGCCGGGACGCCAACCCCCAAAGTTCCACCTTTGCCCATTTTGGATGCGGATGAGATCGCGCTGGGACGCCGAGTGTATACAGATAATTGCGCCGAATGTCACGGAGAGAATCTCGAAGGCGAATCAGATTGGAAGAAGCAAAATGAAGACAACTCTTTCCGTTCACCACCTCACGACGCCAGCGGTCACACCTGGCACCACGGCGATGATGTCCTTATTGAATCGATCGAGCTAGGCGGCGCCCGTCTTCCAGACAATATCGGCGGTTTCAGCAAAATGCCCGCCTTTGAGGGTGTTCTGACGGACGAAGAGATAGCCGCGGTTCTGACCTACATTAAGAGCACCTGGCCCGACGATACTCGCAACATTCAGTGGGAGCAAACAATTCGAGAGCAGGTTCAGTGATACTTCTGGTATGGGTCGGCCGGAAACTCAGGAATAGGCGGCCATTCCAATAAGCCGGTAAATTCGAGTCGATGTCTAGATTGAATGAATCTTTGGAGCATAGCATGAGCGAGCAAACTCATCACACACTGACAACTGAACAGAATTGCGCCTGCTGCCGGATTTGTAATCTGGAAACAGATAGACGCACAGACCAGCGACACGCGGACCATGAGGACCACGAAGCGCACGCCGGATATGATGATCACCAGGCGCACGCTGAACATGCTGATTACCGGGCGCACGCCGATCATGAGGATCACATGGCGCACGCTGAACACGATGACCACCGGGCGCACGCTGAACACGACGATCACAAAGGGCATGGCGCCCACGACCATACCGGTCATGAAATCATGTTCCGCAATCGCTTCTGGATAAGTTTGGCCCTGAGTATTCCCGTGCTCATCTATAGCCCGGCCATACAGAGCTGGCTTGGTTACACTGCCCCTGAATTCCCCGGCAGCCAACTCATCGTGCCGGTGCTGTCAACAATCATCTATTTCTACGGCGGTCTTCCTTTCCTGCGCATGGCGACATGGGAATTACGCGAAAGAAAGCCGGCCATGATGACGCTCATATCAATGGCGATCAGCGTCGCTTACTTCTATAGCATGGCAACAATCTTCTGGGATTTAGGTGAAGATTTCTTCTGGGAATTGGTGACCCTGATTGACATCATGCTCTTGGGTCACTGGCTGGAGATGCGCAGCGTCCGCCAAGCATCTGGGGCGCTGGATGCGCTGGCACAGTTGTTGCCGGATACGGCCGAAGTAGTGATGGCGGACGGCCGGATTGAAGAGCATCCCGTTAGCCATCTGAAAACAGGCGACATTGCACTTGTCCGCCCTGGAGCAAGTGTTCCGGCTGATGGCGTCGTCGTCGAAGGTAAGTCAGAAGTAAATGAGGCGATGGTCACGGGCGAATCGAAGCCGGTAGACAAAATCGTGGATTCATCTGTAATTGCAGGAACTGTTAACGCCGGCAATAGTAGTCTGCGGGTAAAAGTGACGGCCGTTGGAGACGACACGGCGCTTTCAGGCATTATGCGACTCGTCGACGAAGCGCAACGAAGCAAATCGGAGACGCAACTCCTAGCCGACCGCGCCGCGTCGCTGCTGTTCTATGTTGCGTTGGCCGCCGCTCTCATCGCCGGCCTGGTCTGGTCCATCTACTTTGGTGACGTTACCGCAGAGGTCGTTGCTATTGTAGTCACCGTGCTAATCATTGCTTGCCCACACGCTTTGGGTCTGGCGGTTCCGTTAGTGATAGCCAACACAACCGAGTTAGGTGCGAGAAACGGGATCCTCATCCGCGACCGGCAGGCAATAGAAACAGCAAAGGACCTGAACATCATCACCTTTGACAAGACGGGAACGCTGACCAAGGGCGAGATTGGCGTGGTCAGTACCGCCAGCGCCGATGGGTTTCGGCCTGCCGAGGCCTTGGCAGTTACGGCCGCTGTGGAGGGGGATTCCGAGCACCCCATTGCCCGAGCGATACGCCAGTCAGCTGAAGAGCAACAGCTCGATCTGCCGACTGTCAGTGACTTTGAAATCCTCAAGGGAAGGGGCGTAAAGGCCACTTACGACGGACAGACAGTATACGTTGGTGGTCCGCGATTGTTGGAGTTCCTGGAGGCCGAACGATCCGGAGATCTCATCAATTTCGCTCAAGAGTCCGGGGCGAAAGGACAGTCCGTCGTTTATCTCGTTCGAGAGCAAGAGGTGGTAGCAGCATTTGCTTTGGCCGATGTTGTGCGTGAGGAAAGCGGGCTGGCCGTTAGTGCCCTTCATGACATGGATATTGAAGTAGCCATGCTCACTGGTGATAGCGAAGACGTGGCCAGAGCTGTGGCTGAGGAGTTGAGAATCGACCAATACTTTGCTGAAGTTCTCCCGGCCGACAAGGATCAAAAGGTGATCGAGCTGCAACAGCAGGGGAAACGAGTCGCCATGGTGGGCGACGGGGTCAACGATGCCCCGGCCCTTACCCGCGCCGACATTGGCATCGCGATTGGCAGCGGAACTGACGTCGCGGTTGAATCAGCCGGGCTCATATTGGTGAAGAGCAATCCTCTGGACGTTGTGAAAATCGTGAAGCTCAGTTTGGCCAGCTACCGCAAGCAGACACAGAATATCTGGTGGGGTGCAGGCTACAACATAATTATGATTCCACTGGCAGCCGGAATTCTTGCTCCGTTTGGGTTCATAATGCCACCTGCCCTAGGAGCCATCTTCATGTCGGTCTCAACGATTATTGTGGCTATCAACGCCCAGACATTGAGAAGAGCAAACCTGGAGGCTGCCTCGACCTAGGCAACTGCGAAAAGTCGCTGGCCTTCGCAAGGCGTGGCTAATCTTAGCCGGTGATGGCAGGGCCGCTGTCAGGACGGAGGCTGGGCTCAGTGTAAGCATAGCCGAGGATCTAATAGCCAATAGGGCAAAAAGGGCTGAA
>JAACFF010000452.1 GCA_009937635.1 Chloroflexota bacterium
CCTAGTGACTCGTGAACAAGGGTTGCGATGATGGTCGGCGTTTGCTTAAGACTCCGCGCTCATATGATTGTCTAGTACGGTATATCAGTCTGGTTCAGGAACCAGGTCGCCACGGCCTGATCCCCTTCGACAGTCGCCTGGGCCAACGCGGCTTCGGCCGGTAATCGGCCAGACGCCAGGCGATTGAAGGTCGATGTATCCATCTCAATAACTGCGTCCGCCTGACCGCCGGGGCCAAAGCGGAAGTTACCGCCGGCCTCGCCGGTCAACAGCAAGTCGATCGTCCGGCCCTGCAATTGCCCTTTCAACTTGCGACCCAGGTCGCGGATGACCAGGGCCTGTATGCGGCCGTCGTGTTCGGGGCTAACGACCATCTCCCGGCCGGTGGCCAGCGCGATGTCATGGCGGTGCATCCACTGGTCGCGGGTGAAAATAGTGTCCATCACGTAACCAATAGAGGCGAAGCCCAGCGGCGGTCCTAGCGGCAAGCACAACTGCCGGACAGGCCAGGGCAGCCGTTGCCGGGTACGGACGGCCTTCGGAGCATTCTCCCGAAACTCGGCCGTTAATTCCTCATGGGTCGCCCCGGCGCGATCCTCGACCTGGCGTCGGTTAATCGCGTCGATCTTCATCTCGACCTCTTTCATATAAGGAATGCCCATATTTTGCCGCTTGAACTCGGTCCAACTGGCCTGGGATGCCACGGCCCCGGCAAGATGGGCCACCATGTCGCGCACGGTCCATTCACTGCAATCGGTGGGTCGATCCCAGTCGTCATCAGCCAGCGATTCGATAAGCGCCAACAGGCGTTGGGCTTCGACGGCCGCCGATACACCGGCCTCGTCATGCTTCAGCCCTGGGATGTTGAGCGAATTCTGAAAACGCTGATCATGGTTAGTCACAGATATCGCCGTCATGGGATTCCTCCTTAAACCTGATAGCCAAGCAACCGGCCGAACGAAGCCATGACACGCGTGGCCGTGCAAGGTGGTTTGAAGGAGCGTAATTCGTCCGGGTAACTTGTCATCAACCTCGAGAGATACAACATGGCCCTGAGATTCATGTCTTGCGATTCGATAGCGCCGTTGTTTACCGCCTTGTGCAACCTTTCAAAATACTGGTCGTATTTCATCGCCGGTTGGAAGGCCATAGTGATCCGCGTCACTTCAGCACTAGAGTTGCACAGGGTGTGGGGCACCCCCTTTTCAACAGATGCTGTCTAGCCCTCGCCCAGCGTTCTCCAGGCATCTCGCACAAAAAGGTCGAACTGGCCTTGAAGGACTTCGAATGTTTCCACGGCCTGGAGGTGGGTATGAACTGGCGTGCCTCCAGTTCGTGGCCCCAGTTCCATCTCAACCTCAAACAACCGGCCGTCCGTTTCGGCGGCCGTCTTCTTGATAGTCATCTTCATTCCGAGGGGTCCAAAATCGAGGATATCTCCTAGTTTCAACATTTCGCTCTCCATTGTTCTGTGCTTTGGTAACCGGGGAGGTTGCCAGCGGACTAACTCTTATCGGACTTCATAGCGTTGATAAATAACTGGGCCGCTCGAGGCGGCAGCTTTCCAAAACGCCCCTGGCCCACGGGCAGATCAGGATTGTTGGCCAGGTGCAGATTAGTCAATCCTTGCATCATGGCGAAGAGTAAATCGCGAGCTTCCTCAACGGGCATCTCCGGCCCGGCCTGCGCCTCTTCGAGAATCTGCTGTAGCCATTCGCTGCTTTTTCGCAGGCTGTTTAGGCTGACGGACATGCTCTCGTCAGAAGGCACAAAGCCAGGCACCGGGCGCTGGATCATCAGCTGATAGAGATCGGGGTTCTCTTGAGCGAAGGCCATGTGTCCCTCGATAGCAGCCTTCACCTGCTCATATGGCGTCTCCTTCTCTGGAACCTCCGCCTGCATTCTTTGGTCGAACTCTAAAAAGCCTTGTCTAAACAAAGCGTCGTAGATGGCATGCTTGCTGTCGAAGTAGGTGTAGAGAGCCGGGGTCGTCATGCCCAAACGACGGGCGATGGCGTTAAGACTGAGCGCCGCTACCCCATCGGCCCGCATCATTTCCCGGGCGATTGAGAGGATGTTGTCGATCATCTCTTGACGGTTACGTTCGCGTCTTTGTTTAGGTGTCAGAAGCTTTTCTTGAGTCATGATTCCGCGTGGTTAATATCATTTAGTATAGTTAATTACATTAACTACAACTTATAGTATAAAGATCAAACATCATTTGTCAAGTCCTAATAATGAAATCGACCCTTGATTTTTATCTCGGGGACCTTTAAGCTGTAGGGGATGACAACCAAAGGTCAGTTGGAGGGCCATGATTGTCTTCTCCGCACAGAACCCAGGCTTCAGCTCGCGCTGAATCCCCGGCAGTTTACCATCCATGGAGGATCTTTTATGAAGGACTCGACTTCTCTCCCAGTTGAGTATCTGAACTACACCGGCCGCGACGACGTGTTGAGCGGCGGCGTGAAGATGGTCCCCGTCGAGACGTCCAAGGGGACCTTTCGCGTCTGGACCAAGCGGATCGGCAACCATCCGACGATGAAGGTGCTGCTCCTGCACGGCGGGCCGGGCGCGACGCACGAGTACCTGGAGGCCTTCGACAGCTACTTCCCAGCGGCTGGCATCGAATATTACTATTACGATCAGCTGGGCTCCTACTACAGCGACCAGCCGGACGAGCCAGAACTGGTGACGATAGTCCACTATGTGGACGAGTTGGAGCAAGTGCGCCAGGCGTTGAAGCTAGATCGGGGCAACTTCTACCTTTACGGTCATTCCTGGGGCGGCATCCTGGCCATCGAATACGCTCTGAAATATCAACAGCACCTTAAGGGCCTGATCATCTCCAACATGATGGCCAGCAGCCCCAAATACAATCAGTATGCGCACGAGGTGTTGATGCCGGGCATTGATCCGGCCGTTTTGGCTGAGATCCAGGCCTATGAAGCAGCCGAGGATTACGAGAATCCGCGCTACATGGAGTTACTCGTCGAGCATCACTACATCTACCACGTGCTACGCTTACCTTCCGCAGAGTGGCCGGACCCGGTGAACCGGGCCTTCAAGCACATCAACGCCGATATCTACGTACCGATGCAAGGACCGTCCGAACTTGGCGCCAGCGGCAAATTGCTGGGGTGGGACCGCACGGCCGACCTGGTCAAAATCGAGGCGGCAACATTGGTTATCGGCGCCCAACATGATACGATGGACCCCGATCACATGGCCTGGATGGCCGAACAGATGCCAAACGGCCATCACCTCCACCTCCCCAACGGCAGCCACTTGGCTATGTACGACGACCAGGAGCTCTTTTTCCAGGGCCTTATCCAGTTCATTCAGGAAGTAGATACGAGCGGTCGATGACCTATCCAATCCTTGAGCATGATCCAACGCAAGAAGCGTTCGTCGAACCGACCCGGATCATCAAGAAACGAGATATGCCTGAAAAATGCGTTGTATGTTTCTTTTCAGACGTGATCGAAAAGGTCGTCTCTGAGCATGATGCGTCGACGATCGTGGAGAATCGCTGGGAGGATGGCCCCCACCCCGTTTATGAAATCTCGTACCGGGGACAGCGCCTGGCTTTTTTCCACCCGGGCATTGGATCGGCCCTGTCAGCCGCGCTTCTTGAGGAGGTCATCGCCTTCGGCGGCCGCCATTTCATCGCCTGCGGCGGCTGCGGTGTGCTGGAGAAGGATATCGCTGCCGGGCAACTGCTGGTGGTCTCGGCCGCCGTGCGCGATGAAGGGGCATCTTACCATTACCTGCCGCCGGCCCGAGAAGTCACAGCCAACCCTCAGGTTCTGAAAGGCCTGGTCGATTTGTTGACCGATCGAGGCCTCCCCTACCTGGTGGGTAAGACCTGGACCACGGCCGCCCCCTATCGAGAGACGCCGGCCAGGATCCAGGCCCGCAAGGACGAAGGCTGCCTGGCGGTAGAGATGGAAGCGGCTGGGCTGATGGCCGTGGCCGAGTTCAGGAGCGCTCCTTTCGGCCAGATCCTCTACGCCGGAGATGACCTGAGCGGGCCGGAGTGGGATAATCGAGGCTGGCAGTCGCTGTCCGAAGTACGGGAGCAGCTATTCTGGCTGGCGGCCGATGCTGTGTTTTCACTCGAGCAGGAATAGGACGCGGACGAGCGCGGATGAACGCGGAGGGGGAAGAAGCGATGAGCTCAAATGGCATATTGAAGTATGGTGAGCTCACGGATCTGATATTGAACGTGTTTTACAACCGTGTTTATGCACGTTTGGGATACGGTTTCCTCGAAAAAGTGCATGAAAATGCGATGGCAAATGAGTTGCAGGAAAGCGGATTAAGCGTCGTCAAACAACAGAAGGTCGATGTCCATTACCGCGGGATAGTCATGGGAGAATACTTCGCAGATCTAATCGTAGATGACAAAGTTATCGTTGAGCTAAAAGCAGTACCGCAGTTGTTGACCCAGCATGAAGCCCAATTACTGAACTACCTACGCGCCACTCGATATGAGGTTGGCTTGCTGCTGAATTTTGGACCTAGAGCAACCCATCGTCGAAAGGCCTATGACAGCAAACACAA
>JAACFF010000453.1 GCA_009937635.1 Chloroflexota bacterium
TTGGGAAGCCATCAAATGCCGGCGATATTCGCGCCGGTATTCGGCCGCTGATCGGTATAGATTGGTCAAAGCATTTTTGACCCCCAGGCAGGCCAAATCAACAATGAAACCACCCACAACAACCTCGCCAGTCGCGGGTGATTGGCGGGCGACCGCCACCTGGCAGAGCTGTGTCGTATCTCGCCAGCTCTGCGAAATCAGGCATTCCAACAGCGGCCACTGGCCCAATTCCTCCAATCTAGACTTCAGCCTCTTGCGACCAGGCGCGCTCAAGGAGCTCATGGCCCAGCTGGACCGTGAGCGTTTACGCGCCCGTAGTTGCCGCTGTTTGGCTTTCTTGCGGCGGTATTTAGACGACTTCTTGACCATGACAATACTCTTTGCGATCTTAACAATAACCTAAACTGCTAGATTCCTTCATTGCACATAGGGTAGAAATATCTCAAAACAAGCATCAACGGCGGGGTGACCGGCCGGCGAAGCGCCTTTATAGATGCTCGAACAGAAGTTGTTGATAGCGCCGTAGTTGTTAATGGTGCCCGCATGGTTGTCGATGGTGCCCCAGTTATTGATAGCGCTGTCGTTGTTGATCGTGCCATCGTTGTAGATATTGCCGGCGTATTTGTTGTCGATCGCGCCGAAGCTGCTGTTGTTGAGCGTGCCGTAGTTGTCCACGGCGCCCTCATTCTCGATGGTGCCCTCGTTGTTGATGGTGCCTTCGTTGTTGATAGCGCCGTGGTCGATATTGATAATGCCGCTGTTGTTGTCGATCGTGCCGCTGTTATTAATTTCGCCGTCGAAATTGATGATCGGATGGTCGTCCTTGGAGATGGGACCGTCGTTGGGGTGAACACGTAATACGCCCCAATATTCCGGCACATCGAAAAGGAGAGGAGGTCGGCCGTAGTGGCCTTTACTTATGATGGTTCCGTCATTTCTGATGGTGCCTTCGTTGTTGATACTGCCCTCATTATTGATGGTGCCGTCAATGTTATTAATAGTGCCCTTGTTGTGAAGGGTCTCCCCCCAAAAGACAGTTAGCGTCCCAGCAGACAGGTTGATCGTGGCTGTGTCAGCTACAAAACAGGTGTACGAAACAGGATCCCAGGTCTGGCCCTCAGCAATACACCATGCTTGCAGCCCGATGGCTGCATAAGCCGGCTTGGGGCTAAACACAAGAACAGAAGCGAGAATTACGAGTAACAGTATTAACTTTTTCATGGCTCTTTCCCTTTGCTGCTCTCAACAGTATATCATGACATCATCATTTTCGAGATATGGTACAATGAGTGAAGTGGAGCAGCCACCGGGGAGCTGCCCGCCGCTATCTGAGCCTGGGGCTGTCTGGCAGCCGCCCGGCAAGGAGATGGGCAAGTGAATCAAGTTAGCGCATGGATACGTAAGAGACCGCTCGGTTCTTTCTATGTCATTACCTTCGCCATTACCTGGGGACTTGGCTTTTCCTATATCGCCGTGTTGCAAAATGAACAGCTTTTGCTGCTGCCGCTGATCTTTGTGGCCACTTGCGCCCCGGCGCTGGCAGGCATGATAGTAACGGCCGTGGAAAGCGGGCAAGGTCGGCCGAAGCTGGGCCGCAATCGAGCGCGCTGGATCGTTTTTTTCATGGCCCAGATCGCCTGTACAGTGATCTTTCTGGCCCATCTTCACTTTTTCCAAGGAGCGCCTTTCACGCCCATATTGGCCCTGTTCACCTTCTTCCTGTTGGCGCCGACAGTCGCCTACATCGTGAGCGCCGCCTACTCGCGGGGCACGGCCGTGCGTGCGATGATGGCCTCGCTCGTCAAGCTGCGCGGCGCCGGCGGCTGGGTCCTGCTGGCCCTTGTTTTTATACCCGGCATCATGCTGCTATCCGTGGCCACCAGTGATTTCCTCGGCCGCCAGCCCGCTTCCGCGGTGAGCAACATGGTTCCTGGCATGCCCCTGCTGGGCCTGGTGGCGGTCAAGTTCCTTTACCAGTTCTTCTTCTTCAACGGCACCGGCGAAGAGAGCGGCTGGAGCGGCTTTGCCCGACCCCGTCTGCAGGCGCGCGCCAGCCCCTTGATAGCGGCGCTCGTGGTCGCGCTTTTCTGGGTGCCCTGGCACTTCTTTTTGTGGGCTGCGGAGGGGCAAGCCGTTTTTACCATATCATTTTGGTTTGAATTCTACGCTATTCATGTACCGACCTCCATCATCATTACCTGGCTCTACAATCGCAGCAAAGGCAGTATTCTCGTCGCCGGCATCGCCCACGCCGCGGCCAATACAGCAATCGCCTTTCTGCCTGATCTCGATTGGATCGTCCTAATCGCGATGATGGCCGTCGTTACTCTGCTGCTCGTTCTCATGGACCGAATGTGGAAACGCTTGCCGCAGGAGGACCCAGCGGTTGGTCATGCGCCAAGGTTGGCAGTGTAGAGGCTGCACACTGTTGATGGGGGCGGCGTCTGGCTACCCGCAAAACCCAGGTTGTTCGCTGATCTGAACGGCCAGGAAAAGTAAGATGCCAATTTTTTACAAAGCCATCATTTATGTGTTAGCAACCCTCGGCATTGTCTGGCTGTCTCGTTCATCCCTACGGGATTCCTGCTGAAAAATATATCCTGGATTGGCATATTGCTCGCCGCCATTATCACCATACTTTTGATAATTACTGCCCGCAAAGAAGAACATGAAAATATTCAATACTTCGGCGAAGCCTATCGAGAATACATGAAACAAACCAAGATGTTTGTTCCTTTTATCTTTTAAGAAGAAGACTCGATCGTTATGGGCGCTCAACATCTGCGCAAACCTGACCCTGCTGCGCCAGCCGTGGCCAGTTCTGCTTCTAATGTTAGCACTGAGCGTACTAGCTGAAAGGCTTTCCTTCTTTCAAATTACGGTCGGCCCCGACGGAAGCTATGACTTTAACGGCAGCAGTTTGGGAATCGTCATTGTCACGTTTGCCATGATGCTTTTTGGACCAACGGCCGTATGGGTGCCTTTTGGGGGAAGGTTGATCGATTACTGGCTTGACCGGCCCCACTCGCCATCAACATAGACGCTATATTGGCCGCTGTTGACCGCTTCTCTGTTATCGGGGCCTATAGTGACGATGAAACGCTAGTGATTATTAAACGCCAATAAATATGACTTCCCGAGGAATGCCTCTCGGGGGCGGCTACCTGTAGGGTTTGAATCGGATTCTGGAAGGCCCAACTCTTTTTCATCGATGACTGACAAACAGATTTGTAATTATTGACCAGGAGATTGAACTGTTATTTTGTGTACATGTCCTCGACTGGAGTAAGCTCCGAAATTAGACCCGATTGTTGATTCATTACGGTAAATGCTGCTTCCAACGCCGGCAGGTCATCGGTCTCCCAGGTACACCACAATAACTTCTGTTCGTTGGCCAATAAAAAATGTTGTAGTTCTGCAATTCCTTGAGATTTCACGTCTTCCCCGAATTTTAAGGCTTGCATAGTCAACATATCTTTGGGAATATCACTTTCCCACCTGTTTGTTCCCATAACTAACATTCGATCACCTCCAGATGACGTAAAACTTCTTAACATGAATCTCGGTTTTTCGGCTGTACGAACTCCCATTGATTACTCAATAGAGCGGCCGTGAAGTAAACTCAGCGTACCAAATAACTGGTGATGTTGTGCCGTCGCTCAGGGGATATTGGGGGGATATTTTTACAGTTGTAAAGGGATGGGTACCGGGAGCCAGGTGTTTTTAACTCATGATATAATTGGAGGTGGAGTTAAGGAAATGTTTATTGACTCAGCCGGCGTACGGCTGCACACAGTTGATTGGGGCGGCGAAGGAAGGACGATCTTACTCTTTCCCGGGCTGGGCGATACAGCACGCATTTATGATGGCTTGGCCGCGCGGCTGTCCAATTCATACCGTGTTCTGGGGATGACGAGACGCGGGCACGGCCGTTCCCAACGACCTGCAGGCGGATACGACCTCGATACACTGGCTGCTGATATGCGCCGCTTCATGGATGCCTGGCAAATCGAGCGCGCGGTCCTGGCCGGCCACTCTTTCGCAGGTTTGGAACTGCCGCGATTTGCCGCCCACTATCCCCATCGCGTCGAAGCGATTATCTTTCTCGACGCCCTATTTCCGCCGCTTGATCCCGAACCTGATCTTGCCCGCGATCCCGTCTGGTCTGTGATGTCGAATGCCGGGCCAACGGCAGCCGATTTGCAGTCTAAAGAATCCTATTTAGCCTTCGTTAAGGTCGACTGGCCGTCACTGGCAGCCATCTGGAACACGGCCGTCGAAGCAAACGCGATGGAAAAGGTGGCGGTCCAGGAAGATGGCACACTACGCTATACCCATGATGATGCGTTGATGAACGTAATATTTGCGGACGTGTGGTTGGAGCGCAACCCCGAATACGAGCGGATGGCAGCGCCGGTACTGGCTGTTGTGCCTGACGGCGATTTTCACCAGGGTGTTCCCGCTGCTGCTGGCGATGAGTTGCGCAGGGCAGCGGACGCTTTCTGGCTGGAAACTTTGCGTCCCTGGCTGCGGCAGCGAACGGCCGTCTTTCGCC
>JAACFF010000454.1 GCA_009937635.1 Chloroflexota bacterium
GTTTTCCACACGGCTGATGTGCTGGCCGGCTTGACGATGGCCCAAATCGTCAAACCCGGCGCGCCCGTGCTCTTTGGCGGCGCGCCGGCCGCTTTTCATATGAAAGCGGCCACGTCCCCTATGGCGGCCATCGAAGCGCTGCGCCTGGACGTGGCCTATGTGGCCGTGGCCAAATGGCTGGGGTTGCCCACGCAGGCGTACATGGCCTTAAGTGACAGCAAGTTTCTCGACGCCCAGGCTGGCGCGGAGACGTTTGGCAGCGCACTTCTGGCCACTTTGGCCGGAGTAAATTCTGTATCCGGGCCAGGGATGCTGGATTATGTGCTGGTGTTTAGCCTGGCGAAACTAGTCTTTGACGATGAGATGTGTGGTCAGGCGCTGGCCTTTGTGCGCGACGCAAAGCCGGTGTCCGATTTGCCCACCCTGGATCTGGTGCGAGACCTATTGCCTGAACAGCAGATGATTACGGCCGACCACACGATGGCCTATTGGCCACAAGAACTGTACCTGCCGGGCGGTGTGGTAGATCGAGCTAATCGAGATAGCTGGACAAAGGCGGGCCAGCCAACGCTGGAAAAACGCGCTCTTGACGAGGTTGAACGGCGGCTGGCAGCTCACGCGCCGCTGGAGACGGATGTGCGCATTGACGCCGAGATGCGTCGTATACTTCAGGTGGGAATGAAAGAGGAACGGCCGTTGCCCCACACACCGCCCCACGATGCCCGGCCTTCTACCTGATCTTACGAATCATCTACCTGGCAGCCCGAGGTCCACTTTGCGCCATCCCGCGCCAGCAGCCGGTCCGCTTCAACTGGACCCCAACTTCCCGCCTCGTAGAAAAATGCCATGGAGGTCGTATGATCGGAATTCCACCCTTCCAGTATGGGATCGATAAGACTCCAGGCCAGCTCGATCGAGTCGCCGCGGCTAAATAAGGATGCATCCCCTTTAATTATATCCAACAGCAGGCGTTCATAAGCTTCGGGGATAGCCGTTGGACCGAAGGCAGTCTCATACTGAAAGGCCATATTCACCGTTCTCATGCGCGCGGCCGTATCCGGCACCTTGGCCTGGAAAGAGAAATGAATCCCTTCGTCCGGCTGAATACAGATGGAAAGGCTGTTCCTGGCGATAGTGGCGTTTGCCGGTAAGGGGAACATGACATGCGGTGGCTCCTTGAAAAAAATCGTGATCTCGGTGAATTTCTTGGCCATCGCCTTGCCTGATCGCAAGTAAAAAGGCACCCCTTGCCAGCGCCAGTTATCTATGAAAAAACGTATGGCGGCGTAGGTAGCCGTCTCAGAATATGGAGCAACGCCCTCCGCGTCTCGATAAGCACGATATTGGCCGCGCACACTATTTCTTGCCACTTCCTCGGGCTCCATCTTCCTTACAGCACGCAGCACCTTTACCTTTTCATTGCGCAGCGCATCAGCCTCAAATGAAGCAGGTGGCTCCGCCGCCACAAGAGCCAACAACTGCAACATGTGATTTTGCATCATGTCACGTACCACCCCGACCCCATCATAATAGTCCGCTCTGTGCCCCACATCAACCGTCTCTGCAGCCGTGATCTGTACATGATCAATGTAGTTACGGTTCCAGACCGGTTCAAATAGAGAATTAGCGAAGCGAAATACCATGATATTCTGAACCGTTTCTTTGCCAAGATAATGGTCGATGCGGTATATCTGGGATTCGTCAAGCACCCGGTGTACCGCATGATTAAGGAGCTTTGCCGAGGGCAGGTCGTGACCGAACGGTTTTTCAATAACGACGCGTCGCCAACCCCCGCTTTCGTCCACCATTCCCGTACACCCTAAATTGGCCAGGGCCGATTCATAAAGGCGCGGAGCGATGCTCAAGTAATACATGCGATTGGCAACCTCTTCCCCTTCATGAGCAAGTAACGCCTGATCCAGCGCTCGCATCTCGTCTTCGTTGGTCAAATTACCTGCATGGTAAGATACATGGGCTGCAAACGCGGCCCACTGCTCTGCGTCGAATGCAAATCGCGCAAACTCCTTAACGCCCAACTTCATCTTATCGCGAAATTCATCATCAGAATGAGGGCTACGCGAAACACCCACGATACGCCAGTTGGCAGGTAACCGCTCCTTTAAATATAGATCGAAAAATGCCGGTATCAGTTTGCGCCGTGTCAGATCGCCTGAAGCGCCAAAGATCACGATAGTTGTCATCTCGCTCATCGTTCATTGTCCTCTCTAGTAGCTAGCTATGGGTATCTTGTCATACTATCTGATAGTCTGCATCCCTAAGATATTACCTCAAAATTGGAAATGTTCGAACCGTATCATCCCGCCGATCTCTGTTTTTCCAAAGTTGGAAATGCGTGCTGAACAACAATAACCATTTGACAAGATCAGCACATATATTCTATAACTAGTCCATGGTCAACATCTCTCGCCACTCGCCACTCCCTCCTATAATCGATATTGTTTCCCGCAAAAAAACAAAGGACAAAAGAAACAAAACCATTGAATAAACAAAACTATACTAACTTACGAGGTTCGTGCCACCATCTTTCTGCAGACGACTTTTGAATTGCCCTGTCCCCCTGGCTGGTCACAGTATCACCCCCCTTTTCACGCTATGTTTACCCCACGAACGTCAACAGCGCGACAGCGACTGCTATACTGTTTACATGGCTCACGTCGCAACAGCTTAATTTGGAGGTCTTGTCATGGCAATTGGAACAGAAAGACGGAACATTATCTTGGTATCCACACTGCTTGCCATCATTGTGCTTGCATCTCTCTTGGTATCAGGCGCCTACTCTCAAACGCAACCCCTTCCACCACCTGACCCAGCCATAGTTGCGGATCAATCTTATTTGCCGCTGGTAGCCAATATGTACGCCACACAATGTCAAGAGGGCATTGTAAACGGCAGTTTCGAAAATGACAGTGACTGGATTATCCCTACGACTGAGTTTACGGCCAGCTACTCCACGGCCGTTGCGCGTACTGGAGACCGATCCATGCGCATCGGGATCCTTGATCCGCTATTCAACCGCTTCAGCTATTCTTCCGCGCGCCAGATCGTTACCCTACCCGACCAGGTGACATCCGCTCAGTTACATTTTTGGCTATATCCGTTGAGCGGCGATCCCACCGATCTTAATCTGTCGCCCACACCACTCAATATAAAAAAAGAAGACGCAGCCGATTCAGTCGACGCGCAAATCGTCGCGATACTCGATGCCAATGGCGACGAACTAGAACGATTGTTGACCATCCGCCGCGATGACCAACAATGGTTGCCCTATAGCTTCGATCTCTCACACTATCACGGCCAAACGATTCAAATATACTTTGGCGTGTTCAACAATGGCTTGGATGGCGTCACCGCCTTGCACGTCGATGATGTTTCTCTTGAGGTTTGCCAGGTTGTCACGCCAGCCCCGACTCCTACCACTACCAATACCCCCACGTCGACTGCGACCGCCACCAATACCCCCACGTCGACGTCTACCAGCACGCCCACCAACACGCCGACAATCACATTGACCCCAACAACTACAAATACACCTACCCAGACGCCTACTGCCACACCCACGGCAACCCCAACCGATACCCCCACACCCACAACTACTCCGACACATACGCCGACCCCTACTGCTACGCCCATCTGCTGGCAGGGCATTGTCAATGAGAGTTTCGAAGACGATGCAGGATGGGACACACCCATTACTGAATATACGGCAGGTTATAGCAAGGATCAGGCCCGTACTGGAGATCGATCCATGCGCCTTGGTATCCTGGATCGATTGCATAATCGCTTCAGCTACTCATCCGCAATCCAAACTGTAGCCATCCCTGTAGATGCCACGGATGCGACGCTTAGCTTTTGGCTCTATCCGCTTAGCTCTGAGCCGACCTACTTGAGCATTCCCACCAATCCCCGTGACATGCGTGAAGAAGATGCGGCTCAGTATGGTGATGCGCAAATTGTAGCCATTCTTGATCAAAATGGTATTGAAGTGGAACGGCTGTTAACCATTCGCCGCAGCGATGGGCGATGGTTGCCCTATACTTTCGATCTATCCCATTATGCCGATACGACAATTCAGGTCTACTTTGACGTTTTCAATAATGGACGGTATGGGGTAACCAGCATGTACGTTGATGATGTTGCCCTAAGATCGTGCGCAGCGGCGCTTCCATAGCAATCAATGAAACGTCGCACAATCCGCTTTCTAGAATTCTATTGCCCATACGGGGAACCGCTGCCCGTTTGGCCGGAAACCAAAGCGCTGATAAAGTCCTCTGGAATTACTATTGTCAGACTGGGTATTTAAGGTAATGGTTTCGATTCCTTGACGCCGGTACTGTTCAAAGGCATTAACCAATAAGGTGCTCCCCACCCCGCCACCTTGAAAAGCCGGGGCAACGGTCATTCGTGACAAATGCGCCCCACTTCTAACCAGCGTACTAAATTGAAAACCAACAACGCGGCCGTCTAGCTCCGCTACGTCAAAACAGAAAGCATGCCTCC
>JAACFF010000455.1 GCA_009937635.1 Chloroflexota bacterium
ATCACTGATCACGCAATCGTGGATGGCGGCTTGCTGTCCAACTTCCCCATTGAGTTGCTTCTTTCTGACGAGGAACCGGTTACGGCCGTCATGGGAGAGAAGCGCAGCGAAAACATCATCGGTTTCCTCATTGACGAAACATTGGAGGTAGAAGGCGCTCCTTCCGTTGCAGGTGGCTCCTCCGCTCTGGGTGATTTACGTACCGTCGGTCGCATTAAGGGTTTGGTGGAGACAGTCACCCAGGCTCGAGACAAAATGGTGATCGATACCTTTAGTGACCTGGTCGTACACCTGCCCGCCAAAGGGTACGGCACCACTGAGTTTGATATGACTGATGCTCGGCGTGAAGCCCTGGTCAATGCCGGTCGCTCGGCGACCGAAGCCTACCTGGCTGCGGGCACGTTGGAATTGGCCAAAGACATCGACCTTGAAGAACTAGAGCGAGCGTCAGATGAAGCCAATCGTATTGCTGTCGGCATCCTGAGCCGTTGAGTCCATACTCCTTGTACGGTAGGATTTTTGCTTGTCCAAACCGGACCGGTTGCAAGCTTACCTCTTTGTAAGCAATAAAGTTGCCAGCTTTCTATGTTCAAACAGACCTAAGATCCACGGTCAGTTGGAAAAGTTGGCAACTTTCAAACTGCAGGATCTGCTGATTGATTTCAGGAAATCGTCATGAACAACAACTTCCCTCATGGATATGCACTCATCATCGGCGTTGATGCCAACCAGCTGCCGGAGTTGAATATACCCTTGGTCGCCAAAGACGTCACGGCCTTCCACCGTGTGCTGCTCGATCCCCAATTGTGTGGCTACGAGCCTGGCAACGTTAAATTACTAACAGGGGAGCAGGCCACAAACGGAAACATTTTGCTCGCCCTGCAATGGTTGGAGGAAAAAGTGCAAGCCGATCCCCAGGCCACGGCCGTAATTTATTTTGCCGGCCACGGTTTGAGGGATCTAATGACTGGACAATACTACCTCATCCCCTACGACGTCCAGTCGCTGCGCTTCTTACGTACCTATGCCATCAAGGCTGAAACGATTACAGCCGTGCTTAGCAGGCTTCACTCCAGGTCTTTGTTGCTTCTGCTCGATTGCTGTCATGCGCAGAGTCTCGACTTCGGCGAAGAATCAATTCTGGCGGCTGAAGCATTCCCTACTAATCTGCCTGAAGTTAATACTTTGCCAATCTTTGTGCCAGGCAGCCAAGCAGCCGGGCTTGCGGCAGGTGTAGGACAAGCTATTCTTTTATCTTCTACAGGAGCAGAGTCCTCCTTCGCGCGTGATGACCACGAGATGAGCATCTTCGCTTACCACCTGATCGAAGCCCTGGCAGGAGATATCCATCAAGACGAAAGCGGTACCGTAATCCAAGTATCCGATATCCTGGGCTGGGTGAGCAGTCGCGTGCTGGAAACGGCCGCTTCCATGAACTTGTCACAGACCCCTATTGCGTGTGCCTCAGGCGACTTCCCTGTTGGCCTGTTATTCGGCGGCCAAGGCCTGGCGGCTGAAAGGGCGGAAAGTGCGCCGGCTCAGCCACCGCCACCGCCTGATAAGGCTATTGTCACCGGTGAATTTGCCGGCGAAGGCCACGCTGGAATCGGCGCTGACGACGGGCTAGAGTTCTACGAGAGCGGCCCTGAACCTGATTCACTTGAGTTGATGCCGGCTCCTGTCGATACACGTGAGGGAGCATTCACCAGCCGTGGTATTGAAGAAGTAAGCAAAGGACTTGAGAACTTTTTGCCGCCTGAACCGACAAGACAAAGCCGTAGATTTGAAGCAGCAATGCCCAACACGGTTCAGGCTGGGGTGACCACTGAAGTATTGGTCATGGTCCCCCAGGCAAGTGGACCGGGTCTAAGCAAGTATCTGCCGCTCGAGACAGAAGCGGGCGACGTAATTGACGTGGAAGATGTGGAGCAAAGAGAAGTCCAGATTGAGTTTACCGAACCTGGAAAGCCGATATTGGCTTATGTACACATTCAGGCATCGAAGCGTGACTTTGAGATCGAAGAGTCGTTTAGAGGGATCCTGATCTACCCGGATCGGGATGGGGACTATGAGAGCTTTTTATTAACCCCCTTGCGTGCGACATCTAGAGCGCCTGTTACCGTTAAGCTCTACGCGGACAAAGAGCGCACCTATTCCCTAAGTACTATCCGCCTATCGGTGGCGATAGCGAGTGAAAGGGAGGAGAGCCAGAAGTTTTTGGCGCGCAACGACCTCAGTCGCACTGTTGGTTATGCAGCGGCCACAGGAAATGTAACGATTAACGTCGTCGAAGGAGATCAGATCAGCGCTACCATAAGCGACTCTTCTGGCGTCGCTCTTGGTCGTGATGCACAGGCATCGGTCCGCTCGCAGACGACGACCTCAGGCAGTGATCTGGCCCCACTTTTTACGCCGCTGATGGTACTCGTCGTTCAAGAAGCGCCAAGAGGCGTTCAGGTCCAGGCCATTGGTTTGGTTCAATCATTACAAATGGAAATTAGCCAGGCCATGGGCGCCGACGATAATAAAATCGCGGGATGGATTCAGGATTTGGCTGATACGGTGCCGACGGCCGTTGAGACCATTGTTAATCTCTTCACCAATCCGCCCATATCTGGGACAACAGGTGGTGCAACCCAATTTGTCCTCGGACGAATTAGCCGCCCCGCCTAATCGTCTGCTTACTCCGCTTATCAACTGACTGGACTAATCTCCAGAAATAACTGCATCGCCGCCGCAAAAAGAGACTTGACGCGCCAACATCGTCGGCGTAAACTGAAGTATGGCTAGTTCTACCTTCACCGGAGATCAAAGCATATCGATTAGTGTCAAATCGGTCCTTGGCCCGATGGCTCACTACTTGGCCGAACCGGCACGACTCTTGCGCGGTTACGAGCGGGTTAATTTACGTCCTGATCTGATGGCCGGCTTGACGGTGGCCGTGATACTTTTACCTCAGGCTATTGCCTTCGCGCTGATTGCCGAGTTGCCGCCGCAGATGGGTCTCTACGCAGCCGTTATTGGAGGATTGGCCGGCGCGCTATGGGGCTCCTCCAACCAGATTCACAACGGCCCTACCAACGCTATCTCGCTCCTCGTTCTTTCAACGCTCTCCAGCACGGCCGTTCCCGGTACGCCCGAGTACATTATGGCCGCTGCCGTATTGGCCTTGATGGCTGGGTTATTTCAGTTATTTCTTGGTCTGGCCCGTCTAGGTGTACTGGTCAACTTCGTCTCCCATTCCGTCATCGTCGGCTTTGCAAGCGGCGCAGGTGTGCTCATCCTTATCAAACAGATCGCCCCTCTATTGGGTCTAAACGTTTCCGGGCACAATACATTGGAAACTGCCTTGGGAATTGTCACTCACGTGCCGGAATCTCATCTGCTCACGGCGGCGATCGGCATCGGAACGGTCATTTTTCTGGTTATCATGCGCCGGATTAACCCGAACCTACCCGCAGCACTGATGGCCATGGTGATTGCCTCCCTGCTTGTCTTTCTGTTGGATATGGGGCGGCAAGGCGTGGCCGTCATCGGCAGCTTACCCAGCGGATTTCCTCCCCCGTCCGATCTGCGGTCTATTGACTTGGAGCTAATCCGCAGCCTCATCACGGGAGCGATTGCCGTGGGCGCGATCGGCCTGGTAGAAACAACTGCCATTTCCAAGTCCGTTGCCTCCCAGACACGCCAAAGATTGGACAGCAATCAGGAATTCGTCGGCCAGGGTATGGCCAATGCTCTCAGTGGGCTCTTTTCAGGCTACCCCGTTGCCGGCTCTTTTTCGCGTACGGCCGTCAATTTTCGGGCCGGTGCTAAGACGCGCATGGCGGCCATTATGGCCAGCCTTTTTGTCCTCGTGTCCATGCAGGTGTTAGGCCCATTCGCCAGCTATTTGCCACGTTCCGCGTTGGCCGCTGTTTTGATCGTCACAGCGTACCGCATGATCGATCAGGCGGAGATCCGCCGTATCCTACGCGGCAGCACCGGTGATGCAGTGATCATGGTTGTAACCTTCTTGGGGACACTCTTCCTGGAGATCGAAACGGCCGTATTGATTGGCATTTTGCTTTCTTTCATGCGCTATGTCATGCGCAGCAGTACCCCCCGCGTCCATGCCGTCACACCTGATGAGACTTTCAAACATTTCGGCTACGATCCCGAGCGCGACCATTGCCCCCAGCTTGGCGTAGTCGAAATCCTGGGCACGCTCTATTTCGGCGCGGTCAACTACGTTGAAGACTTCATATTGGATCATGCCGCACAACATCCGGAACAGCGTTTTCTGCTTTTACGCATGCATAATGTCAATAACTGTGACTTTAGTGGAATCCATATGTTGGAAAGCGTCGTACGTACCTATCGAGAGAGAGGGGGAGATGTATTCCTCGTGCGCGTAAGCTATCGTGTGCGCCAACATATGGAAAAAACCAATTTCGACGAGCATCTTGGTCTGGATAATTTTCTTGACGAAGATGCAGCAATTAGCAATCTTTTTTATCGCGTTCTTGACCCCGCT
>JAACFF010000456.1 GCA_009937635.1 Chloroflexota bacterium
TATGGCTCAGATTGCAATCTTTCTAGAAAACTATTCATGATTAAAATACGATCGAGAATTCGGGGTCACCAAATCGTCAATTAGATCTCTCCCCGTTTGATCGCCATAAATTTTTTGGCAGTTTCCACAGCCACGGCTGCATCTCGGCAATATGCGTCCGCTTCAATATCTTCCGCAAACGCATCATTGAGCGGTGCACCACCGACGAGGACAGTAACATTCTGGCGAATATTGGCATCTTTCAGCGCCTGAATCACTACGCGCATATATGGCATGGTGGTAGTCAACAACGCGCTCATCCCCAAGATATCTGGATTGTGCTGCTTCATTGCCTCAAAGTAATCGTCAACGGAATTATTGATGCCGATATCAATCACTTCGAAGCCGGCTCCTTCCATCATCATCCCCACCAGGTTTTTGCCGATGTCATGGATATCCCCTTTGACGGTGCCAATGACCATCGTGCCGACTGAGGGTGCGCCAGTTTCGGCCAATAATGGCCGTAATATCGCCATCCCCGCCTTCATCGCCTTGGCGGCCATTAACACTTCCGGCACAAACAAAATACCGTCACGAAAATCGATGCCGACAATATCCATGCCCGCCACCAAGCCTTTGGTTAATATTTCATAGGGTGCAATCTCTCGAGACAGTGCTTCGTTAACTTCCTCCGCTATCTCATCAATATAACCGTCGTATAAATCTTCATGCATCAACTCATACAACTCTTCCGTGGACAAATCCTCAAGGATGATCTCATCTTCTTCGTTCATGTCTTCGCTCATTGAATTACCCTATTTGTACTTGCGGTTAAGGACTCTGACCGCTCTTTTAACCGAGCCGCTTGAGGCGGTTCAATCATTGCCCGGTCGCGGCCAACATTACATTCTCGTTTCATCATGCATCGCTCCATTCATCTTGAGAAAATACCCATTTTGTCTATCTTTGGCGAGACGGCGTCGTGCCCAACGATTGCCGCCGCCGTCGCCGCCGCGGCCGTTTCGCAGAAGCAGCCCTTTCCACTACTGGCAGTAGCCCATCCAAATGTGGAAACACATCCTGAGCATGGGGCAGGTGGATTGCATTGACAAACTCCTCTTGAAACTTCGGGTCAAGGGCCGTCTCAATATACCGTGCCAGATAGGCTACCTCCTGTGCCTTCAGTCGCTTTTCCTGATTTAGCAGTGCAATGCGTGCGCCGTCACCCGCCGCATTGCCAACGGCCGTCACCTTTTCCAGCTCACAATCAGGAATCAACCCCAAAATCATCGCATATTTTGGGTCAATATAACTGCCAAATGCACCGGCCATCACAATCCGGTCTACTTGCTGAATGCTCGCACGATCCATCAACAATTTACAACCTGCATACAGAGCCGCCTTCGCCAATTGAATATTGCGTACATCCTGCTGTGTCACCAAAATCGGTTCGCCGCTAGCCGACTCCTCAGCCGTTGTCAACACATACGCCCCTATCTGATCTTGCCACTGAACGCGCGCATGATCATGATTGGGGTTGAAACGGCCGTCAGGCTGAAGAATGCCCGTAACAAACATCTCCGCCACCACCTCAATAATGCCCGAACCACAAATGCCTGCTGCCAAATACCGCGGCTGTGTCTCCGGCGTGGCATCCGGACCAATCTGCCATTCATCCGACCACCGTTCCTCGCCAATGACGCGGAATCGGGCGACTTTGGTTTGCGCGTCAATACGCACCCGCTCAATTGCGCCTGGCGCGGCACGCATCCCAAACATTATTTGCGCTCCTTCAAAAGCGGGGCCGGTGGGGCTGGATGCGCTCAAAAGCCATTCTCGATTGCCGAGCACTATTTCCGCGTTCGTGCCTACATCCACCGTCAGCACAATCTCATCCTGATCGTATGGTTCTTCTGCTATCAAAACCGCCACATTATCTGCACCGACGTGCCCTGCTTCGGCAGGCAGCACATGCGCGTTCGCACTTTTGTGGAAATGCAGTCCCAGTTCCCGCGCCTTCAGGTCAACTGCATCCTTGTTGGCCAGTGCAAAAGGCGCACCACCCAGCTCTTGCGGATTGATGCCCAAAAAGATATGAATCATAGTCGTGTTGCCAACAAAGACGGCTTCGTGGATGTCTCTGATGCGCAAACCGGCTGTCTTGGCGGCACGTGCCGCTACTTTGTTTAGGGTGTTAATTACGGCCGTATGCATCTTTCGCAGCCCATCTTTATGCATCATCGCGTAGGAGACACGGCTCATCAAATCTTCGCCATAGCTGACTTGCGGATTCATCGTGGACTCGGTCGCCAGCACATCGCCCGTGCGCAAATCACACAAATGAGCGGCGATTGTTGTGCTGCCAATATCAACCGCCAGCCCATAAATGCCCTCATAATAACCGGGAATCACATCAATCACTTCCCGCTCGTGCCAGAGAATGACGGTAACTTTCCATTTGCCCTTACGTAGCAACTCCTGCAATTTGCGCAGCACAAACAGATCAATCATTAGGTTTTCTAATTCCCATTGTTCTGCAATTGCATCCTGTAGCCGCCCCCAATCACCACGATGTTTGCCCAGTTCGGCCGTTTCAACTTCCACATAAATCTGGCGTATCACCGGGTTGACTTCAATGACGCGCTCCGTCGCCGATTTGCGGATGACTTGTTTATGCGCCCGGCTTTCTTCCGGCACAAAGATTAACACATCTCCATCAACGAGGGCGGCACAGGACAAGCGACAGTCGCCGTTTTCGCCCATTTTGCGCAGGAGTTCGGTTTCTTCAGTCGAGGGCTGGCTCAAGTGTGTCAGGGTTGATATGATGCCGTGTTTGTCAAAACGGCCGTTCTCCACTATCACCTTACATTTGCCACAGGTCAGCCGCCCTCCACAAATACTTTCAATCTCCACCCCTACCTGGCGCGCCGCATCCAGCACCGTTTTCCCCGGTTCAACCCGATCCCGCCGCCCGGCAGGCATAAAAATAACTAGAGGATTCTGTTCAGTCATAACTTACTGATCGATTTTGCCGTTTTTTGCCAATCGATCTTTGGGAAAGCAGCATTCAGTTCTGCCACCACTTGCTGCACCACCTCTTCCCCCGACCCTTTGCGCTCCATGGGTTCACTCCACATAAACGCTTCTAGATAGGCATCCGTGCCGGTGAGATTCGACGCCATCGCCGCATTGTCAATCGCCACCTGAAAACGCTGCGGCAGTTCCATGCTCACGCGATTGCGCCGCCGCCCGCTGCGCACCTGAATCGGTATGTCATGCCAGTAAAGAATTTGATACGTCGCCATAGTTTCAATTTGCGCTTTTCGATTGGTTCAGACTTTAAATCGCTAATCTAAAATTCGGGTTCGATTTCCGCTTTACGTTGGGCCATAAATGCCTGCAACGCTTCGTCAATTTCCGTGTCGAGGGGTGGTGCCTGGTATGATTTTAGCTGCCGTTTCCACTCAGCGTTTGCTATTTTCACGACATCTTGCGACCCTTCTTCAGCCCATTGTTCAAATGAGTTGTAGTCAAATAACGAAGCACGATAAAAGGCCGTGCGAAAATGCCTCATTGTATGGGCCGTGCCCAGATGATGGCCGCCTGCCTCAACTTCTCGAATTGAATCAAGCGCCAGCCCCTCCTCGGACAAATCAAGCCCCTGCACATACTTATGGTACATGCCCAAAAGCTCGCAGTCGAGGATGAACTTTTCGTATCCGGTCGTTAAGCCGTTTTCTAGCCAGCCGGCAGCGTGGAGGACAAAGTTGACGCGAGCCTGAATAGTCGCTGACATGACCAGCGCCGATTCATAAGCCGCCTGGGCATCGGGGATTTTGCCGCTGGCGAACATCCCACCGCTGCGGAAAGGCAGGTTGTAGTGGCGGGCAAGCTGGGCACTGGCATAGAGGGCAAGCTGACTTTCCGGGGAACCAAAAATAGGCGCTCCACTTTGCAAATCGATGTTTGTCTGGAACGCGCCATAAATCACGGGTGTGCCGGGATTGATCATTTGGGTTAGGGTGATGCCCGCCAGCGCTTCCGCATTGAGTTGAGCGACTGTTCCCGCAATTGCAACAGGAGCCATTGCACCAGAAAGGATAAACGGCGTAATAATCAAGCCTTGTCCTGCTTTGGCATACGCTTTCAATGCACCCAACATGCGGTCATCTAGTCGGCGCGGGCTGCTAATGTTGATCAATCCAATAATGGCCGGATTTTCCTTCATCTTTTGTTCGCCAAATAAAAGTTCCGCCATGTGAATGCTGTCTTCGGCGTTGGCTGCGGATGTGACCGACCCCATGAATGGCTTATCGCTGAACTTGATGTGGCTGTACACCATGTCAAGATGGCGCGTGTGCGTTGGTTCGTCAGTCGGCTCGACCACGGTGCCGCCGGAATGGTGGATATATGGACTCATGTAGGTCAGCTTGACGAAGTTATGGAAATCCTCCAGCGTGGCTTCGCGCCGTCCTTGATCCAGATTATGTACAAAGGGGGAGCCATAAACAGGGGCAAAACACAAATGGTTGCC
>JAACFF010000096.1 GCA_009937635.1 Chloroflexota bacterium
CGGCGACCTCTTCGACCCGAACGAAGCGCGCTGCCAGACTGCGCCACACCCCGAACACGCAAAGATTATAGAGCAAGCCGACTATATTGCAAAACACACCTTGCACTATTAACCTTTCAATAGAGCTGGACATCCTTGCCCATTCTCTCCCTCGCTACATATGACGCATACAATGGCTTTGATACAATAAGGGGGTTAGATAAGCGATGGTCTCAGCCTGTAATGAATCGCGTAAGGCAGGAAACGGCCGTGTATAGATCAGTAAAGAAATCGGATACGTGAAGGAATCCATTTATTGAAACGGTGGCAATTTTGGCTTGGCATCCTCATTAGCGTCATCTTTGTCTGGATGGCATTAAGAGGTCTGAGCCTCGACCGGGTATGGTTGAACATACGAAATGCAAACTACTGGTGGCTGTTCCCCAGCGTACTGGTCTATTTTGTAGCCGTTTGGGCGCGCACCTGGCGCTGGGGTTATATGCTGCGCCCATTGAAACGCGTATCAACTACCCGCCTCTTCCCGGTGGTCGTCATCGGCTACATGGGCAATAACATCTTTCCATTCCGTGCCGGCGAATTGTTGCGTTCGTACGTGCTGCGCTTGCGCGAGGATATCCCGATAAGCGCCAGCATAGCCACTGTCGTCGTCGAACGTGTTTTTGACGGTCTGGTGATGCTTGCCTTTGTCTTTATTGCTCTGCCCTTGACGCCCATTCCTGGAGACGACGACGGCCGAGTCCGGGCTATCGTCACTATTGCCAGTGGAGCGTTTTTTCTGGCAATGGTTGTATTCTTCATCATGGCCGCCTTTCCCGACCAATTTTACCGCCTGGCCAAATGGTTCGGAGACCGGCTACTACCTGAAAAAATCGCCAACCCTCTTTTACAGTTCTTACGCAGATTTCTATCAGGTCTAGAGTCATTGCGCAGCTTTCGCAGTGTCCTTATGATCTTCTTCACGTCGGTCATAATCTGGTTGCTGGAAACCGTAAAGTACTGGTTTATCATGCAAGCTTTTGATTTTCAAGTCACCTTCTTCGCTCTCATGCTTATGAATGGCGTAGTCAATCTAGCCACTACCCTGCCCTCAGCGCCAGGGTATGTAGGTACATTTGACGAACCGGGCATTGAAATATTGAAGCTTTACGGGGTGGAAGGCAATATTGCCGCAGCGTACACGTTGGTCCTACACGTGGCCCTCTGGATGCCGATTACCATCCTGGGAGGTTATTTTATGATCCGCGAAGGGCTTAGCCTCTCGGCCATCAGCCAGGCCATGCAGGGAAGTGAAGAGGAAGTCATTGTATGAAAATCGCGATTATCGGAGCGGGCATCGCCGGGCTCTCAGCCGCTTTTGATCTGCTAGCAGACGATCATGATGTAACTCTATACGAAGCCAATTCGCATGCCGGTGGGCTGGCAGCTGGTTTTCGCGACGAACATTGGGATTGGTCCCTGGAGAAATTTTACCACCACCTTTTTACGTCGGACAAAGCGATCATAAAATTGGTCGACGAAGTGGGCATGAGTGACCAATTGTTTTTTCCCCGCCCCACTACGTCGGTCGTCTATGATAATGAGATCGTTCCCTTTGATTCTCCGCAGCGATGGATCACCTTTCCCGGCTTTAATCTGCTAGATGTGGCTCGGTTCGGGTTGGTAAGCGCCTATCTACGCTTCTCTAAACCATGGCGTAAATTAGAAAAAGAAACGGCCGACTCGTGGCTGCGTCGCTGGTATGGCGATAAGATTTACGAAACCACCTGGCTTCCCATGCTTATCGGCAAATTTGGTCCCTATTACAAGGAAGCTAACATGGCCTGGATGTGGGCTCGTTTGCACGTACGATCGGCAAAATTAGGTTACTTCACCGGCGGGTTTCAAGCCTTCGTAGACACCCTGGCCCAGGCTGTGCGTGCTCGCAGAGGGGAGATTCTCACCAATTGCCCTGTTAGAGAGATAAGTACCCTTGACAACGGCCGTCTAGAAGTGCGTACAGGAAGTGAGAACGAGGCCTTTGATCTCGTCCTGGCGACCACCTCACCCACCCAACTGGCGAGAATGGCTCCATTTTTACCCGAGGATTACCTGAGCCAGCTTGCCAGTCTAAAAAGTATGGGCGCGGTCGTCTTAACCTTGGCCCTAAAACACCCCCTTTTAACTGAAACGAATACATACTGGTTAAACATACCAGCTAATTCACCTGATAAAAGCCAAAACGAAATTCCGTTCCTGGCGTTGGTCGAGCACACAAATTACATCGATCGCAAGTATTATGGTGGCGACCACATTGTCTACTGCGGGGATTACGTGCCACCAAATCATTCCTATTTTTCTATGAGTCAGGAAACATTGCAGGATTTGTTTACGGCCGTGTTACATAAGTTCAACCCCGCATTCAAGCAAGACTGGGTGCGCAAGAGCTGGCTATTTCGAGCAAAATACGCGCAGCCGGTCCCGGTCGTGAATCATTCCAAGAACATTCCGCAGTTGCGCACGCCCGTGCCTGGATTATATCTGGCCAGCATGAGCCAGGTGTATCCTTGGGACCGGGGAACCAATTATGCTGTGGAAATCGGCCGTCGCGTTGCCCGCACGATCATCGAAGATAATATAGCACGTCCCTCTAGTTCAGATTAGTTTCAGATCGTAAAGTAATCTAAGGAGATACGCGGAACGTAAGAACGTTCTTAATAGACCGGAGCTAAGATAATGGGGATGTTGGTATTGAATCCAGAATCCAGGAGTGCGTATATGCCACCAACCCACCATTAATGATAAAATGTAACGCAACGTTTCCAGGTTGCGATCAAGCTAGAAAGCTTGATTCAATTAGGAGTCAACTTGCGCCGTAGGGCACCACCATAAATGAAAATAGATATACTGATAGCTGATAGCTGACAGCTATTAACAAAGGAGATAATCTTATGAAAATCATCGTTGTTGGCACCGGATTTGTGGGTTTACCCCATGCGGCTGTCCTATCTGAGTATGGACATGAAGTCTATGCCTATGATATTGATCACAAACGAATTAAGGCTTACAAATCAGGCGATCGGGAAGAAATTGAGCGCTATGTCAACGAACCTGGCTTGGTGGCATCTGTCGCCGAGAATATGGGACGCTACCTCTTTTTTACTACAGATATCAGCGAGATCGTGGATGGCACCGATGCCGTCTTCCTTTGTCTTAACACACCACCTAAGCGAGATGGTTCCTCGGATCTAAGCTATTACCTGAACGCTGCTCACCATCTGGCAGAGTTATTGGCCAACCGCGAGCAGAAAAACCGGGTGGTGTTGGTGAACAAGAGTACCGTACCTGTGGGAACGGCCCGCTTGCTGGAAAACATTATGGAAGAGCATGGCGTGGAGAATTTCGGCGTGGCCTCGAATCCGGAGTTCTTGGCCCAAGGCAACGCCATCGCTGGTTCCCGCCGTCCAGACCGTGTCGTTATTGGCGCTGATAGCGAGGAAGATTTTGGTATCTTGCGCCGCGTCTATTCCCAATTTGTGAATCACGTACGTATCCGCTATCTGGAGACTACTCCGGAAACTGCAGAAACCATTAAGTATATGGCCAATACGCTGCTACTGACTTACATATCATTCTGGAATGGCGTAGGCGGCAGGATGGCCGAATCAGTTCCAAATATCCGGATGGAAGACCTCAAGCTTGGCGTGACCTCCGATGATCGAATCAGCACATGGGGATCGTATGTCAGTAATGGTGCAGGAGGTAGTTGTTTCGGTAAGGATATTCAATCGCTAATATACCAGCTCAATAACGCGGGACGCTCAACTGATTTGCTTCAAGCAGTCTACAATATCAACGAATACCAGAAAACCTATATCATCGACCGCGCCGTGTATGAAGCTGGGTTCAATTTCAACCAAAAGACAGTTGCCTTGCTGGGTCTGGCTTTTAAGAAAAGAACCAACGATATGAGAGATTCAGCCGCTCTGAAAGTTGTGGAATCACTGTTGGCACGGGGGGTCAAGGCTATCCGCGCCTACGATCCGCTGGCCATGGATGACGCTAGAGATTTCTGGTTTAGTCCGGACAAGAATCATTTATTTGATCGCATCACCTACCATGCATCTGCTAAAGAAGCTATCAGTGGAAGCGACGCCCTGTATGTCTCTACTGATTGGGAGGAATTCCGAGGATTATCGCGAACCATTGAAATGACCGTGAAGCCACCCTTTCTGGTGATGGATGGCCGGCGCATGATCCCGGATTTCGAAACTCTGGTCAAGGCCGGTTACGAGTACTTGCCAGTGGGTGGAACGTTGCTAAAAGCGAAAGCCGAATCGCAGAAACGGGACAACGGCAAAGTACCATCGAAAATGGCTTCCGAGCTAGAGACACTTGCTTAGGGAGAAAGAAAAATGCCTGATTGGAGCAAACGCAAGCGGCTGGAAGCGACTATTTCTGGAGAAAAACCGGATCGTTTGCCTGTCTCGTTGTGGCGGCACTGGCCAGGCGATGATCAAGATGCTGCATCACTAGCCGCGGCTCATCTGCAATGGCAACGTGATTATGATTGGGATCTACTCAAAGTAGGACCAGCCAGCAGTTACTCAGTGGCAGATTGGGGCGTCAAAGATCGCTGGGTGGGACACATTGAAGGGACCCGCGAGCGTATCTTTTATCCGGTGAAAGAAGCGGCCGACTGGGAACGGCTACGGCCGCTCGATCCTACTAAGGGCATGTTGGCGATCCAGATTGAAGCACTGCGACTGGTTGGTGCAGCGTTAGATGAACGGGTTCCGTTTATTGCAACCATCTTTTCTCCGCTTGCACAGGCTAAGCATTTGGCCGGCACGGATAGGCTACTGGCCCATATGCGCAGCGATCCTGAACTGTTTCACCAAGGGTTAGAAACCATTACCAAAAGCACTTTACAAACTATTGAAGCAGCGAAGGCAACAGGGATTAGTGGAATATTTTACGCGGTACAACACGCTCGCTACCCGCTGATGAACCCATCCGAGTTTCTCGAATTTGCGAGGCCGTATGATCTGCAGATTCTTGAAGCTACGCGCGATTTATGGCTCAACATGAGCCATATCCATGGCGATCAGATTATGTTTGATCAGGTGGCCGATTATCCGGTCGAGTTTGTCAACTGGCATGATCGAGAAACAGGGTTCAGCATCGCTGCAGGTTTGGCTCAAATCCCCGGTGCGGCCAGCGGGGGTATCGATCATTGGTCAATACATGCTGACTCTCCGGAGAAAACGCTGAATGAAGCAATGGATGCCGTCAAGCAGACGAACGGCCGTCGGCTCTTATTGGGAACGGGCTGTGTGATAATGACTACGACACCCTTGCGAAACATTCGCGCTCTGCGGGAATTCGCCGCAAAGCAGCAGTGAGATTGTCGCAGCGACCTCACAGTATTGATTAGAGACAGTCGCCCCCGCAGATCAGCACGATCAGTGGGGGCAATTGCTAAAAAGCTCTCTCCAACTCCAGGCGAACCATCTCGTCTTCTTCACGTTTTAAAGCCGAAGACAACGCCTTTTGCGCGTCACGGCCCCCAATTCGAAATAAAGCCCATGCCGCGTGACCACGCACCAAAGCATCGGGATCTTCGAGCAAGGCCACAAGTGCAGGTACAGATTTGTCACTGCCCCAATTGCCTGCTGCTACACACGCATTGCGTAGCAATCGGGAGCGCTTAATACGCTTGACAGGAGAGTTGGCAAAACGGCGGGCAAAACCTTCTTCGTCTAGCAGAAGTATATCTTGTAGTGCCGGGGCCACATCATCCCAAGTGCGCGACCAGAAAGCTCGTTCTTTGGCCGGCTGTGCAAAGCGGTTAAATGGGCACACCTCCTGGCAAACATCGCACCCATAAACCCAGTTGCCTATCAGTGGTCGTAGTTCTAAAGGTATCCATCCCTTCAGCTCTATAGTAAGGTAAGAAATACAACGCCGGGCGTCCAGGACATAAGGGGCTGGGAATGCCAGGGTTGGACAGGCATCCAAACAGCGGCTACAGGTTCCGCAACCGACCGGTCTCTGTTGCACCTCTTCATCATACAGGCGGATAGTCGTCAACAGCTCGCCTAAGAAAAACCAGGATCCCCGGCGCGGTGCTATAAGCATCGTGTTCTTTGCAGTGAAACCTAATCCGGCAGTTTCAGCATGATCCCGTTCCAAAATGGCGCCAGTATCAACGTAGACTTTAGAGCGCACCTGCGGATCTTTTTCTCTGAGCCAGGATGCCAGCTGGCTCAGGCGAGGCATCATGATATCGTGATAATCTTGACCCCAGGCATAGTTTGAAAAACGCCCGCGGCTGGGATCGTTGGCGATGTCTGGCGGAATCGACTGTGTACTATAATCCAGGCCTACGCACAAAATGGACTGCACTTGCGGCAAGATAATGCGCGGGTCGATACGACGCTCTACTCGATCCGGCCTGGCCATATAGCCCATTTCTCCATGGTTACCCCTTTCTATCCAACGCAAGTATGCCTCCAAACGTCGAGCTGGGGTTGCCGGGATCACGCCGACCAAATTAAAGCCAAGAGCCATCGCTCTGGCTCCTAATTCCTGAGTAAACGCATGCATCTTGTTCGGGATTATACTCTAATTGTCTCCGAGGCTTTACGTTGGACGCTTTGTGGTATAATGCGCACACATATTTCTAGACTATTTGGCCGGAGGTAATTTCCCATGAGCGACACATCATTGTCGATTGATGTAAACAGCATGAAACGTGTGAGCACAGTGACCGCAGCTGGTCGAATCGACAGCAGCAATGCTACAGAGTTGGATGGCGCGTTGAAGCAAGTCATGAATGACGGTAAATACAATATTGTCGTGAACTTGAGTGGCGTTAATTACATGAGCAGTGCTGGTCTGCGCGCCTTGGTGTCAGCCCTTCGCGAGTGCAAGAAACACCGCGGAGATGTTCGCCTTAGTGCACCTTCTGAACGCGTGGCCGAGGTTTTGGATCTGGCGGGTTTAACCGTCGCTGACGCACCATTGTTCCAGGTCTATAGCGATGATACTGCTGCCGTTGGCAGCTTCTAGAGATAAGTCCAAATCTCTAGTGTGAGCCATTCTCACCTAAAACATTATCATGGGCAATGAAAAAGTGCTGATCGTGCCGGGCAGGTACGATCAGATCCAGGTTATCTGTGAGTTCGTATCCGCGGGCGCTCGCGAGGCCGGGCTGGACGGGGATGCCGTCTTTCACATGGAACTCTGTTGCGATGAGGCCTCGACAAACATCATCGAGCACGCCTATGGCGCTGAGGATGTGGGAGAAATCACGGTCACTTATGAGACCATTGGTGACTCGTTTACCGTGACCCTTCACGATGACGGCCACCCTTTTGATCCCGGTGATGTTCCTGAACCCACATTTCCACCATCAGAAACTGACTCCAATGATGCGACACTGGGCGGCATAATGAAAAGCCTGAAGATTGGTGGCCTTGGCATCCACTTTATGCGTAAATTGATGGATGAAGTCCATTTCAGCTTTAACGGGCAGCAGGGCAATACCCTTGTCTTGACCAAGAAAATCGCGCCAAGGAGTGGAGCATGAGCGTGTCCTGCCAGCAGATGGACGGGAACGTTTGGGTTGTTAGCTCTCGCGGACGATTAGATCAGTCAATGACTCCGCAGCTCGAGCAATCCCTTTCAGAATTGTTGGACAGTGGTCACGACCGTTTCATCGTTGATCTATCGGAAGCGACTTATATTAACAGTGGCGGGTTACGCTGCCTTGTCAGCGCTTGGCGCCGGACACAGGCGCAAGGTGGCGATTTGGTCTTGTGTGGTCTAAATGCTCGTTTAGAGGAGATTTTCTCGTTGGTTGGCTTCGACAGGGTATTTCAGATCTATGCTACTTACGAGGATGCCCAGAAGCACGATTTCACTTGAAACAAGAAAAGTAAGTCACCTACGCGAAACCTTTTCAACTTTCGTGCGAATCACGAGACATGATGTTTAGTAGCGCTCAATTTCCCTTAACGGACGGTCTCTGGCCGTCCCTTTCTATTGTAATATTGGTGGTTGCCGCCGCGGCCACGTTGCTCATTTTGTGGCGCCGGTACTTATCCCGGCGCATGTTGCTGCGCCGGGTTGCTGAATTGGAAGCGTTGAGCGCAGCGGGTCGCGCCATCGTAGCCTCGGAACTGGACGTCACCGCCTTATGTGAACTCATTGCCGTAGAAGCTGGGAAGGTTATTGAGAACCGAACGTTTCAGGTAGGGCTGTTTGAAAATCAGTTTTACCGCATCATGTTCTGGACTATTGATAATCAACAGCAAGAGGTACCTCAAGCTTTTGACATCAACAAGGAAGAGGGCTTGATCGGTTGGGTGCGCCAATCACAATCGCCTTTGCTCATCCGTGATTTTCAACGAGATCTACGCTCCCTACCGGCCAGCCCGCGCTATATCAGCCAGGATCCCCCGCGGTCTGCGATCTTCATTCCCCTGGTCAGTGGCGATGAAACAATTGGCGTGGTCGCTGCGCAAAGTGACCAACCAAACCGCTTCTCTGAAGAAGACCTGCGAAGACTGATGATCCTGGCCAATCAGTCAGCCGCGGCCATTGCCAATGCGCGTCTGTACGAGCAGGAACGTATGCGCGCTGCTCATCTGGAATTGGTAGGACAGATCGCGCGCCAAGTAAATGCTGTGCAAGACCTCGAAGAAATCTTTAACCAGGTCGTCAAGCTAACTCAAGATACCTTTAATTTCTTTCCGGTCAACATCTTTGGCATTGATCCTCAATCGAACGACGCCATATTACAAGCGAGTAGTGACCAGGCCATCCTTCCCTACAGTGCGCACCTGCGGGCAGGCCGGGGCATCGTAGGCGCGGCAAGCTTTACTCATGAAACCATTGTTAGCAATAATACAGCAGAAGATCCTCGCTTCGTAGCCACGCTTGATGAAATATCCGGCGAAGCAACACTCAATACGAAGGCAGAAATCGCCATTCCCTTGATTGTTGATAACCAGGTGCTAGGGGTTCTCGACGTCCAAAGTCCGACCGTTGGCGTTTTTACAGAGATAGAGAAGACGGTTCTGGAAGCACTTGCTGCGGAAGTTGCCAGCGCCATCCATAAGGCCCAACAGCTGGCGTGGCAACAGGGGCAGGCATGGATTACCACTGCACAGCTCCAGGTAGCTGAAGCCATCAGTCGCAGTCGCGACCTGGACGAAATCCTCTCTGCGATAACACTACTGACACCTATGCTAGTGGGTGTCTCTAGATGCTGCATCCTGCTTTGGGATAATGAATTACAGATATATTGGGGCGCGGCCTCTTCGGCTGCGAACAGCGCCACGGAAGATGCTTTTGCTAAAGTCTCGGTTCGAATCGGCGATTGGCACGCGTTGGACGCAGTTCATGTTGGTCAACAATCCCTGAATACACAGCAGATCCCGCCGTGGTTTACAGATCCTCCGGCAGAATCGAGCATTGCAGAACGAGGGCTGCAGTTGCATCCTCTTATTGTCAGTGGCGCGTCACAACCTCAGGGGGTGTTGGTCGTGGATCAATTTGAAGCCACGCCACGTCTTCAGGAAGGGAGCCAGCCAGGAGAACGACGTCAAGAGCTCCTGCTCAATATTGTGCAACAGGCAGCCCAAGCGATTGAAAGCGCCAGGCTGCGCATAGCCCAGCAAGAAGAAGCTTGGGTCAATACGGCACTTCTGCAAGTTGCAGAAGCTGTCAATAGCCTGATTGATTTGAACGAAATCCTGGACACGATCGTACGCCTGGTGCCCATGCTTGTAGGTGTACAATCAGTTATGATTCTGATACGAGACGATGAGCGAGAGATTTTCGTTCCAGGTCCCAGTTTTGGCATAGGAACGATGGGGCGTGGGCTTCTGGCAACACTAGAGATAAATGACCAAGAATTTCGCGCCATGACCTCGTCAAAGGCGGCTGCACAGTTCCCTTCAGAAATCGTCTATTCCATCCGCTTGCCCGGTTGGTTGGAAACGGTCTTGGAGACGCACGCCGCCCATGCTTTTCCGCTTAATGCCCAAGGCCGTCTGGTTGGGGCTATGATGGTGGGTATGCCGTCTGATAGCCACCAACCGCTGTCCATGCGCCGTCTCAATATTTTGAATGGCATCGCGCAGCAAGCAGCAACGGCCGTGGTCAATAACCAGCTCTATAAGGAGTCGGCTGAACGAGCCCGTCTGCAACAGGAACTCAATGTCGCTCATGAAATCCAGGCCAGTTTTCTACCCGAGGGCAATCCAGATATTCCGGGTTGCGACGTTGCCAGCTTCTGGCAGGCTGCCCGCCAGGTCAGCGGAGATTTCTATGATTTCTTGCCACGATCTGATGGCTCCTGGGGTATTGTCATCGCTGATGTAGCGGATAAAGGCGTGCCAGCTGCCCTATTTATGGCCCTCAGTCGCACCATCTTGCGCACAGTTGGCTTCAACCGCAGAGATCCTGGCCAGGTCCTCACTCGCGTAAACGAAATAATCAATATTGACGCCGAGTCTGATCTGTTCGTTACAGTCTTTTACGCCATATGGGATCCTAAGACAAAAGTAATCTCCTTCGCCAATGGTGGTCACAATCCTCCCATAATCATGAACAAAAAAGGGGAACCTCGTTTGCTAAAAGCCCCTGGTATCGCCCTTGGAGTGCTGCCAGATATCAATATTGCGACACACACAGTGCGCTTGGAACGTGAAGATACATTGATCCTGTATACGGATGGCGTGACTGAAGCAATCAATGAAGATTATGATGAATTTGGTATGGAGCGTCTTTACCTCACAGCCAGGGCGGCACGCCGGCGCAATGCCCAGTCGATGGTAAAGGCGATTAGCGATAGCATTCAAGATCATGCTGGCGGCACGCCGCAATTCGATGATGTAACGCTCGTGATCCTCAAAAGAGAGTAACGTAGCACAGACAAATAAAAAAACCGCCAGCATCAACCGGCGGTCTTCAAATTCACGCTGTCACCAACGGGCAAATTTACTCTTACCCGTCAGCATTTCTTCCAGATTACGCTTCTGCCTCGTCTGTGGCTTCCTCAGCAGCTTCCTCGGTTGCCTCTTCTTCCTCGTGGTGGAAGAGATCCCGCAATTTAGCCTCCTGTTCATCGGACAGCGACGTCTGGATTACGGTAGCGTCATATGCCTCAAGCGTCGGCTGCACTTTGTCCATGGTGACCTTGCTAACCAGCAAGAACAACGCCGAATGACCTGGTTCAATCGTTTCACCTACTTCCTTGATGAACTTATCGTCAATTCCCGTATCGGTGAATTTGCCGGCGATAGCGCCAGTCACCGCGCCAATGGCTAGACCCAACCACGGCGCAAAAAACAGAAGTCCAATTAGCATACCCCAGAAAGCTCCACCCAATGCACCGGCGCCTGTTAAGCTCGTGACTTGTTTTACCTTGGTTTTGCCATCTTCTGTGCGCACCACAACAGCGGCATCCTGTAAAGTAATAACCTCTTGCTTTTGCAATCGAATCAACTCGTCGCGCATCTTGAACGCGTCGGTATCGTTATTAAAGGCTAATACAACTAGATCACTCATTTTTTACTCTCCTTACAAAAATGTGATTACTTATTCTGGCGTTTTTATGCAGTATCCCACTTTTTTCAGCGGGGGCAATCCATTTACCAGATAAAGAACAATATTTACGCCACAATTCTATGCCAGTTTCAGGGAAAAGCCATGCTTCTAATGCAATTAAAACGAAGTGGGTTACCAAAAAGGCGGAGCTTGAAACAGACTAAAATGCCTGACGAGTTATTCGTGGGCCCGAACAGCAGTCTCGGCTACAAAAATGGAATGGTACGGGTTATAATTGGATAGGCGGTTATCGCAAACAAGATTTAGGGGAAAGAGCAGCCCAGGAATACCCCAGGCAGTCTTGCTAGCCTACCATACGGAGAATAAAAATGAGTGAAACTAACCAAGATTTACCTATCAGCGCAGACTTACTGGAAATTTTACGCGATCCGGCGGCCGTTCAAGAACCAGAGAAGTATGGCGCTGATCCGGGTCAGCTAGAACTTGTTCACAATAGTTGGCTTGTATCTAAAGATACCGGCTATAAATATCCTATCAAAGATGGCATCCCGGTGATGCTCATCGAAGAGGGGGAACGTTGGAAAGACACTTCTATCGACGAGCTACCGATGCCTCCAGAAACGGCCGAACCGCTTGTTGCCCCTTCCCTGGATGAGCCGGACCTGTTCTTGAGCTCAACTGATCAAGGCGGTCTGAATTATGCCCTCCTTGTCGCTGGTCTGCTACTTGGCCTGTTTTTGTTCATTGGCTTGTGGCGATTCTTAACTCGCGACAAAGAATGAAACAACGCCTGACCGACAGTCGCTTGGCCAATATCGGGGCCAAAACCATTCATCAGGCCTTCGAAACATACCATACGCAGTTTGAAACGATCACCCTCCGCGCCAAGGTGCGCTTCGAAGAACAGGATTGGCAAGGGCTGCATGAAGATGCAGCAGAACGGCTCGGAGTCTATCGCCGAATCGTCGATCTTGTAGAGGCGTCGGTTCGCAACTTACTAGCGGATAGATTAGAAAACAAACTGATATGGGCCAGTATGAAAGCCGTTTACTCAGGCTTGATTGTATATAACGACAATTGGGAACTGGCCGAGACATTCTATAACTCAGTCACTCGTCGCGTCTTTGCAACTGTCGGGGTCAATCCGCAAATCGAATTTGTGGCCTCAGATTTTGAAACCCCTCCCACCCAGTCCCGGAACTCGATATTCCGTACGTATAGCCGCGCACCCTATACTGCTGGCCTCGTAGAACAGATCATTAATGATTACGAGTTTAAAGTGCCTTTCGCCGATTTGTCCCGCGATGCACAATTGGTAGCAGATCAGATCAAGAGAGAACTTTTACGGCTTGGTGCCTTACGCATGGTTGAGCGCGCGGAAATGATTAAGGGTGGCTTCTACCGGGGTATGGGCGCCTATCTGGTAGGCCGCTTATTCAGCGGTTCGCACCTGATCCCTCTGGTGCTGGCGCTCATCCACACGCCAAAAGGTGTTGTCATTGATGGTGTGCTCCTTGACGAAGATACAACCAGCATCCTATTTAGCTTCGCCCGTTCTTACTTTCACGTAGAAGTTGACCGTCCCTTTGACCTGGTACAGTTCCTGCATACGATCATGCCCCGTAAGCGAAGAGCGGAACTGTATATTTCGCTGGGTTACAATAAGCATGGCAAAACTGAACTATACCGCGATTTGCTTCATCATTTGGCCTACTCGGATGACCATTTTGAGGCCGCACGTGGGCAACGTGGGATGGTAATGACCGTATTCGATATGCCCAGCTATGACATGGTTTTTAAGCTCATTAAGGATAACTTCAACTACCCCAAGGATGCCACGAGAAAGGAAGTTATGGCCAAGTACGACCTGGTTCACCGGCATGACCGTGCCGGTCGCCTGGTTGATGCTCAAGCATTTGAGTATCTGCAATTCGAGCGACATCGCTTTGTGGAAGAACTGTTGGCAGAGCTAATGGAGGTTGCTTCAGAAACAGTTTCCATAAGTGGCAATCACGTCATTATCAAGCACGCTTACGTAGAAAGGCGTGTGATCCCGCTGGATATCTACGTACGAGAAGCTGCCGACAGCGCCGCGAGGGCGGCCGTGCGCGATTATGGCAACGCTATCAAAGATCTGGCCAACAGCAACATATTCCCGGGCGACATGCTGCTCAAAAATTTTGGTGTAACCCGGCACGGCCGAGTCGTGTTCTACGATTACGACGAACTTTGCTTTCTCTTAGACTGTAACTTCCGGCGTATGCCGCCTGCCATAAGCTATGAGGATGAACTGGCCGCAGAACCCTGGTTTCATGTCAACGAGGGCGACATTTTCCCGGAAGAATTCGTTCATTTTCTTGGCCTGTCTGATTATTTGCGCAATTCGTTTACCAGGCACCACGCTGACTTGTTCGACGTCAACTTCTGGCGGCAGACACAAGAACGCCTCCAGAGCGGCAGGCAAGTGCACATCTTCCCCTACTCACGAAACCAACGTATTCACGTCTAGGCGGATTCTAATTTAAAGTGACACATGACCTTGATTAAAAAGCGCCAATCCATTCGCCCCTTACTTAATGAGCAGGAACCATTTGATGCGCCGGCCGTGTATTACGCTTTCTATCACCCGGATGCCAAAACTCATCTCGTGACGCATCCAATTGGGGCGAATCGAGCCACTGGATATGTGGCGATATCACGCACCGGCATGGATTTGTTCAGACCTCTTGTGACTATGAAGCTACCGCAAAACGATTTGGACGCCGGTCTCGAGCTGATCACCAGGGCACTTCCCGAGGGATCATCTGCCATCCTTTATGCTCCCACCACGTATGGGCCTTTGCTGCACGTTTTGTTTGACATTCAAGCTAACGAGCAATACCGCCTCATGGTTTTAGATCACAATCGCTTCGAACCCATTATCAATGTGCTGGTTACACAAGCCTCCTCCCCTGATGGTCTGCCTCGATTCGTCATTCGTTCGCCGCAGGATGAGGATCAAGTTGCAGCCGCAGCTGGATTAAACTGGCAAACCCCAAATTTCGCGGAAATTTCGGTGACAACAAGCCCCGGCCAGCGCCGGCAGGGCTGGGGCCGTAGCGTTGTTGCCGCCATGGTTCATTACCAATTGGAGAACGGCCGCACCCCTCTATATGTCGTCGACGAACAGAATCAAGCCTCGCTTCGCCTGGCCGAAAGCGTCGGCTTCAGAGATAGTGGCGAGCGCTTGATTTTCGCCGCAGCAACCCGCAAAAGCCTGATTTAGACCACAAAGAAGCCGTGGAAAAATCACATAACTGCGTCATTCTTGCTCAGAAGGGGGCGTGAAGATCTCGTGAACGCGCTGTGAAGTCGTCGTGAATTCTACCGATCCGCGATTGAACTTTTCATTTACCCATGATAACTTGTTACCTATCAATTCAGAAGTTGTATCGGTAATTTCAGATAGTGTGTTGTATTGGTAGATTCAGCAACCAAAGCACCATTTTTACGTAATGGTGCTTTGAGCTTGCTGAAGGATTAGCTGCAAAGTTCATCGCAGGGTGTACACATACCCCAATGAAGTAACGGAGGTATCGTAATGGATAGAGCAACGGGTGTAGTCAAGTGGTTTAGCCGGTTGAAGGGTTATGGATTTATCAATCCTGATGATGGTGGGCAAGAAGTTTTCGTGCACTACTCAGCCATCCAGGGTGATGGATACCGTAATCTTTATGAGGGGGATCGGGTAGAGTTTGAAATAGTTGATAATGGCAAAGGTCCCCAGGCCCAGGCAGTAAACGCTCGCCGATCTTAAATCATAACCTTGTTCCATCAGCCCGATCTATAGTTTCTCCAAGAAGGTTTTGGCCAAAATCCCATCCTCTGCAGCATAAGAAAAAAAGATGTCAGCTATCGATGGAAATCTTAGCACCCAACGTTGAATGAAATAGGAACGGCGCATATTTTTCCACATCGCCTGATGAATACGCTTCTCGTAGATTTTGATACTCTCGCGCGAAGTGTCACCTTTTTGCAGAGCATCATCAATCGTTTTCCCCGCCATTTGAGCCGAAATCATGGCATTGTGAATGCCACCACCTGTCAAGGGATTGATGAAACCAGCCGCATCCCCTACCAGAAGCGCACCATCATATGTGTGTTGCAACTGTTTCTGAGAACCAAAATTGAGTTGCCAGGTTCTGATATTTTCTATTTCGCCACCACGCAGAAGACGTTTTTTGATTGTAGGTAATTCCAGGAAATTCTGTAACATCTGTTTCAGGTTATAGTTTTCTTTGCGGAATACATCCAGGCGCATACCTAAACCAATGTTGGCCAAATTCTTTCCAGCGGGAAATACCCAGGCATAACCAGGTAGGATTTCATCATAGAGATAAAACTCTACTTCATGAGGATACTCTTCTATATCATGAATATATGCGCGCAAGGCAACTGCACGATGGGAATCGACATGTTGCATTTCTTTAGGTCGCAAGGTACGGGTAATGGCGGAAGTCACGCCATCTGCTCCTACGACTATTTTAGAGCGGATATTCTTAACATCTCCGTTGAATTGCGCTTGAACACCTACAACACGACCGTCCTCTATCCAAGGTGCTTTTACCAGCGCCCGCTTGAATTCCGCGCCCGATTCTTCAGCTTGTTTCTGGATAACGGCATCGAAGTACATGCGCGGTGCAACATACGACCTGCCACCCTCTGCTCCTTCCTTCAAACGAGCCTGAAGCATATTGCCTTTCGGCGAATATATACGTATGCTATCTAAGGGGTAAAACTCCCCTCGCTGTACAGCCTGGTTGACTTTTTCCGCCATTCCCAGGCGGGCCATAAGCTCGATAGCCCCAGCCGGTATCGCATCCCCACACGCCTTATCCCTGGGAAAATCAAAGCGGTCCAGCATCAGAACATCATGTCCATGTTGGGCTAAGATTGTGGCCGTCGTCGCACCAGCCGGTCCGGCACCAACGATGATGACGTCACGTTCCTGTTCTTGTTCCATTTATCGTTTCGCTCCTTAATAACAATGGCGTGGTCGCTCGAAGATTACAAAAAATACTCCACCGCACATCAAGATTTAAGCTCAATAGTACCCTGTCCAGGTAGCGCTGCAATTTACGTCTCTGTCAAAT
>JAACFF010000457.1 GCA_009937635.1 Chloroflexota bacterium
TTCACCACGTATAAATCCAGGAACCCATCCTGGTCTAAATCACCAAACTTAGAGGACCAACTCCAGCCAGTGGCGTCGATACCGCGCGACCCGGCTGAGTTAGTATACTCGCTCACACCAGTTTGCATTTGCAGCATGTTGGACATAATTTGCGGATCGTCCGGGGGATGGGGATCATCCATCATATCTTCCATAACAGGTGCCCAGGCGGCTTCGGTGGCCGGATCGTCGCTGTAGGGCATCATATCGGTGGAGAAGATTTCAAAAGAGCCAGAGTTGTCAATATCGGCCTGGGCAAGGCTCATTGTGCTGTGGCTGGTCGTATCAAACGGGGCTTCCTCCCAACCACCGTCACTACGCAGCCAGGCATAGTCGGGCACGGCAAAATCATTGCCTACGACAATATCGGGCCGAGTGTCATCGTTGAGATCGGGTAATATTAGGGCCATCGCCTGAGCACGATCGGCCAGACGTATTGCCTTGTAATTCCCATCTTTATTTTCATATACATAGACCCCAGCCTCCCCGCTTGACAGGAACTCGGTCCCTAAATCGGTCAGCAAGCTTGCATCATATGTCCCCCCTACAAAATCAAGATCTTTGTCCCCATCCAAATCACCCCAATTGATCGTATACAGCGGTTTATCTACGCCCGGCATTATAGTTTGTACAAAGCGTTGGCTGCCTTCATTTCGCCAGTAGTTCGGAGCCGAGGCTCGCCGGGTAAAGACAATGTCTGACAGCCCATCTCCGTCTACGTCCACAATGTTCACCGCTCGCGAGTCCCCTGCTGCAATGCGTTCGGTGCGGAAATTTAAGTCACCTTCGTTCCATAAGATAGTGTTTGGGCCGGCATGATTGGCCAGCACAATATCTAAATCAGCGTCGTTATCCAGATCGTTTATGGCCACGCCTCCGCCGTTGGCTTCGAACATGCGCACTTCATCGCCTCCGGGAACAGCCGTTGTATGGTCCAGTTGATGAGCGACAAAATGGCCGCTACAGTGGCGTTCCGTTTTTGCCAGGGAGGTGCTTTTTAATACCGCTGGCGCAATGCTCGCCGGTGCAACGTCTGGCGGTGCGACAGTTGCAGGCGGGATTGTCTCAATGGGTTGGGGCGCGTCTCTTGGCGTAACTAGCTCTGATGTGAGGCGACAAGCCAACAGCACCAGTAAGAGAAGGGGGTAAAAGTAGTAAGCATACTTCATGCGCACAATGTTGAAAAACCTCTGAGAGGTTTTTTAACCAAGCAGTTTCCAGGACAAACGATGGGCATCGCTACCATAGCGACGGTCCAACTCTAGCAGCAGAGGAACCATACCATCCAAAATGCGGGCATTACGGAGGGGGCCGCAGTCGACAGGGTTAAATCCCAAATCTTTGATGAGTTGGGCCACAATTTCTTTATCAGCCCTATCATCGCCAACGTAAAAAACATCACGCACGGTATCCGTATGGGGAGATACAGGTTCCAACAGCGTCTCCCAAAAAGTGGCCTTAAAAGCGGCCACAACCCGCGCGCCCATACCAATCGCTTGGGCCGTGATTTCAGGACCGGAGATACGATTATCGGGCAAATGCTGAAATGGATTGGAGATATCGATGACGAGTTTATTGCTCAGCAAGCTTGCATATTGTCGCGCAAATGGCGCAACGGCAACAAATGGAATTGCTAGGACTACAATCTCGGCCGTTTGCAATGTTTCTGCATTAGACGCTATGGTAGCCCCCGGCACATCACTCAAGATATGAGTTCTTGCCTGGGGTTGCCTCGAACCAAATTGAATCGAGTGCCCGGTCTTCAGCCATCCATGGGCCAGGTTAAGGGCCATCCGTCCTGGACCAATGAGTCCGATATGCATCAGAACTACCCTTTGAGACCGCTGCCTACAGATAAGCCCTTGATGAACCAGTTCTGGGCCAAAAAGTAGACGACCAGTACCGGCAGCATGGCGATGACGGCCGCCGCCATCAACAGCTCCCACTGCACGTAGTATTGTCCCTGGAAAAAGGTCAGTCCGACCGGCACAGTGAGCATTTCTTTGGAATTGGTCACCACCAACGGCCACAACAAACTGTTCCAGATACCCAGAAAAACAAACACACCCAAGGCTCCTATGACCGGCAGGCTGTTAGGCATCGTAATTTGCCACCAGATGCGCAGCGATGAGGCCCCGTCCATGCGCGCGGCTTCGTCTAATTCTAAGGGAATACTGCGGAAATATTGGCGCATTAAAAAGGTGCTGAAGGCTGAAAACGAGGGAGGGATAATCAATGCCGCGTAGGAATCAAACCACCCCAAGCGGTTTATAATCAGGAAGTTAGGGATCAACAAAATGGCGAAAGGGATCATCAATGCCGTCAAATAGACAAGAAACAGCGTGTCTCGTCCCCGAAACTTCAGGCGGGCAAAAGCGAAGGCGGCCAAGGATGAAGTCAAAATCTGCAGCACAGTGACGCTCACGGCGACGATGACGCTATTGAAAAAGAAGCGATCGAAAGGCACGGCCGTCCAGGCATCCTTGTAGTTGGACCAGGCAAATTTCTCAGGAATCCAACGGGGAGGGAATTCTGAAAATATCGCGTTTGACTCCTTCAAAGAGGTGCTTAGCATCCAAAAAAAAGGGAGAAGCATGATGATGCAGCCAAATAGCAATATCAGGTGCAAGGCGATGTTTTTCCACTTAATACGACTCGGTCCTGTGTCTTTCGTCGTTCTTTCTAATTCCATTAGCTATGTCCTGCAGTCGAGTAGTCTTGTCGTCTTGTAGTTCTGTCGTCTTGTAGCTCTGTCATCGGGTGGTGGACTACCAGACTATCTGACTATTCCGTCTCATAATGAACCCAACGCCTCTGCAACCGCAATTGAATAAGCGTCAAGGCAAAAACGATAGCAAACAATACCCAGGCAATGGCCGCCGCTTTGCCCATGCGCTGGAATCTGAAGGCGTTTAAGAAAATATAGATAACAATGGACATCGAAGCAGGCGGCACCTGTCCTTGTGTATTGGCTGTCATAACAAAAGGCTCTTCGAAGATCTGAAAGGCCCCCAACATTTGGATAACCAGCAGGAAAAAGGTAGTTGGGCTGACCAAGGGGATGGTGATGTGGCGGACGCGCTGCCAGATGCTGGCCCCATCCACTTCGGCCGCTTCGTACAATGTTTGGGGGATGCCCTGCAAAGCGGCTAGATAAATGACCATGGTAAAGCCAACGTTTTTCCATAGGGTCAGCATAATCACGCCCGGCTTGGCCCAATTGGGATCATTCAACCAGTCAGGCGGGGTTAGATAGGTACGCACAAACTCCGCCACCTGCTCATTGTTGAGCACAAAGTCATACTCAAACAGCTTCTCAACGCCCCACCACATATAGGCGGTGAGGACGCCGCTGTCACGGTTGAGCAGAAACTGGAAGACCATTGCCGCGGCAACGATGCTGGTTACCACTGGCATGAAGTAGATCATGCGGTACACGCCCATGCCGCGCAAGCCGCTGTTGAGCATCAAGGCCAGCACAAAGCCAAGGGCGAGTTGGATGGGGGCGATGGTCAACATATAGAAGAAAGTGTTGACCAGGACCTGGCCCATCAGGGGATCGGTGGTGGCAAGCTCAACATAATTATCCGCGCCGATGAATTCCGCTGGTGTTAGCAAATCCCACTTGTAGAAACTAAGCAGTAGAGAAGCGATGATAGGGAAAATTACAAATAGAATAAAGCCGATTAGACTTGGTAGTAAGAAAAGATATCCTTCCGATTGCTGGTCAGCCCGCCACACCCCGAAGCCAAGCTTTTTCAACAAAGGTTTCTTTGGGGGGTCGGTTGTGGTTTGTGATGAAGGGGCGGGCGCTGAGTCTTGCATAGTGCTCCTAAGATAGCATCAGCAGATTACACAGATTGAAATAATTGATGGGAATGGTAGCTCCAAATCGGAGCTACCATTCCTGTATGCTAGGCGCGATGGTAACTGTTCAGACTCTGACCGGTTGAGACGGCACGGTCTGGAGACCGGCCGCAGTCAAAAGCTGGTGGAAACACCGGCTACAGCCAGAGATGGTCAAGGTTAGTTGCCGAGCGCGGCATCAATCTGTTCACAGACACCGGGCATCACATCAGCAGGCGCAGCTTCACCAGCCCAGATGGAGGTGAGAGCGGGGCTGATGATGGTGCCGTTGATGTCGTTCCACTCGGCGAAGAAGCCGTTGGTTTGCGCCGTCGATCCCTCGGCCTGGGTAAGCCAGGCCTGGCGACCTTCGGGCAAGATGTCATTGCCCAACCACACGTCGCTTTCCGCCACAGAACGGAGTGGCGGGAAGGCTTCACCGGAAGCGGGATAGATGGACAGACCGCCATCCAGGCTCTGCAAGAACTGCATGAAGTCCCAGGAAACCTCTTTGTTGTCGCTCAAGGCGCTCATCGTCCAGGCAGCGCCGGCGGCGCCGGTGGCACGTTCCCCACCTGGTGCAACCGGTACAGGGGCA
>JAACFF010000097.1 GCA_009937635.1 Chloroflexota bacterium
GCAGATTGGTCGCTGAAGCTTACCGTCAGCGGCACCGTACCCACCCGATCATCGGCCGTGAAATCGGCTACTGGCAGCAAACCTACCAGCCGCGGATTCCAACTGCTGTCAATCGTCAAATCCGGGCCAGCTCCACCGGCGATATCCTGCCAGGAGACCAGTTTGAAATTGGTCGCCAGCACATTATTGCTGCCATCATGGGCTATGAATACACCTTGTGGAAAACTTGGTCCCAGGAAGGCATTGGTCACGTCGATTCCATCCGTTGAAGAAGTCTGGCCGATGCCGTTGCCGGCCACAATATTGAAGGTAGCGATATATGGGTTATCGCCCAGCCGGTCATAAATGACGTACGCGGAAGCGCCCTGGCTGGAAGCGAGTAAATAACCGCGGTTGTCATTCGTGTAATAGATGCTCAGCTTGCCCGCCGCCTTGCAGTCGCCATCGTCGAACAACTCCCATCGCTCTAGCACACCATCCTTACCGGTGATAAATGCATAATATTTACCACTGACCGGGCTGACGTACATGCAGGTTCCATACACCGTACTGGTCGCCGAATCCACGGGCGGGTCGGCCGTTACATTCTCCAGAATGCGCGTAGTGGGATTCATCTTGTACATGGCCAGGGTATTACGCGGGGCATTTCTGTCCGTAGAAACGACCAGGGTCACCTTCTCGCCGCCCAGCGAAAAACTGTACTGGCACAATTGCTGGTACTTTCAGTATTAATAAATCTGACAGGCCGTCTTAGGAAGCTTAGTCGGACACGTTAACAGGATGCGACCTGTCAGATTTCCATAAATATAACCATTAATTCTGACAGATCTTCTTAAGAAGCATACTCAATCTCGGGGAAAGGTTGCGATCTATCGCTAACATGCCCTCTCCATCGATCTCCGCTAAACTACGTCGTTCATGTCACTAAAATCAAAAATTAGCCCCACTTCTCCCTGGCGCATTATCCTGCCAACCGGTATTGGCACGGCCTTTTCGCTGGTAGGCGACTCAGCCCTATACACGGTATTACCCACGCACACGGCCGTTGCCGGCGTCGCCCTGGTCAGCGTCGGCGTACTCCTCTCCGCCAACCGCTTCATCCGCCTCCTGGCCAATCCCGTTGCCGGTTGGGTCAGCGACCGGCGAGCAAAGCGCACCGTGTTTGTGCTTTCCTTATTCCTAGGCGCTTTTTCCACGGCCGTATATGGCCTGACCACCGGGTTCTGGCCGTTGTTGATCGGCCGCCTGTTGTGGGGCATCGCGTGGTCCGGAATCTGGGTAGCGGGCAATGGGCTTATCTTGGAATCCGCACCGGTGGCAGATAGAGGACACTGGGTCGGCCGTTATCATTTATTCTTTTTCTTAGGGGCAGCTTTGGGCGCCTATCTAGGCGGTTATCTCAGCGATCGCTTCGGATTCAATCAGGCAATGCAGGTCGCCACCCTATTAGGGCTTGCCGGAGCGCTCATCGCCTGGCTCCTTCTTCCTAGCAGCCGGCAACCGGTTATCATCGAAGAAGATCCACCAGAAGAAGACCAGCAGCAAACCTCTCCCGACCAACGGCGCAAAACCCGTTGGGGGGAACTGCTCTCGGCGTCGGCCGTTACGGGTGTTAACCGCCTCGTCGTGGCCGGCATCCTTACCTCAACTTTCGCCCTATTCTTAAAGGCGATGTTGGGCGATAGCATCGAGATAGGTGACCGCTTAGTAGGCGTCTCTACTGTTACTGGCTTGTTGGTGGGCACGCGTATATTGTTGGGGATGCTCTTTACGCCGCTTTTGGGCAGCCTATCCGATCGTGCGGCGAACCGTTGGCGCGTGGTGGCGGGTGGTTTGCTGCCTGGCATTGCCGGCTTTATGTTGCTGGCGGTCAATCTACCGCTGGCCATGCTGCTGGGCCTGCCCTTGACGGCCATAACCGGCAGCAGCAATCAGGTCCTCTCCACGGCGTTGATAGGCGATCTGGGCCAACGCCAGCGGCACGGCCGTTATCTTGGCCTGTTGTACACCATCGGAGATTTGGGCAGCGCTATTGGCCCTCCATTGGCCTTCGCCCTGTTACCCATTTGGGGGATCAGCGGGCTTTATTGGCTCAACGCGTTTTTATTCGCGCTGTTGCTCTTGGTTTCACTACGCTGGGTGCGCAAGAGACGCACCATCAATGCGCTTCAAGAATAATATCTTTCCAGGAATAGCGGCCAAAGGGGGAAATGGGGAAACGGCGCAGCCACGGTTTGACCAACAAATGGGCCCGGCCGTAAGTCAGGGGGGAAAGCGCTGCATCTTCTACCAGGATCTGCTCCGCCTGCCGGTATAGCGCCATACGCTGGTTCTGATCCATGAGCCGCCGCGCTTCCTCCACCAGCGCTTCAAAGGTCTCATTATGCCAGCCGGTCGTCTGGCGCGGCACACCAGAGCGTAAAACATTATCAGGATCAGGCAAATCAACCACCCATCCCAGCACAAAAAATGGGGGGCGTTCCGTCTGCAAAGCGTGCCAAAACTGTTCATATTCCAACGTACGCGGCATAATTTTTAGGCCCAGGACCTCCTGCCACTGGGCCAGCAGTGATTCGCAGGTGCGTGCTGCGAACTGTGGCGCCAATAAGGCAAGATCGGGGAAACCTTGCCCTTGCGGATAACCGGCCTCGTACAGTAATCTCTGCGCTCGCTGCGGATCGTATGGCGTTCCAACATCCGCCGCATGACCGGACATCCCCGGCGGGATAAACCCACCTGTTGCTGGAAATTCGTCTCCACCGGTGGCCACCTCAGCCAGTAGTTCACGATCGACTGCCAGAGCAAAAGCCTGGCGCACACAAACGTCGTCGAAGGGAGATTGGCTCACGTCAAATCCCAAATAATCGGTCTCCAACCAGTTGGCGGAAACATATTCGCCGGCATGTCTGCGGCGGGCCTGATCGCGCATGGCCGGCGGCAGGTTAAGAAATTCCAGCACATCAAGGATGCCAGCCTCGTAGATCTCCAGGCCGGTAGAAGCATCTTCCAATATGAGCAGTTCAACGCGCTGTAAGTTTCCCTGGAAACGGCCGTGATAAAACTCGTTGCGCGAGAACGTCATTAACCTTCCCGGCTGCCACGATTCCAAGTCAAATGGACCGCAAGTGACGATATGCTCACTTTCCGCCCACGCGTCGCCAAGCTGCTCGACCAGATGCCTGGGCACAGGATAACAGGGAGCCAGTGAAGGCAAGTGGAGAAAGTAGCCACTTGGCATTTCCAGATCCACCCGCAACGTCGTGTTATCCAGAGCCGTGACGCCCACTTCGTCTGCCTCAATTTGCCCCTGATGGTAGGCGCTCGCACCCTTAATATCATAAAGTAGACCAGCGTCGAAAGACTGCGTTTCCGGATTCAGAACCCGTTTCCACGCGTACTCAAAATCCACGGCCGTCAGTGGCTTGCCATCCGTCCAACTCGCATCATCGCGCAAATGAAAGATGTACGTCCGCCCGCCATCCAATACCTCCCAACTGTGGGCCATATCGGGTATGATGTCCATTTCCGGGCTTTGGTAGACCAGTCCGCAAAACAAATGATCGAGAATTATCACTTCGTGGTTGCCGCGGACCTTTGCCGGGTCCAGGCTCAACGACGCTCGATTTATCGCCGCCCGGAAAGCATGTGGTGCGGGTGGCGGCGGCGTCGCGGGCTCCAGGCTGCCCGCACGCTGCCAGAGTACAAATCCCCTTTCATAAGCGTAGCGCGCTCGCTTAAAATCATATGCATTGTGATGGGTTAACCCCATCTTCATCAAGGTGCGCGCCGCCCTTTCGTCGTCACCTTGTTGCTCGAGGAGAGTTAGCGCCTGCTGGTAAAAGTCGACAGCCTCCTGGTGCGCGTAAAGCAGGCGCGCTTGATCGCCTGCCTCCAGCAAGTAAGTGATGGCCTTCGAATCCCGGTTCGCCAGGCGAAAATGGTGACCCAGACGCCCGGCGATTAATTTTGCCTGTTCGCCATACACAACCTCCAGCGCATTGCCCACATCCTCATGCAAGTAAATTCGCTGTGTCTCGTTCAAGCTGTTATAAAGATACTGTTGAAAAAGATTATGCCGGAATCCGAACAAAGAGAGGCGTAAGTCACTGAGGCGGCGCCGGCCACGGGCGGCTACAAGCCGGTGCCGCTTCTGTAGCTCATCGATAAGCGATACGAGCAGCTCCCGCTCGGGTACGTCCAGCACTTTGGCCACAATCTGAGCTGCAAAAACCTCACCCTGAATGCATGCTACTTGCAGCAGTTGTCGCAATGGGGCATCTAGTCTCTCGATGCGCTCCTTTAACACCCCTTCTACCTGAGCCGGTAATTGATCCCAGTTAAGGGTTGGGCTGGCCACTGTGTAGTCCTGCTCGTCAAGTATCAGGTCGCCCCGTTCGTGCATAGCGCGCAGCAGTTCCACGGTAAATAAGGGGTTGCCGCCAGTGTGCTTAAATAACAAGCGACGGAAATCCACGCTCAGCCGGTTGGGCTGGGCACGGAGAAGGGCATCGATGAATTTCTGGCCCTTGACGGCCGTCACTTGATCCAGATCCAATGTATTTTGGCCCGACAGGCGTTGCAATTCATTAAGAACGGACTGCAAGGGGTGTCGACGATCATCGCGCCCCAGAGCCACTTCATCTGGTCGATATGCCCCTAGGATGAAAACTCGGGTGCCAGCCAATCGCCGTCCAAGGTGGAAAAGAAGGTCAGCTGAGGCGGTATCAACCCACTGCAGATCGTCGAGCAGCAGCAGCAATGGCCGTTTCCTGGCCAGCGCCAATAAAACATCGGTGAACATGGATAGCAGTTGGCTCTGTTCCCTATCGCCGATAGCGGGCTTTGGCTGCTGCGCCACTTGCCGCAGATCGGCTAACCACGACGCTTCGGGAACAGCCGCTTCTGCGCGGGCGATCAAGGGCCTTCCAGGCAGCAGCAGCCCGACGAGGTCCGGGGCATGATAGTACAACGCTTCAATTGCTTGTGGCGTGAAACGCCAAAGGCGCCGGCCATGTTCGAAAGAGATAACCCCACCGCGAACATGGGCTTCAATATCCCCTGTGAGCATGCCCAACACCTCGCGAAACGGCAAATAGGGATCGCCCCCGCCAGTATAACCGCCGCAACGTCCCCAGGCGACAATCAAATCCTGCTCAGCGTGCACGGCGTGGTCCGCAAAGGCGTTTATCAGGGTCGTCTTGCCGCTTCCCGCCTCCCCGGTGACAAAGAATGCCTGGCCCCGCGCATTTAGCGCCAGTTGCAACTGTTCGTCCAGGCGCGCCAACTCACGCTCGCGAGCTACGAAAGGGGGCATATTCACATCTCGTGCTCTTTCTTCGAGCAGGAAGTCGGGGTAGGTGCTCTGTCCGGGAGCCGTGGATTGCACTTGCCCAGCGCGAATGCTTTCACTGAGCGCCTTTAATTCTGCGGATGGCGCCATGTCTAGCTCTTGTCGCAGTAGCTGGCTATAAGCTTCATATTGCGCCAGAGCTTCGGCGCGACGGCCGTTCTGCGCCAGCAAGCACATCAGTTGCCGGTACGCCACTTCACGCAGGTTATCGATTTGCAACTGCCGCCGCGCATACAGCTCGCCCGTTTCGTGTTCGCCAACGCGCAGGGCATTTTCAGCCAGCGCTTCGAGCGCTTCAAGCGCCTGGCGACGCAGATTGACGCGCAGGCTATTAACCCATTCCTCAAATGGCGCGCTGTCAGGCAAGTAAAAATCAGCCAGGAATTCTGCACGATAGAGAGAAACAGCCGTTTCCAAACTCTCAAAGTCCAGGTCCGTTATGGGTTGGTCAGCCGATTGCAAGCATTCAACCAAATGCGTGAACCTAGAGACATCCAACTCATAGTAGCCGTCGGGATTGATCTGCACCGTCTGCCGATCAGCCCGCACCAATGGGACCTCCCCGCCTCCCTTTCTAGCCGGTAGTTGAGGGAGTTCGTGTCTCAAACGATAAAGCGTCTGGCGCAGGTTCGTCTGAGCCAGGTGAGAGGATTTTGCGGGCCAAAGCAGCGTCATCAGAGACTCGCGCTGGTGAACCTCAGGACGGCAAGCGAGGTAGATCAGCAGGGCTTGCGCGCTCTTGGTGGGCAGTCGAACCAACGGCTGGTCATCCAAAGTTATGGAGATCTGCCCCAGCAAGGCTAATGATAAAATCGGCATAGAACGCTCTTTCAGTCCACTAAAGTAACCGCAGCTATTTCTCTATTTACCAAGGACCGTATGGTAACACGAATAGTACCAGAGAACTAGGCGAATTGGGGGGCGGCGCGCCGTTTAATGCCTAACAACATCTGGCGCGTGAAGAGATAATCGGCCGTAACCAAAAGCGGAATGCTCAAGATGCGCAGCATAGTAGGCTGCATCGTGCCACTCATGCGCAAGAGCAAGCGCGTGCTCTCCCCTTGCAATTCCTCCAAGACGAAAGACCAACAGAACTGGCCCTTGATCGCAAGCAGCGTATCCATCAAGAAAGGCGGTGTCAAATACTGCACGTGGGTGCTGGAGAAAAGCACCAGATGACGCTGCAGTTCGATTGCGGCAACGGTGAAAAAGGCTGTCCCAGGCGGTCCATCGGGCACCGTATCTCCCACAGCAAGATCCTGCCATTCAGGCAGGATCTCCTCACTGCTGGGCCAATGCTTGGTTTGTACCTCCGGCGGCACGAATCGCTGCCAGAAATTCTCGTTAAGCCATTGATTCCACCAGGCATCAATGTACCAACCGCCACGGCCGTAGCCCATTTGCAGCAGCCAAGGCCAGATGCTGGAAGGCGGGACGGGGATGGTGATGGCATGCGTCGCCCGACTATGCGCCTGGGGGATCAAGCTGTCACCTGGCATGCGTAGTTCGCGCTCAATTGCCGACGATCCGTAGCCGCGCTTGAGATATTTTAACAAGGCTACAGATCCCCCGATCAAAACGGCCGTTTTTAACCACCGGCGTCGATCGGCTCCATTATTATCCCTCACCTGCTTCCGCTGCCAGTCTAGCATCAACATATTATGATGCTTCTCGCGATAACCGTCCAGCCAACCCCGTAAAGTGGCAAATTCCTTACGAGCAAATGATGCTTACCCTCCGCTAAATTGACGAACGGGAGGAAAATATTACAATGGAAACTGTAAAACGATTTTCTAAATCGTTTCTGATTCTCAGGGACGTCGCCAAATGCGGCCTCTGCAGACATTAAGAAGAGTAGTCAAATGCTGTCCACCGATCACTGCTCACTCTGCTCACTGTTCACTGACAATTGCTCACTGATCAGTGACGCCTGTTCACTGGCGCCTGATCACCGACAGCCCATCGTAAAAGGAGAAATGCCATGAAACCCGTCCGTCACAAGGCCAGATACCTTGCCCCCAGCCTCATTATCGCCCTCATCCTCGTCATGGCGGCTCTGTCCTGGAGCCAGCCAGAGGTGAGCGCCGGTCCACCACCTCCTGACGTGCCCGATTTTCAAGGAGAAGAGTTTACGGCCGTCGTCGATGATCCCCGATTCACCTCGCAGGATGTTGTGGAATTCACCATTCCCGGAGAAGGATGGGAAACAATATTTGATTCTAACTTCGATGACCCAACATGGATCGATAAGTGGATGAACATCAGTGTGACCAATGGTTATAGATTTGGCACACGCGGTATCAGCAATGATCTTGATGACTCGTCGGCGGCGGTAGGCTGGGCCGTAGGCACAAGTCCCTCTGGCAGCCCCCCGCTAGACCCGGCGGTCGATGGCTATCCTGATAACGTGGACGCCTGGCTGGTCGCCATAGATACTAGAGATCTTGAAGATCCTGACAAAAATTATTTTGACTTCTCCGAAGTTCTTGACGCTAAACTGGTTTTCGAATATTCCTTCCACGCCGATGCGGGAGACGAGGACGTTGCGGGAGACAAGTTTGGCGTCGGCGTATCTGTGAATGGGGGCAAGTTTATCGGCCCGGTTCAAGATGGTGGCACAGGGGAATGGCTTGAGAGAGAAGTAGAACTAGGCAGCTATGCAGGGCAATCCAGTGTCTCGATTGGCTTCAATTTCAAAAGTGACAATGTCCCCAATTCCGGCCAAAAACTTGGTTTGTTGTTGGATAATGTCAAGCTGTATGCGGAATTTCCGCGCAAAACCCATTTACCTTTTGTGGCCGATGCCATTCCGCCGATGCCAGACGATCCTTGCTTTCCAATACAAAACCAGCCGCCTGGCGACTATTTCAACGAATTCAGTGAGCCTGATAGCATCCTGTGCTGGAAGGAAAGGCGTTGGACGAAGGATTCGGTTTTCAGCATCACTCATGACAGCGAAGAGGACAATGAACGCAAAGGGATCCTCAATATGGCGATTAGCCCCGACCAGAAATATGTCATTGTATCACCGTTGGTGAGGGCCAAGCCCGCCCCTTACAATATCGAAATTGATGCCAAGGTCCGCAGCGAACGCCGGGACAATGACCAATACGGTATCATCTTCGGCGCAAACAGGGCGGGTGGAGACTGCCCCGCGGATGATTTTAGCTCCTGTTTTACAAACTACTACGAACTGCGCGTCCGCTACCGGGAAAACGATACTAGGAACTGGATGCAGTTCAAGTTGAAGCGTATCGACGATCACGATTCAAATAATCAAAGCCTGGGTCCTGATCTCATCGATTGGACGGATGTGGATGAATTTGTGAGCGAGGACAGTTGGGTCGAGTGGGATGTGAATGTCCAATCCGATGGAGAGATCACAATCAAGGCTAATGACAAAACCGTGGGCTCTGCGGACGATACCACATACATCGATAATCCCTATTTCGGTCTGGAGGTACGCACCGGTGATGTTGACGAAACGGAGGTGCGCATCGACTATATGAAGATCGATTAAAAGAAATCGATTGTGACCTGTATGGTCAAGACCGCGGGAAATATGATAAGGGATGATGGAAACCAACCCGTCATCCCTTTATTTTCCTTCGTCTTTTTCTCTCAAGTGGGGATAAAGAAGAACCTCGCGAATCGAATGTTTGTCGGTAAACAACATGGCCAGACGGTCGACGCCGGTGCCGAAGCCGCCGTTGGGGGGCATACCGTAGGCCATGGCGCGTATATAGTCCTCGTCGATAGGGTTCCGCTCTTCATCGTCACTACTGAATAGCTCTTGCAGCTCCTCAAAACGCTTACGCTGTTCAAGGGGATCGTTTAACTCGGTGAAAGCGTTGCCCATCTCCATTCCGGCAATGAAGTATTCAAATCGTTCTACGTGTATAGGGTCGCCTGGAATGGCCTTGGCCAATGGGGAAATGTCGCGCGGAAAATCCATAATGAAGGCGGGCTGGATCAGTTTTGGTTCTACAAAGTCGCCAAGTAAGCCGTCGACAAGCTTGCCCCAACTGGCCCCCGCGGGGGCGTTTCCGCCTATGGCGCGAACGGCGGCCGACAGGCTCGCGGCATCTGGGTAATCCATGTAGTCGATTTCGGCAAACTGCATGATCGCTTCACGCATACTCATCCGCTGCCACGGGGGCGCGAGGTCGACAGCGTGGCCATTATAGGTGATCACCTTTGTGCCCAATACTTGCTCGGCGGCAGAGGCAACCATGCGCTCGGTGAAATCCATCACATCGCGGTAATCCCAATAGGCGGCGTAAAATTCGAGCTGCGTGAATTCAGGATTGTGCTTAAAGCTAACGCCTTCATTGCGGAAGTCACGGCCGATTTCATAAACACGCTCAAACCCGCCCACCAGCAAGCGCTTCAGGTAAAGTTCGAAGGAGATTCGTAAGTATAGATCTTGCTTCAGTTGGTTGTGAAAGGTGGTAAAGGGTCGTGCCGCGGCGCCCCCATAGAGAGGCTGCAAGACTGGCGTTTCCACTTCCAGGAAGTCATTGTCGTCAAAGAAGCGGCGCAAGGCGCTGATCAGCCGCGCGCGGATGCGGAAAACATCCCGCACTTCGGGATTAACCGCCAGATCGGCGTATCGCTGGCGGTAGCGCTCTTCGACGTCAGCGAAGGCGCTGTAGCGCACTACGTCACCGTCCACCTCCTGTTCCTTTACCACGGGCAAGGGACTTATCGCCTTGCTCAGCAGTTTCCAGCTCTTAACACGTACACTGATCTCGCCTGTTCGGGTGCGGAAAAGGGTTCCGCTGGCCTGGATGAAATCGCCTAAATCGAGCAACTTGCGCAAGATAAAATGGGATTCCTCTCCAACCTCTTCACGCCGCAGAAATAATTGGATTCGGCCGAATTCATCGACGATGTGGGCGAATACCGTCTTGCCCATATCACGTTCGCTAACCAGACGGCCGCAGACGGTGACAGGAATCGACTCATCTTCGACGGCCGTCTCAAATGCGGCAATCGCTTCGGCCGTGGTGTGTGTTCGCTCTACGCGCAAAGGGTACGGGTTTATACCCGCTTTCTGCAATCGTTCCAGTTTATCCAGACGTTGCTTTTCAAGTTGAGTAGGTTGCCAGGCCATTCATATTCCCTTATACGTGATCTATACTCCTCTCAAACCAAGCGCGCTGGAGCACAAACAATGGTGGAGGAGGTTAAAAAAAGCCCGTGCGCTGCACGGGCTTTGAGAGTAGCATCGCAATTGACAGGTTGTTAGTTGATCTTTAGCACCTTAAAGGTTGTAATGCCTCCCGGCGCGTCAACTTGGACCGTATCACCCACCTTAGAGCCAATTAGTGCCCTGCCCAACGGGCTCTCATTGGAGATACGACCTTCTACCGGATCTGCCTCGGCGGCACCAACAAGATGGTACCGCTCTTCATCATCGAATCCATCTTCGACGACCGTCACTTTGTCGCCTATATTGATGATATCCGGAGTATCCCCGTTTTCTTCGATGATCTTGTAGTTGCCGAGTATGTCCTCCAATTCCTGGATGCGTCCCTCGAGGAAAGACTGGGCATTGCGTGCCGCTTCAAGCTCGGCATTATCGACAAAGTCATCGTCTTGTCCATCTTCAAAAGCGCGATGGAGACGATCTGCCACTTCTTCTCGACCTACCGTCGACAGTTCATTGTATTCAGCCTGTAACTTCTGCAGACCTTCTGGAGTCAGCAACGCTGGTTTTCTTGCAATCATGTGAAATGGTCCTAAATAATTAGAAAAACCGCTGGGCACAGCGGCATAGCTCTTATGAGTTTCATTTTGCGGGTGACATTATACCAAGTGTGTTATGTAACGACAACCACAAATTTATGGACCGCTCATAGACCACGATTTTTATCTTGAATTTCGCGAATTAATGTTCTAGCGAGGTAAGGGTCACAGCTTGATCTGGTACGGCCGTGCCATCAGTGTTGCTGACCGTCAAGCGCTCACCGGTGTCCGGATCATAGATCCCCAAGCGAAGATCAAAGCTGCCATCTGGCAGATCGTTTAATGGTAGGATCACGTTATCCGAAATATATTCACCTTCTTCCCACCAATCTGTTGGATATGACCAATTTCCTGGCAAGTAATCTATTTGAGCCAGGGGTTCGCCGCTTGATGGATCAATGACATGAATAAAGAATTTATAGGACGTATCGATACGGCGTAGAGCGTGCCAATATAGTGTCAAAGAAGATGACGTTGTTTCTCCCTGGTCAACAGATTGAGCATCTAAGTCAAATCCAACAAGCGTTATGGCATCCTCCCAGCGGTATTCGGTTGGCTGGGAAGGCGATGGTTTGGTAAAAGTACGCGGCAGGGCCTCAAGTTCCAGGACCCCAATAGGCGCCGGCTCACCGATAGTGTCCCCAGAGGCATCTTGCAAACTGAGCAAAACCTGATAATCGCCAGCATTTAAGTATGGGCTTAGCTGAAGTTGGTGACGGGAATGCACCATGTCGTTAGCTTCCCATTGAGAGGATGGCAATTCTGGGACTAGTGGCTGGCAATCAGCGGTATAAGTTTGGCCATGCTGATCACGCAACAGAATACATTCCGCGTAATCTTGTGACAACGCCTCTGTTGTACCCCAGGCACTGTCAACCCTTGTCCATGCCGCTTGCGGTACGGATGGTGGGTTTAGGGAGCCGTCGACAACGCCCAAGATGGCCTGCCCTGAGGGATTCCGCAGTACCGGATGTGAAATGGGGACATCTTGGCCAACTATGCGCGGTTTTGTCGAATAAGCCGCCATTTCATCATCTTCGTAAAGCGGCGGAATTACCAACCATTTGCGCCAGGCTGCTTCATGATTTTCCCTTAAATCGTCCTTGTGCAGCACGAAATAGCGTATGTTAGCATCCCATAGCTGTTCCAATTGTTCAGGAACATTGACGATATCCAATGGCGGATCCTTGACACCACGTAGCTTACTCAGCAAAGGAATGCTGTTTAAGAACGCCATCGACTCCGCCGAAGGGCGCGAAATATGGCCCTGTGCAATTGGTTTTCCATGTATTAATTGATAGTACATGTAAGTCTTATCATTCTTGCCTTGTTCATACAAAGGAAAGCCGAAAATGGCGAATTCACCGGGCTCTTCGGCAACCGTCTCATACCAGTCGGGAACGTCCAGGGGTAACATTTCGTAGCGATTTGCATATTCGATGATGATCAATGTGCAGATCACGACAATCAGTATTGTTGATTTACTTTTTAAGCGAGGTTGTCGGATAAGTGATGCTGTCCCCAAACCGGCCAATATGGCTACCGGTATGCCCAGAATGATATTGAAACGATCCGGAAAACGCACGATCTTAAAAGCGAACCAATCTTCGATCAAATTATAAGGTAGAGAGACTATGGGCACGCCATTGATATGTAAGGTATCGCCCAATGCCAACATGAAGTAGAACAATGCAGCAAAGGTCCAGAAATAGGCTCTACGCCCCCCTTTAAACACACCTATCAATACGAGAAGCAAGGTCACAAAGCCAACCGTCCGCGTATAATACACCGTTCCAAAGAATCCCCAATACAGGTCAAGCGCCCTATCTCCCCACAGCGGATGGTAGCGATTCGGCACAAGATAAGACAGCAAATCCGCCCCGTATGGCAGTTCTTCATCCAAAAAAAGTTCGTCCGGATTGTCGCGCGTTATCTGGCCGGCGATCAAGGGCACGCCCAGAGGCAGCATGAGAAGAATGGCAACACCCAATGCCACGCACAGCAGTTTCACTTTTCGCACCCAAGTTTGCCTTTTCGTTGTAATTATCTGGTACAACGTATAGAAGCCAATGAGCCAAAATGATAGTGCGAGAAGCTGCCAGCGGGTAATGCCAATTAAAGCGATATAGATGCCTGCCCAGAGGGCATCGCGCACTCGACCCTCACGCAGCATAAGCCGCAGATGGCGCATCGCCAGAGGGATCCATCCTATTAGTACGAGATTGGGGTGACCGTGATGGGACAATGCATAAGGCCAGAAACCGGCTATCAAGCCGCTTACAAACGACGCGGGAAATGAATCCGTCAGATCGCGGGCAAACAAGTATGTCCCGAAGCCATTTACTACAAAACCAAAAAGAAAGACCAATGAATAAGCGGCACCCGATCCAACCACCGCTTGCAATGGCAGCCAGGCCAGCAAATGTAACCAGGCAACGTTATGAAAAACAAGTGAGGCCCCGACCGGGTAGAATAAGGCGTCGGTATAAAATGGATTGGTGCCGTTCAGGAGCGCGCTCTTAAACCATTCGAAGGTCCACAAATGCACGTAAGCGTCGCCAATCTTCCCTGGAATGAATGATCCAAGCTGCCCAACGACGGGCCAGGTCATCAGCAACGTTAGCAGCGCATATATCAGAAATACGATTAAATGTTGCTGCCTCAGAGTAAATTTATGCGTTTCACGCCTGCCCGCTACCGGTGTTATGGAAGACATAATGGCTTTACGGATCCAGCCTCGATCATCTTGCGTTTTCGGTCGCGTATTATAGGGCTGATTAATTTCGGATACAAAACCTATAACAATGGTAAAAAATGACGGGCCTTGATCTGGCCAGTCTCAGGTCCGGGCTACGGCCCGTTTCTTCGTAATCGATAGGTGCCGGCAGTCGCCCTGTCCGTGCGGGCATTTGCGTTGACAGTGTTCTGTGCGCTGATTACAATGTTAAGTGTGGCGAGCCGTTCTTAACGTCATTCGATGCGCAGACCCAACGGGGCTAGCTATCTGTCTTAGGGCCTTGATAGGCCAGCTCTCATCTTGGTCTCGGAATTCAAGAACATCAGCCATCTTGAGGGAGGTCCACAATGCAGCAGCCGATTTTAAACACAGTTGATGAACAAGATTCCAAGCAATTGTTTTCTTTTAATCCAAACACAGGCGAGCTCGTAGGCAGCGTCGCGATATCTGGCAAGGAGGAGGTGACCACGGCCGTCGCGCGGGCTAGAGATGCCCAGGCCGGCTGGGCAGCGCGCACTCTAAAGGCGCGGATCAAGGTCATGCGCCAGATCCAGGAGGCATTGGTTGACCATGCAGCTGAGATTTCAACCCAGGTGTCTCAGGAAATGGGTAAATGTGAAACGGACACTTTTATGGGCGACGCGCTGATTGTCTTGACAAGTCTCACTGGATATCTCAAGTTAGCGCCCACGGTTCTGCGCACTCGCCCGTCGCGGTCAGGTCTTTTGCATTTAAATAAGCGCACGCAGATCGTGCGTGAGCCGTTGGGCGTGATAGCCATCATATCCCCCTTCAACTTTCCCGTGCTTCTGAGTTTGCAGTCAGCATTTGCTGCCCTCATAGCCGGCAACGCCGTGGTCCACAAACCTTCTGAGTATGCGCCGCTGACCGCTCTGAAAATCCAAGAGCTTTTCCGAAATGCCGGATTGCCACGCGACCTGTTCCAGGTGGTGACCGGAGCCGGCGAAACTGGATGGGAGCTGGTGCATGCAGGCGTGGACCATATCTCGTTCGTCGGCAGCAGTAAGACCGGCCGCAAAGTAGCGGCGGCTGCAGGTGAACAGTTGATCCCCGCCACCTTAGAATTGGGCGGCAAGAATGGCATGATCGTCCTCAACGATGCGCCTCTATCACGGGCAGTCGATGGAGCGCTCACATACGCTTTTGTCGCCAATGGTCAGACTTGCACGGCGATCAACCGTATTTATGTACAAAAAGCAATCGCGGCTGAATTCACCTCGCTGCTGCAAGAACGGGTTGCCAAGCGGACCGTTTCCACGAATGTCCGCGCCGATCATGGCGATATAACCGCTTTGATCAATGAAGAATCAGCATTACACGTCGAGGGCCAGGTGAACGAGGCAGTCGCTGAAGGAGCCCGCATTCTCTGTGGCGGGAAACGGCTTGAAGGCTGCGATGCAGCAGTGTATTTACCGACGATTTTGGTGGATGTCACGGCCGAAATGCGCGTTGTGCGCGAGGAGACATTCGGCCCTGTGCTATCCGTGATGGAAATAGCAGACGTTAAAGAAGCTATCAAGCAGGTCAACAACTCACCATACGGCTTAACTGCCAGCGTATGGACGCGAGACAATGATCTCGCCTGGATGATAGCCCGCAAGTTGAAAGTGGCTACCGTGGCCGTTAACGATCATATGTGGCCATTTTTCGCGCCTGAAGTTCCTTGGGGCGGTATAAAGGCCAGCGGCTTAGGCCGTGTCGGCGGGGCGGAAGGTCTGCAGTCAATGACCTACCAAAAGGTGATCAGTTTCGACAGGTTTAATCTTCCGCGTGAACTTTACTGGTATCCACGGCCGAAGTGGCTTTATTTCGCGCTGCTCCTGTTAGTCCCAATACTATATTCGCGCAAGCCGGAGAAACGAGCCAGGGCGTTGATTGAGCTTATCACCGGGCTGCAGAAACAAAGGAAGTCAGCCACTCATGATAGAGCAGAAAATTCACATTGAGTAGGAAAAGAATGTGTAATTGACAAATGCAATAGGATCTTCTGCTGCATGAATAAAGCATATGCCATTTTTAGGGGAGGTGCGAAGGAACAGAAGGAGTTAACAAATTGGCTACCTATATAGGTTTACTCAACTACACACAAGAAGGCATAGCGAACATAAAGGAGAGCCCCAACCGCCTGGATGTGGCCAAGAAGGCTGCCAAAGCCATGGGTGCGAAAATAAAAGATTTCTACTTGGTGATGAGCCAATACGATATGGTGATCACCATGGAAGCGCCGGACGATGAAACAGTTGCAAGGTTTGTGCTGGCGGTCGGATCAGGTGGCGCTATCCGCACGCAGAGTTTCCGCGCTTTTACAGAGGATGAATACCGGCAGGTTATTGCATCCTTACCCTGATTCCCGTATTAGCACGCTTGATTAGTAGGTCCTAAGCAGCTCCCAAAATCAGAAGCGACCTGATCATGGCTTAGCAAATGGAGAAGTCTGGTATAACTACGATCACATCCGACCTTATCAGAGATCCCTGGGAATATGACGAAGATCATCTTTTTAACATGTATTTCACCACTGTCCGTAGCTTTGTGGACAACGTATACTGCGAATTGGGTTTAGTTGCATCTGTAGCAAAGATAAACGCCCAAAAGGAAGGCCGAATTTGAAAACCATAGAGCAGCACCGCCAATTTCTCAGGAATGACGCTTGGGGTCAATGGGAGAGTATCGAACGAGATCAAAAGAAAGGGGTTCCCCCTCCCAGCTTGCAGCAGCCTTACTCTCCAACTGCGCCGCTGATCGATCTGGTTACA
>JAACFF010000098.1 GCA_009937635.1 Chloroflexota bacterium
TTATAGATAGTGGGCCAAATGTTCTCGATAATATGCCAGGGTTTGACTTAACCCATCACGCAGGCTGATTTGCGGTGCCCAGCCTAGCTCGCGACGGATCTTATCGTAGTTGCCGTGATAATCGCCAATGTCAATCCGTTTACGGTCGTTTGGGAAAGGTACAATCTCATAGCGACTCTGCGCAGCGATCTCGACCATCAGATCGGCTAATTCGGTTAGATTGATCGCTTCAGGCGCGCCAAGATTGTAAATCTGGCCATTCGCTTTTTCGTAATAAGCGGCCAGAAGCAAAGCCAATACCACGTCGTCGACGTAGTTAAAATCGCGGATCTGCTGACCGTCGCCAAAAACTTGCAATACTTGGTTTTCCAAGACCTGGCGTAGCCACCAACCCAGAAACGTCTGCCGCGCGTCTTTGACGCGCATACGCGGTCCGTAGGTGTTGGTCAATCGCAGCGAGACGGTTTTCAGGCCATAGACCTTGTGATATACGATGTGATACCATTCGCCCGCCGTCTTATTGATGCCATTGATGTCCACTGGTTGTAAGGGATGCGCTTCGTCGACGGGTAGATATTGGGGACGGCCGTATATCTGGCGCGTGCTGGCAAAAACGATGTTGGCCTGTGGGTTGCCATGGCGACACGCTTCCAATAGCGACAGTTGGCTGCGGGCATTGATCTCCAGATCGGTGTAGGGATCGATCATACTGTCTGTATGGCTCACTTGCCCAGCCAGATTAAAGATGACATCCTGTCCCTGAACCAGGTAGCGCAATCCATGTTCGTCACGCACATCGGCGATGTTCAAGCGAACCTGATCGCGAATGCCGGCTATATTAAACAGGTTCCCTCCGTATTTGGGGATGAGCGAATCGACCAACAAGACGTCGGCGCCCATGGCTACCAAGTGACATGCTAGGTTGGATCCGATAAACCCAACGCCGCCGGTGATCAGAACCTGTTTGTCTTGAAAATAGGCGCTAAGTTGGCGAGGAATTGGCTGCATTGCTGGTAGGGGGGACTGCTTGAGAACTCTGTTGATCTTCTTTTTTGATGACCAAATGCCACCATAATTTGCTCAGATCACGCGCTACACGGGCTAGGCGCCGAAAATTGAAAAATTGTGATTTGCCGTAGGCGCGATGAAAATGGTGTACGGGCGTTTCAGCCAGGCGGAAACCAGCATCTTGCACCTTCTTCATTAGCTCTACGCAGATCACACCGCTGTCGGAATGGAGCTGTACCTCCTCGAAGACTTCCTGACGCATTAGGCGGAAATCGCAGTCTACATCGCGCAGCTTGAGGCCGAAAGCGAACTTGATAATGTATTGATAGATACGGCCGATGACGATACGATGAAAAGGATCGTTGCGCTCGATCTTCCAACCATTAATGAAGTCTACGTCGTCATTTGCTAGCAGGGCCAAATTTTTGAGCTCACGTGGATCATATTGCGCATCACCGTCAGTGTAGAAGACCCATTCTTTGCCAGCGCTGGAAAATCCGGATCTCAGCGCCCCGCCATAACCACGATTATGCTCGTGGTGGATGATGCGTAGTTCGTCTGGATAGACACGCGCCAGCTCATTCAGCACCTGGGGCGTGTGATCCTGGCTGCCGTCGTTGATGACGATAACCTCGTAATCGTCGGTTAGTTCCCTCAGCGTGAGTAGGGAGGTAATAACCATGCTGGTGATGGTTCCGGCATCGTTATAGGCCGGGAAAAAAACGGAGATGCCGGGCATCTGCTTTTGACTCATGTACTTCCTTTTGGCAACGGTATTATATCCATCGCCTCCAAATTCGTATCATAGCCGCTCTGTCCTTGACGGGCAAAGTTTCTATGCGGAGAAACAACAGAGATTTGACCCAGCGGTGCAGCACTATCTTCGTTGGCGCTGTCATCCACTATCGCCAGTCTTTGGCTAGTGTCTGGGTCATAAAGGCCGGCCTGTAGATCGTATTGCCCGGGTGCCAGGCCGGAAGGCAGCTGCAGACAATGCATATCCGCCACGATCTGGCCCGGCTGCCATTGGCTGGTAGGGTAGAACCCGAAGGCGGGGGAGGAATCGCGCTGGGCCTGGAGGAATCCATCGGGCGCAACCAGGTGTAAAAAGGCGGTAAAATCCTGATCGATGGCCGAACTTGCCTGCCAATACAATGTCACACAGAGGGGCTGTCCTGCAGTGCGCTCCATCTCTGCTTCAAAGCCAAGCAGGGTGATCCCTTGTTCAAATTGGAGTGGTTGAGGGACGATCTCTGGTGGCAGCTGATCAAGTATCCATTGCCGTCCCATCCAATCAATCGTCTCTTGTGCTGCCGGGGCATACTTACCCCCACTTTCCAGAAGCTCGATTACGCGCCCCAAAACCGCCCCTGTCAACGGTTGGGGTTCGTTTGTCTTATGCAACAAAATGACGTCTTCGCCGGCGACTAGTGCTTCGTATCCATAGCGCCCGATGGCTGTCTCTATGGCGCTGTAAAAGAAGCGGGCGTTGACCCCCCAGCGCATGTCGGTCAGGTTAAGCAGCAAGTAGTCGGTTTGCGGGAAGCCAAACGGCCGTTCTTGCAGCCTCAACCGGTCGTAAAAGAGATGCAATTCGGGGCGCAAGGCGAGATGGGGAGCATATGCCATCATCGTTGCTACGGGAGCATCGGGCGGCAACAGCGCTCGCGCCTGATCAAAGGCCTCCCTGTCGGCTACCCGCTCCAGACTATAGACGGGGAAATAAGGCGACTCTATCGTGCGTGTAAAGGGATTGTCCCAGACCCAGGCTAAAGTCATGCCCAGCCCGATCCAGGCGATTAAAGCCCATCGCGACCACTCGTTAGCCAACCATTTCTGTACACGGGCCGCGCCTTGGATGGCGGCGATGAAAATAAACGGCACCACAGGCGCCAGGTATTGGAAATAGATGCTGCTTTGACTGGGAGTCTCGGATAGCAGGTTGTAGGCCAGTGCCGGCAAGCCAACCAACAGCGGAGCTGGTGAAAGCAGAGAGAGAAATCCTAAGGGCAGCAGCAGCTTGAGCAGCAACGTGCGCCGGTACGGCTGCAGTAGATGGTCCATCACGAGTAATGACTCTGTCAAGAGCGTGCGCAGCATGCCTGGCGGCGAATCTCCAAGCCAGGCATAACGCCCCATGGTGTCTGAGACGCCGCCACGAAAATAAGGGATGACGACAAATATGGCGGTCAATGACCAGGAAAGACCGGCCACAGCCCAGATCAACCCTAAGGTGCGCCTTTTCATGAAAACGGCTGCATATAACCCAAAAGCGAAAACGGTGAAACCGACATCCTCGCGCAAGGTCAGGGAAAGAAAAATGAAAAGACTAGCCCAAGTGAGATGATCCGTATCCAATAAATCATAGGCTAAGAAAAAGAGGGGGATGGTAAAAACGAGCGGATGAAAATCAAAACGATTTACGAAACCGACGAGGGGGAAGAGCAGATAAGCGGCCGCAAATAGTAATGCCAGCCAGCGATCAGCCAACCTACGCAAGGCGATACGATAAACGGGTATGGCAGCCAGACTGAGCAAGAAGGCTTGCAAGAGAAGCATTACCCTGACATCCGCCCACAGGGCGTAGAGTGGTGCCAAGAGCAGGAAGATAATCTGCACATGGTCGCCGAGATAATGTTCAACCTCAATTGAGCTGGCAAACCAATCGCCTTGGAAGGTGTTCCAGATGACTTGTGTCTTGATGGCCAGGTCATAGGCGGAGGAGTTTAGCCGTTCGTGACGGGCGAAAGCATACGTAGCCAGAACGATGGCCCACAAGAATACAAGGATCAATACCTGGTAGTGCGAGCGAACAAAGGAGCGCAAATCGCGCGTAAAAGCTTGGATCATCACATTTTCAAACCCGGCTGCGACCTCGATTTGCCGTCGAGACGGGCAGACCCCTACTGTGCCACGACTCTGGTTCCGCGGCAACAGTTGGGGGATCCACATATTATTCAACAAATCGCAGGAAATCGTGTAAACTGATGTGGCTTTGAGATTAGTACGCTAAGGTACTATCGCCGCGTTTGCGGGAACGTACCGGGCAACTGCTGTACGATAAGTGCGAGAATAGCTATCAGGCGAAGACTTACAGAGGGTTATTCAATCGTAAGGTCGTCTTTTCTGCTAGATGGTATAATGGCTGAATAAATGTATCTCTCCAATTGTTAGGAGTTCCTGAGGTTAGAATCATGAACGGTAAACGGTTCGTTCTTTCGCTATTAATTTTTTCACTGCTTTTCTCGGTCATGGTTGTCCTTGCTAATCCGGGCAATGTGCGCGGACAGATGACCATTCCCACGCGTACCCCTGTCCCCGACGATAATTCACCAACCGATACTCCCGGTGACGGTAATGGTGGGGGCGATAACGGAAGTGGTGATAATGATGGGGGTGACACCGGAGGCGATAATGGTGGTAACACGGGGAGCGGAGGTGAACAAGCGCCGGCGACGAATACACCTGTGGTGCTAAACACGGTTGCGCCAACGCCTTCAGCCACGGCAACCTCAGTGCAGGCTAGCGCTACGGCAACCTCAGTGCAGGCTAGCGCTACGGCCACTGCTACCAACGTGGCCCAGCCACCTTTGCCTAGCAGCACAAGTTCGGCTGTTCCTGCGGGTGGCGATGCCCAACCCTTAACAGATGCAAGGACCGATGCCCTGGCACCGGGATCGACGCCTGTTACTTTCCCATCAGTAGCGTCTGCTTTTCCCACGGCTGGACCGTGTGGCGAACCACCAACTTTCACGACCCTGACCAAGGCCAACGTTTATTTGGGTCCAGGAAGTGATTATCCGGCAAGCGACACGCTTGGCGCGAAGGAGGTTAGGCCCATCGTTGGCCGGGCTGCCTATGCTACCTGGTGGCTTATTCAACTTGACGGGAAATTCTCCCAGGGATGGATCAGCGACAAAGCGGGAACTGTACAGGGTTACACCGGCAACGTGCTGGTTATCGTGGCCCCGGCTATCAATGGCACGTTTCCGACACCAGGCTCGGAATGGGATCCTACGCCCGCCCCGGCATGTTTACCGACGCCAACGCCGACAGGTGAGAGCGCAGTCGTAAGCGGAATCGTTGCCTATGGAGACGGTGCAGTAAACGCACAAAGCGCGGAAAGTGCAGAAGCGCCATCGTCTTCTGCACAGGGGTCAGAAATCGAAAACGTATCATCGGAACAGCGCAGCCAAATCGCCGAGGCAGCGCGTCCCTTGGAAGTCCCTTCCACTACAACGCCAACGCCCAACTTGCTGCCCATCGCGGGATTGGTATTGGTTATCGCGGCCATCATTGTGGCCCTGTTCTTACGCCGAAGTTCCAGTCGCAGTGGGCCTAGTACTTAAATCAATAAGACCTGACAGTTATTTTCAAGAGTCCTGGCGGATTTTGTTGCTATTCCACATTTAGCGTAACTGGTAGAATCAGCTGATCGGATCCATCGGAAAGTTGCAAACGAATGCCTGTCAGCGGATCGTACAGGCCGATCTCTATCTTTGCCTGGCCACGATAATCGTTTTCACGCAAGGAAATGTCATGGTGGTCGACTATAAACTCTCCGGCCAGCCAACTCCTCGTTGGCCGGGTGCCGTTAGCTGGGGGGCTATCGTGTTGGCCGATTAATCTCCCTTCTCCGTCCAGTAAATGAGCAAAGACAACGAAATCAGTCTCAGTTCCGGTTGAGAGGGATTGCCAGGTAAGCGTCAGGGGTATGATTTCTCCGCTTGTTGTCTTATCTCGTGACAGGTTGAATCCAATAAGCCGGGCTACTTCACCAAATTGGGCGTCCAGCAGCGTATCAACCGGGGGTTGAGTGAAGCTGTGCTCCTGGTACGTTATATCCACTTCCCCAAGTTCAAGTTCCTTGTCGCCGAGCCGCAGCATAAGGTTTGCTTCACCGGCAGCATCAGCAGGGATGACAATTTGGCGGTGTTCGTAGATCTGTTCGCCTTTACTCCAAAGCGTGGTCGGGTAACGGCCGTTTGCTGGGGCCGAAGTGCTGACGAACAATTCGTTCGCTGCCTGAATAAGTGCGAGTTCGGGCTGTAGGTCAGGCAAGGGAACGGCCGTGGCCTGCCATAGTAAGTGCACAATTAGGGGTTGGCCGGGTGCAAGCGACTTGTTCGAAAGCTTCGCCGCCAAAAGTGTCAGACCAGGCGCAGCTTCTACAGGCTGCGCCCAGGGCGCGATAGGTGGCTCTTGTAGCTTTGCGGTCTTGCCAGCGGGCAAGGTACCAAGTTGGGTTTCACCAATTAGGTATTCCTGCCCTTGAGGTGCATTTTGCTCATCCAACAAATCCAACGGCCGTATGTCGGCGCCGTTGGCAACGTAGACTTGTACTAATAGATCGTATGCCAGCGGCGGGATGGCGGCTGGAAGCGCCAGTTGATGGTAGGTGGTTACGGGTTCGGTCACTCTCCATTGGCTGCTGGGACGGCCGTCTCTGTCTAGCAATAGGGCATCCTCTGTGGCCAGCGGCCAACTTGTTTTATCCAGTAGACGGAGAGCAACTTGAGCATCCTCGGCGAAAGGTGTTCTGAGCTGCCAACGAAGCGCCAGAGTCAACGGGCCACCGGGCGGCGCGTCCTGTTCTATCCAGGAACCCATGAGCATCAAGGGTCCAAAGTTGGCCTGTTTCGACGTCACCTGTGGCGCAGAAAGCGGTTCATCCAATTCATAAGTTCGCACGACCAAACCATCGAAATCCGCTTCCTTGACCATGGTGCCGGCCTTCTCCAGGGCAAAGGGCAACACTTCTTGCCAATCACGCGTTCCGCGTCGATAGTCCATCAAGAAAACGCGCCGAGTTTCGCCGGTTAACAGCGTTAGATTTGCCCAACCCCCTTCTGGGTCTTGCAATTCTGGCATGGCTATGGTGGCTGGACCTTCATATTCGAATTGCAACGCATAATCGGTATCAGGGACAAGAATCAGGTCATCTGATGCGGCCGTTTCTTGCAGATAATGGGCTACCCCGCGAACATCATCCTTGGCCACGCCGGGATCGACAAAGTAGAGCCACAAGCCCCACAAGGAGGAAATAATCAAGGCCGTAGCCAGCGTGATGGCGAAAAGGTCTGCTAATCGTGTCCAGTATTGTCCTGACCGGTTGTTTGGTGGCAAGATCAGATAAGCAATCAGGAGAATTAGGCCAGGTGCGAACATAGATACATAGCGGGGATGGGAGAAGGAGCGTACCGTCCACACGACCAAGGTGGAGCTAAGCGGGACTAGCCAGTGAGCCAGCAGAACGGCCGTATTGCGGCGCGTTTCTTTCTGAGTAAGCCGTGCCAGGATAAGCAACAGGAAAGAAACGAACGTAACCCCAGCCAGTAGCCGCACGGCCGGTCTCGCCAGCGCCCCCGCCAGACCGGTCAGATGGAACACCCAAACTTGGGCCAGAAGAAAACCGAAGGGCACTGGCTCGGCGACGAAAGTTCCTGCATTGGCTTCGCCCTGCACAGCGGACCGATTTTGCCACACGGCGAGAAACCAGGGAAGGCTGGCCAGGCCAACCAGGATCAGCACAAGCAGCCAGCGGCGAAGATCTGGCAAGCGCTGCTGTCGTGCAAAAGTAACTATCGCCCAGGCAGAGACATAGGCCACGACAAATAGCGTGATATAGTGCAGGTGCAAGCCTATCCAGGTTACTAAACCCAGAGCAATCCACAATCCCATGCGCCGATTCGTTGGTAAGGGGGCTGGTCGTGCTAGTTCGCGGGTCAGGGCCAACAAGGCGAGATAAATCAAGGACAACATGGCATAAACCCGAATTTCCTGCCCATAAATCACCGATACGGCCGACAAGGTGGTCAGCAACGCGGCTGCTGCTGCCGTGCGCAAGGAAAACCAGCGGCGGGCGATAACGAAAACAGCCGCCACCTGAATCCAGCTGGCCAGTACGGAAAGATAACGCGCAGTGAAGGCGTTTACTCCGACCAAAGAAAGCCAACCCTTCAAGATGAAGAAATAGAGCGGGGGATGTATGTTGTTAAGCCTATCGGTGATAATGTCGCCTACGGAGGATGTGGCCAGGTGCAAGCTGATCCCCTCGTCCCACCAGATGCTCTGTCCGTCAAGCTGGAAGATACGTAAGGCAAAAGCGACTAGCAGCAAGAGTAGAAGCCAGAAGGGAAATGTTTTATAGAAGGAGCTCCAGGTCATGGTCTGACTGTTACAATCAAGGGTAAGATCACGCTGTCACCCGCATATGGCTGGCCGCGTAAATCGCTCGCCGGCAGACGCAGGCCATCTGCCGCCGTATACAATCCAACGGCAATTTGATAGGTTCCTGGTGCGACCATTGGCGGCAACTCCACTTCATATTCGTCGACAATAACCTGCCCGCCAGCCCAAATATTACTTGGTAATCCACCCGGCCAGCGATCCGCTTGGGCCACAATGTTGCCCTGGTCATCAAGCAGATGCACGAAGGCAGTAACCGGTTCCTCGGTTCGAGCCTCCGCCTGCCAGTATAGAGTTAAGTCCAGAGACTCTCCCGGACTGATGCCAATCTCACCCGGATTCGCGCCATGCAGCGTAATACCTGGTTCAAAATGTGCGAACAGCGGCGCCTCTATGTCATCAGGTAACGTGAAAAGGCGATTGATGGCTGCGATCTGTACATGGCCCAGCGTGACCGCGGGCTCCACTGGCGGTTGGCCATCGGCGAATAACGGCCGTACCATAAGCGAGACCTGTCCGGCCTCCATGTGTTCCGGAACCGGAAGGCTGTATTTCTCTTGCACGATCATTCCGGGTGGCCATAAGCCACTGTCGTAACTGCTTAAGGGAAACAGCTCCGGCTCTTCCTGGCCCAGTTGTACCGAAACCATCAGATTATCAGGTAGACTGCCAGCTGCCTGCCAAAATAGATCCAAGGTCAGACTGGCGCCGTTGGTAACACGTTCCGGCAGTTGCGGGTAGCCTAGCAGCAGCAGTGATCCGTCAAGCCAGGCGGCGTTATTGGCGGCGATCATGTCCAACCTGGCAGGATCAATGGCTTGCTCCTGCATGGGCAGGACCACATCTCCCGTATTATAAGCCACACCATGGAAGGATCCATTCTGGGCTAAAACAGGTATCTGTGCATTGGATACCTCATCCACCAGCGATAATTCTAATTCGTAGTTGCCTGGTGGGATGGCCAAAGGCAACCCTAAAATATAGGTCACTATGGGTGTTTCCTCTTCCTGCCAATGTTGAGGGCGAAAGTAGACTTCATTCAGAAGCGCAGTCTCTAGATGATCCCAAACCTGTCCGTTCTGATCCACCAAGCGTAATTTAACCAGGAAACGGCCCTCCGGCTGTTGGCGTTCCCAGCGTGCGGTAAAGTTTACGTTCCCCTCTCCCGTCCGTAAATCTTGACCCAATAGCTGCATCTTGTCACCAAAGTTGATGGGCTGCGCCAGATCTTGCGGCACAACATCTTCATGTCGCGGCGTGGGATTACGATAAATCCAGGACTGATCGAGCCCCCCATAACGGATAGTATGCTGCAATTCAAGATCTTTGGTTGCTTGATCGACCGCCTGTGCGTCAACCTGGCGACTATTGGCCGTATAGACCAAAAAATCGACTGTTTCATAAACAGCCTCCTCGGCCAGCAACGTTTCACCTGGGAAAAAGGGGGCTAGAGAAGGGGCGATTCCGGAAACAGCCGTTTTTTGTTCCGCTTGTGATTCACCCGCTAGCCAGCGTCCGGCTGTGCTGATGCTTTCGCCCCAACCCAGCGGCAAGACGTATTGAGCGCTGAATTGACCACCGAGCAAAGGGTTGTAAGAGGCCAATGGGTAAGGCCATACCCATAATATGGCCAAAATCTGCACCGCCAGCAGGCCTACCAGTAAAAGCTGTTTCCGCCGTTTCGGCGGCCGTAGCCACACTGCCCAGGCGATAGCCGCTAGCAAGGTAAAGGCGGGAATCACGGGTAGGGCATAGCGATCGAACTTCTTGGCGGCCAGGCTGATAGCGACCACAAACAGGACGATCCATATACCCAGTAGAAGAACGACAAATAGCGGGAGTTGACGACGCCGGCTGCGCCGGATTAACAAAACCAATAATAAGACTAACCCTACAGAAACAACCGGACCCAGGCGCCAGGCCAGCGCAATAGGATAGAAGAGCAGACCATGGTCGTAGGCGACCTTGCCCAGGAAAAAAGTCGGCCGTAGCGCCTCTGCTACATGGCGGTTGGCATTGCTACCTGCTGTTTGTAGCACCAGGCTTGTAGAGCTCCACAAGGCAGGAAAGAGCAAGAAGGCAAACAGTAAAAAGCTGCCCAGCCAGGCCAGGCCAAGAGGCAAAATCTTCCATACGCGGCCAAAGAATGGTGTACTCCGGTCGCGAAACAGACCTAACAGGAATATAAGAGCGGAGAAAGGAACCAGGAGCAACGCTGGTGATTTGGTGAGCACGGCCAGCGCCGCCATTGCTCCGGAAAGAATAGCATAGGATAGTTGGGATGGTCGTCGTCCACTTGCCTCCCCTGCTCCCGTCGCTAGAGCTAATGATAACAATGAGAGCACAGCAAAGGTGGTCACCAGGCCGTCAACGTGCAGCAGACCGGAAAGGCCAGCCAGGAAGGGGTCTACGGCAAGCAACAACGCTACCAACAGGCCAATTCCACTGCCAAGCAGATGTTTTGCCAACCAGTAAGCCAACACAACACCTAGGCTATTAACCAAGGCCACGGCCAGGCGTCCCACCGATAGAAATACACTCAACTGTTGGAAAGCAGCCATATTATCCGGAGTTAGCCAGGCAACTTGGGTGATCCACTGGTAAACCTCCTGATCGGTCGGCTTTAGCAGAAGCTGAAGGCTAATGCCCAGCGTTCCTAACCAGGTTGTAATGACTCCAGGATGGCCGGCAACCAGTGTATCAGCCCATGCACCGGCGCGTAAAGCTTCCCTGAATTGTACTGAGCGATAGACCCAGATCAGTTCATCCGGTGTAATGTACCGTTCCAATGCTACCAGTCGCAGCAGCAAGGCGAGCGCAAACAAAGCACAAGCAAGGAGATATGGCCGTTGGAGCAGTTGGTCACGCCACGAAAAGGGCATCGAGGTATTCATAATTTAAGCTTAATGATATCCCATGTGCACGCCAATTCAACTTACTGCATGGCACTGTTCTGGTCGGATCTCGCAGGTATTGTTTAAGCAATTCTGATCCTTGCTGTTAAAGTATCCAGAACAATCCGGTTAATATGGAAATTCTTGCATGATTATACACTCGAGGAATAATAATTCCTGACAAGCCTTTCGTAGACTCAGCATCTAGAGAGTTCTTGTTTATGTTCTTAAAGGCTGTATAATCGGGAATAAATACTCCCATGTGTCAAACACTATAGGGAACGATAGGAATGTTTTAAAGAATGACCGATGTAGTAAGTGGCGAATCAAGCCACCCCATGGACTTTCTGCTTGACGAAGAATTAAATCTGCCGTCAGCAGGCGAAATTCGTACCGGATTTGTTGTTTCTCAACGTAATAGTGAGATTTTAGTTGATATCGGCGCCAAATCAGAGGGCGTCATCAATAGCCGTGAAATTGCCTCGATGGATGCGGATACATTTGCCGCGCTTGAAGTTGGCAATGAGGTGCTGGTTTATGTGGTAAACCCAGAAGATAGCAATGGAAATATCACACTTTCCTACACCAAGGCCAAAGAGGAAGAAGACTGGGCCAAAGCCATAGAATTGTTGGAGAGCCAGGAAGTATGCGAATGCTCAGTTGTCGGCTTTAACCGCGGCGGTGTCCTGGTGGATGTTGGCCGTATTCGTGGATTTGTCCCGAATTCCCAGCTCCGGCGTGATCGACGCTTGAGAAGAGATGAACAGTCGGAGCAGCAGCGTACAATGCAGGCCATGATTGGCGAAATCGTAAGGGCCAAGATTATCGAAGTAAACCGTGAGCGCAACAGACTCATCCTGTCCGAAACGGCAGCCAGTAAGGAGATTCGTGAGGCGCAGAAAGCGGCGGTGATGTCCACCCTAAAGGTTGGCGATGTCTTCGACGGCCGTGTTGTCAACTTGGCCAATTTTGGCGCCTTTGTGGACATTGGTGGCGTCGAAGGTTTGGTTCACTTGTCAGAGCTGAGTTGGAAACGGGTCAGCAGGCCATCTGATGTCCTGCAGGTCGGCGACGAAGTCAAGGTCTCTGTGCTGAAAATTGATGATGACCGGCAGCGTATCGCACTTAGCATCAAGCGGCTTGAATCAGATCCCTGGACGCTTATCGAGAATATGTACCAGGTCGGACAGCTCGTGGAGGCGACTGTAACACGTTTGACCAAGTTTGGCGCCTTCGCCCGGCTGAATGATGATAACGAGTTGGAAGGATTGATTCACATTTCGGAGATGGCTGAGGATCGGGTGGAGCATCCGCGCGATGTGGTCAAAGTCGACGACAGCGTGATGGTACGTATCATTCGTGTGGATTCGGAACAACGGCAACTTGGTTTGAGCCTGAAGCAGGTCTCGTCAGAGAAGTTCTTGGAATCCGATCTGGCGATGTATGATTCTACGTAAAGGAGGTTTGGGCGCTTTGGTGTCGCTCTATTACTGAATTTTGGCTGAAAACATTGGCCTTCCTCAAATGCGTGTTGTTTAATTGGGGCTGTGATGTAGCGATACTGACTGCACATCCTTAATAAACCTTTATCGTTACTCTTAAGAGAAGAAGCTTTTCAGAAAAGCAGGGCCACCGATCGGAAGTCGCTGTATCGGGGCCTCTAGTTAAAAACCGAGGATTATGCGGTGAACTCAAAGAATTGGGAACGATTTACACAACGCGCACGCCGTGTGCTCAGTCTGGCGCAGGAAGAAGCGGAACGACTAAACCATAGTTATATCGGCAGCGAGCACGTACTGATTGGTTTGTTGCGCGAAGATGGGGGGGTCGCCGGACGGGTTCTGCGTGAACTGGGTCTGGATGCTGTACGCGTCCAGGCTATGGTGGAAAGGTTGTCTGGGGGACCAGGTAACCGTACGCCATTTACAAAAACGGAACTTTCACCTAGCACAAAACGCATCCTGGAATTGGCGGTTGAAGAAGCACGCCGCATGGGCCAGCACTATATCAGCACCGAGCACTTACTGTTGGGTCTTGCACGCCAGAACGAAGGTCTGGCTATGGACGTTCTACGTAAGTTCGGTATTAGTGCCGAGCAGATCCGCCGCCAGACTAAGCGTATGCTCAAGGAAAGTCCGGTGGCCACAACGGAAAAAAGCTCCTCGTCAAGCCGGCGTAAAAGCTCCAAGAAAGAGAAGAGCAAGACGCCAATGGTTGACCAGTTGGCGACCGACCTGACTGCGCTGGCGCAGGATATGGGCCTTGACCCGGTTATCGGCCGTAATACGGAAATTGAGCGGGTCATTCAGATCCTCTCTCGGAGGACGAAGAACAATCCAGCCTTGATAGGCGAGCCTGGTGTAGGCAAGACGGCCATCATAGAGGGACTCGCGCAGCGCATCGTGGACGGCAATGCGCCGGACACCTTACTGGGAAAACGGGTCCTGCAACTTGATGTGGGTAGCCTGGTGGCCGGTACGATGTACCGGGGCCAATTTGAGGAACGTCTGAAGCGAGTCATTGAGGAACTCAAGTCTAGCGATTCCATCTTGTTCATTGACGAGGTGCATATGCTGGTCGGCGCAGGCTCGGCCGGTAGTTCTGTTGACGCGGCCAATATCCTCAAGCCGTCTCTGGCGCGTGGTGAGCTGCAATGTATTGGCGCGACAACACTGGACGAATATCGCAAGCATATCGAAAGTGACGCTGCCTTAGAACGCCGCTTCCAACCGGTGTACGTTGAAGAACCGACGGCGGACGAAGCGGTGGAAATCTTACGAGGGATCAAAGGCGCCTATGAGCAGCACCACAATTTGTTTATTACAGAAGAAGCTATCGAAGCAGCCGTTAATCTATCCGTCCGATACGTAACTGATCGCCATCTGCCGGACAAAGCCATCGATCTGATCGACGAGGGAGCATCGCGTGTGCGCATGTACCGCATCCCCCACGCCACTGATGTGCGGCAGACGTACGAAAGATTGCGCGATCTTCGCGAGGAGCGCAACAGTGCTGTGGAACAGGGGCAGTATCAATACGCCAATGAGTTAAAAGATCGTGAGGACGAGGTTCAGCACCAATTGGATCAGATGCGCGCTGGTGGTGCAGATAAACCCGAAGAAAATAGCCTGACTGCTGAGGATGTCGCCGAAGTACTATCCATGTGGACCGGTATTCCGATCTACCAGTTTACAGAAGAGGAATCGACACGCCTGCTGCGCATGGAAGAAGAAATGAGCAAGCATATCGTCGGGCAAGATGACGCCATTCAGGCCATTGCCAAGGCGGTCCGCCGGGCTCGCGCTGGGTTGAAGGATCCCCGCCGGCCCATTGGCTCCTTCATATTCTTAGGTCCGACCGGTGTCGGTAAGACGGAATTAACCAAGGTTTTGGCCCGTTTCCTCTTTGGCAGCGAAGACGCGCTGGTGCAGCTAGATATGTCAGAATTTATGGAACGGCACAACGTAGCTCGGCTGATTGGCTCGCCCCCAGGCTATGTAGGTTACGAAGATGCCGGTCAGTTGACTGAAGCGGTACGCCGGAGACCTTATTCGATTGTCGTTTTTGATGAAATCGAGAAGGCTCATCCTGAAGCATTTAATCTTCTGCTGCAGATCATGGAAGAGGGCCATCTTTCTGACGCCAAGGGCCAGAAGGTAAACTTCCGTAACGCGATGATCATCATGACCTCCAATGTAGGGGCGGACACCATTCGACACGGCCCCAACCTGGGTTTCGCCTTCCAGCGCGATGGCGCGCTGGAGGAGGAAGCGAAGTATAAGGAAATGCATAAGACACTGACGGACCAGCTGAAACGCAGTTTTCGGCCGGAATTTATCAACCGTGTGGACAATATCGTCGTCTTCCGCCAATTGCTGAAGGAAGATATCCGTCAAATTGTAGACATCATCCTGGGCGAGGTTAATGAACGCCTGGAGGAACACGAGTTGGTGCTGGAAGCGACGGATGCGGCTCGAGTGTGGTTGGCCGAGCATGGTTATGATGCTGAGTTCGGAGCACGGCCGTTACGCCGCCTCATTCAAACGCAAGTTGAAGACCTGCTTTCCGATGCTGTGCTGGCGGGCAGGTTTGGAGATGGCGAATCGGTGCTGGTGGACATAGAGGAGGACAAGATTGTTCTCAGGCATGATGACGCAACTGATGCAGAGACCGTCGAAGAAGCGTTACCGGCGGTTTAGCTAGCGAAGCCCAAAGCCAGGCTCGATTAGTGAGCCTGGCTTTTTTTGTACCTTTTGGAGCTAGCCACATGAAAGTCGAAAGCAGCACGATGGTACCACTAGGTTATGGAAAGTATTTTCGATCGGATTACATTGTGGGCCTTGTGCCTATTGAAGATGATCGCGGACCAGGCCGGCGAACATATGTATTCATCCAGGGGCAGCGAGAACCTTTTGTCGCCTCCCGCTCCGAAGGCGCCATTCTGCGCGATATGAGCGAGAATCCGGAAGAATATTGGCGCTCCCGCGAACAAGTCCAACTACTGGCTGACATTCTGGATACGGTGGAGGGAATCGATCCCATGTTGCGTACTATCATCCGCGATCAGGGTCATTGGGATCTGGATCGCCTGGAAGAGCGCATCAAGGATTACCAATCAGAAGAAGAATTGTAAGACGCGGCAATGTTACGTTCCTTCCTTCCAATAAATGCCGTTTAGCCTGCGTCGTTTAGCCAGGGCTACCCTCAGCTGCACGATGCCCCAGGTTATAAGGGCCGCAACCAGCCAGGCCAAGATTTGGACTCCCAGACTATGGGCAAAGAAGTTGTCACTGTCCGACAGGTAGAAATACCCATCTGTAGCCAGTGTATGATGTACAAAGGGCAACCAAAGATATGTGATGCAGAAACTGGCCAAGAGCAGCGATGCACCGCCATCTACGGGGACGTGCAGTCCGGCGCGCAATAAGGAAAGAAGCAATAGCCACAATATGCCAAACGGCATCAACAGCAGCGCCATCGTCAGGCGCCAGTCACTGCCCATTTCCAACCAGCGTGTGAAATCTTCTGCGTGGGACAAGGTCAGCAGTATCACGGCCACTCCACAACCGTCTGCTGCCAACCAGACGAGTGTGGTTGGGTGTCGGGCCGCCAGCTCGCCCGGCAGCAGGGCCAGGACCAAGCTCGCCAGAACGACTAGTGTCACCTGCATTGCCAGAGTCCAGGGCAAGACGGGCTCGTTGGCACGCATCGAGATCGCGGGGATGCCTAGTAGTAGCGTCGGCGCGGCTACGAGCCAGACCCGCCACCAGGGAGGAGCATGGGCGTTTTTTGACAGTCTGCCCAACAACCAATTGACGCCTAAATAGCAGAGCATCACCGCTCCCGTAGCGACTAGCCCAGCCATCCAATATCTACTGGAGGTTACGCGACTGAACGGGGAAGTGTCTGGCACCAGTGGCCCCATGTCGTGCTCATAGAGGAACACGATGTAGCGATCGGCAACGGCGAACCAATAGACGAATAGGGTCAGAATC
>JAACFF010000458.1 GCA_009937635.1 Chloroflexota bacterium
ACGCCAAGTTCTCGCGTGCGTTCCAGCACGCTCATTAGGATGGTGTTGGTCATGCCGAAGGCGCCCACCAGGGCCATCAGCACGGCGATGGCGCTGAGCATGACCCGCGAACTTTCCATGTCGGGCAGACTTTCGGCGAATTCGGAGGTGAGGGTCACGTCGATTTCCGGGAATTTGTTATTCAGATAAACCTGCATCTCATCCGCCTTGTCTGGATCGTGCAGTTCAATAGCGTACCAGTTCACCTGGCTCGGTTTGCCGCTGATAACCTGCGTGTCGCGGCGGGTGAAGAGGCCGCCTGTTTCTTCGTAACCGGTGCCGGTTTCGTAAATACCGACCACGCGAAAGGCGGATTCGCTTACCCGGATGGTGTCTCCCACTTTCTTGCCCATCGCCTCGGCTGCGGGCTTGCCCAAGACAACTTGGCGGTTGGCGCGCAAAGGTTCGCCTTCGACGATCCGGAAGCGGGCGATAGCTTTTTCTTGTGGATGGTAGCCCCAAATGATGAAAATCGGTGCTTCCTCATACTCCATAGCAAAACCGACGACGACGCCGGAGACGTGGGCCACGTCGGGATGGGCCGCGATGCGTGCGCCGACGTTTTCAGGGATGGCGCTGTAGCCCATATCGGAGACATCTCTTTCGAGAGCCATGAGATGGGCATTGCTGCCCGAGAAGATGCTGTCTAGCTGGCCCAATACGCCATCCATGATTCCGCCTAGACCCACGATAGCGCCCACGCCGATGCCGATGGCGACCAGCGTCAAGGCGGTGCGCGTCTTGCGCCGCAATATACTTTTGAAAGTCATACCGCCGATGTTGAGGTTGAAACGGGGACCGGCGCGGGAATGCCCGCCTCCGTCATAACGCATCGCTTCCAAGGGCTGCAGCTTGGAGGCGCGCCAGGCGGGATAAAGACCACCGGCGACGCCCAGGACGATGGCCACGACAAAGGTCTGAACGAACAGCTCTGTCGAAAATTGGCCGCGAGTAAAGCCATATATGGGTACGTTGCGAATGGCGAAGACGAGCGCGACGCCTATCAAGGTTCCAATTAGGCCGCCTATCAGAGCGAGCAAGAGCGACTCGCCCAGGATGAGCCTGAGCACACGCCGCCGGCGCCAGCCTACGGCGCGCAGCACGCCGATCTCACGTGTGCGTTCGTAAACGCTCATGAGAATGGTATTGGTCATGGTCACCCCGCCGACGAGAATAGCCAATCCGGCCACGGCCGAGGCCATGCCTTCCAGGATGGCCACCGCTTGCTGCTTGTCGCCAAATTCGACCGGTGTGGAAAGGTCGGTATCTGGAAAACGACGGGCGACACGCGCGCTCAGGCGATCGACCTGCCTGCTGTCCTTGAGTTTGAGATAGAAGGCGTTGACGAGGCGTGGTTTTTGCAGGATGTTTTGGGCATCTTTGAGCGTGATCACCGCCGCTCCATCTTCAAACGCGTCTCCCGTTTCGTAGATGCCCACGACGCGGAAAGTGCCGCCGGTCAAATTTACGTTGTCGCCGACGCCGACCTCCAACCCTTCTTGCGCGTTCTTGCCTAAGAGTAACGGCCGTCCTCGTACACCGCGAGCGTCGAGACCCTGGCCTTCAATAATGCGGAAATGGTCGATGGCAAAACCTTGCGGGTCGTGGCCGAAGACGAAAAAGTATTTAGCCCCTTCTTCGGCGGAGACATTACCCATCATCATGCCCGCCACTTCACGCACTTCGGGCATGGCCAGCAGATCGACGCCGACGTGCTCGTCGACGTGGCTGAGACTGAGATCATAGGATTCAGCCTCGGCCAGCACAAGATCCGCCTGGCTTCCGCCGGCCATAGCCTGGTAGCCCGAAGCGAGCCCGGCGCCCAATGATCCGAGGGCGATCATGGCTGCCACGCCGATGGCGATACCGGCCATGGTCAGCAGGCTGCGCGACTTGCGCCGGAAGAGGTTCTTGAAAATCATAGTTCGCTTTCGAGCGCGCGGGCGAATAGCTCGCGATCTTCTTCCTTTATAATGTCCAGGGCTTTACTGCCTAGCCGGGAGAGTATCTCCGGCAAATATAGATCGGTGCGCAAATGGTGTTCGGCGATGAAAACGAGTAAGGAGCTGCCGGTCCAAGAGGCGCGTGCATTAGCGCCCGACAATCGTTCGCCGATCAGTACCTCTGCGCCATCAATAACAAGGATGATGCCCAGCCCGCTCGCCTGGCCCAGGGTCTCTTCCGAAACGTGGGCGACGGCGATTTCTGCGCCTGGGAGATCGATTTCGTCCGTGGTGTACAGGACGGTACGCACATCGCGGTCCACGGCGCGCTGCAAGGCGGGTTGTAGGTCAGGAAAAGTGACGGGTAATAAGGCCAGGTAGATCTGTTTTTGGGCCTGGTCGATCATGTCCGAGGCGCGCGAGAAGATATTCTCCCTGCCATCGATGTTCCACACATAATCCAGGTCGGGAATCGGGGCAGCGGCCAGGGCCGTGAGTTCCTTTTTGAGATTGTTGACCAGGTTCTGGTGTTCAAGCTGCAACTGGTCCAGAAATTCGGCCGCGGGCACCGGCGCGTAGCGGGTTACGCTGCCGCTGTGTAGCGTGAGAGCCGCGCCGCGCGAAGCGAGTTTGCCCACGACTTCATATATCATTGAGCGGGGAACGCCGGAAAGTTTGGCCAGTTCGTAGCCGGAAACAGGATTCTTGCCTAACAGGGCGATATAGGCTTTCGCTTCGTATTCGGAAAAACCGAGTTTGACCAGTTGCTGCAGGAGTTGATCGTTCATGAACTGTTGGCTCCTTTGATTACCCCGGAAAGTTGGAGTTTCCGGAATAATAATCGTATAGTAGTTGGTAAACTAACTTAGGAGTTATAACTATAACTACTCTATATTATGGATCAATTTGAGGCCTGTGTCAAGTGCCCCTCAATCGATAATTGTTTTGGACAATTAGATCAATTATCGCCAGGCATCCTGTGAGCGGTTTTCTTGGACAGGTTGCCATTACGGTGCAAAACTGGCTCATACTCTCGAGATGGTGTGATTGGGGTTACAATAAAGTTAAGGGGCCAAAATGGTGTAAAATAAGTTGCCAGGCACTTATTAGGATGGTATTTAGAGAAGGGCCCTGGCCAAAGTGCCTGGCAACTCTTGATAGTGAAAAGTCACACTGCACTCAAAAAGGGGATTTGAATGTTTGCTAGACAGATAGTAGAAAATGCTTTAATAGCAGGGCAAGGTGTATTGCGCCTGGCGCCTACGTGGGTACCGCGCAGCTTTTGTATTCCGGGCAAGCGCATCAAGCTGCATCCTGATGATTATTATGTGTTGGGCCTGGAACGAGGGGGAATTGACGAGCGCTGGCTGTCGTCGACGGTAATGGCGGATAATGGTCCGCTGACGCCGGGTGATGAAGGGTTGAGTACTATCGCGTTTGAGGGTGAGCATAGCGGCAAGAAAGTGACGCTGCTGGAAGCGGTTGAACTGTTGGGCGCGGAGCTGATCGGGGAGCGACTGTGGGAACAGTACCAGGGTTGGCCCATATACTCTAAATTTTTTGACAACCACGGCCCTTTACCTTTTCATTTGCACCAGGATGAAGAACACGCGGCGCTGGTGGGCCAACGGCCGAAACCGGAGATGTACTATTTCCCGCCGCAAATGAACAACCATGGCGGCACATTTCCCTTCACCTTTTTTGGTCTGAATCCGGGCACCACGAAGCAGCAGCTTAGGGAATGCCTGGGGGGCTTCTCCCAAGGGGATAACAAAATTCTGGATCTCTCCAGCGCATATAAACTAACCTTGGGCACGGGCTGGGATGTGCCTCCAGGCGTACTGCATGCGCCGGGTAGCGTATGCACCTACGAGCCCCAGTTCGCATCAGATATCTTCTCCATGTTCCAATCAGTGCTGTATGGCGGCGAAACAGTTTCTGAGGAACTGCTCTGGAAGAATTGTCCCCCGGATAAGCATGGCGACCTGGATTTTCTGGTTGAGCTTGTGGATTGGGAAGTGAACGTGGATCCCGAATTTCACAAGAACCGCTTCATGACTCCTATTCCTGCCGGGGAGGTTCAGGAAATGAAACTGCAAGGTTTTGTCGAGAATTGGATCTGCTACAAGTCGCAAGCCGCCAGCGCCAAGGAATTGACAGTTTATCCAGGCCGTCAGGTGACGGTTAAAGATGCGGCGGCGTACGGGCTGATTGCCGTGCAGGGGCACGGCAGTATCAATGGCCAGGTGTTGGAAACACCCATCTTGCTGCGCTATGGGCAAGAGAGTTATGATGAGTATTTTGTGACGGAGCAGGCGGCGCAGGAAGGGGTGGTGCTTGAGAACCGATCGCCCGTGGAGCCGTTGGTGTTGCTGAAGCATTTTGGACCGGGCAATCCCGATCTGAAAACAGTTAACAGTTAACAGCCATGACCGTAATGCAACCTTTCCACATGACCGTAACGCAACCTT
>JAACFF010000459.1 GCA_009937635.1 Chloroflexota bacterium
AAAACTGTGGTCACTCAATGAAATGGAAAAAACTGGCGGTGAACCGGATGTTGTTGGTCATGATATAAAGACAGGCGAATACATTTTTTATGATTGTTCAGCGGAAAGTCCTGACGGCCGTAGAACTATTTGTTACGATCGTGTAGGGCAGGAGACAAGGGAAAAGAAAGGGGTGTATCCAAGAGGTAACGCTATTGATATTGCAGCCGTCATGGGCATTGAGCTTTTAACAGAAGGACAATATCGAGATTTGCAGAAACTTGGAAATTTCGATACGAAAACGTCGAGTTGGGTGAAAACACCTTCTGATATTAGAAAACTCGGTGGCGCCATCTTTGCTGATCGCCGCTACGGCAAAGTCTTCGTGTATCATAAAGGTATATGGGTGCAATAAACTGAACGGGTAGCCAATTTTGAGAAAAGAATTACGCATTGACCGAAACAGCCTTGTGGTGCAGCTAGTTTTTAGCTTCATGGCACTGATACTCCTTACGACATTAGCAGTAGGGCTACCGGCTATTTTGTTAATCCGCAATCAAGTCGAACGCCAGACTTGGGCACGCGTCAACCAGGGCAGCCATGCGACCGAAGCTCTATATTCCGCTTGGCAACGTAGAATTTCCGATTTGGCATTGCTGACATCGCAGCGACCAACCCTAAGTCTACTGCTATCTCAGGAACAGGGAACTGCATTAGCAAACTATCTTCAGACGCTTCAAGAAGAAACCGAGTTGGACTTGATACTTGTCTGTGATGCAGACCATCATCCAATCATTCAAACGAGCGCTGCCACTTCCACTGCTTTGTGTCGCTTGCAAGACCCAACTGGGCTACATGTCATCGAGGTGGGAAATTCTCCCCAAGTCTGGATGATGGCTGCACATCCTATTGACGACGAATCTACTGATTTAGGCCAAGTCGTTGTAGGCATTTTGCTGGACGATGAGTTCTCGAGGCGAATGAGCGCCCAAACCAGCCTTGAACATACGATATTGGTAAACGAACAGCCTGTTGCTAGCAGTCTTACTGGAGGCGCCGCGGCATGTTGTACAAGCACACGCCAGCCAATTGATAATCCTGCAGCCGATATTGCCACGATGCCCGCATTTTTAGAGGTGAACAACCGTCCCTACTATTCCACTCGCCTCGTCCTGTCTCCTCCTGGTCTCATAGATGAGATAGCCTTGGACGTAGACGATGTTGTCGCGACAGAGCGCAACCTTACCTGGATACTGGTAGGAAGCATTATCCTGGTTGCGTTGGCCGGGTCTGTCCTGGGCGTGGCAGTTGCACGTCGTATTGGCCAACCATTGACACGCCTTACTGAAGCCGCCACAGCGATAAGCATGGGCGACCAGACTACATCGCTATCTGTTCCATCGCAGGTGCGTGAAGTAACCCTGGTTTCTCAGGCGCTGGAAAGCGCGCGTGTTGACTTGCAGCGTACATTAAACGAATTACAACGGGAAAGAGCCTGGATCGACCACCTGCTGGATGCCATTGCTGAAGGGATCGTGGCCCTGGACGACCGCGGCTGTATCACTTTCTTCAGTCCCGGCGCAGAACGAATAGCCGGCTGGAGCCAAAGTGAGGCACTCAACCACACGTGTGATGAAATTTTCCACCTGGCAGAGACAAGCGATACCTTCAGCCAACACATTCCCCTGCCCGGTCAACAAAGCAAGATCCTGCTGGAAATGGAAGATGGTCGTCAGATTACTCTGGGCATAACCAGTGCCCAGTTGTCATCACCGGATAGTGGTGAAACTGGTCTCGTTCTAGTATTACGCGATATTAGTGAGGCTGAACTCATACATCGCCTGTTAGGGGGATTCCTAGCCAACATCACGCACGAATTTCGCACACCCCTCTCTTCTATAGCCGCGTCCACTGAGTTGCTGCTAGACCAGGCTCCCGATCTCAGTCAGGCCGAGCTACAGAAATTGCTAACCTCCTTATACATGGGCATTATCAGCCTGCAAACGCTCATAGATAATTTGCTGGAAAGCGCCAGCCTTGAAGCCGGTCGCTTCCAAGTTTATGTTCGTCCTTCTGACCTGGGAGAAATCATTGCCGAAGCGGTTCACATGACGCAACCGCTGCAAGAGAAATATGGGCAGTCGCTCGTAGTCGAGCTGCCGGCCACGATTCCGTTGGTGTTGGTCGATTCACGTCGCATCGTGCAGGTGTTGGTTAATTTGCTTTTCAACGCTATCAAATACAGCCCGGATGAGACGAAAATCACGCTCAATGCAATAGTCAATCAGGGCCGGGTGCGTATAACCGTTGCTGACCAGGGGCCGGGTGTGCCTCCGGGTCGACAAGACGAGCTGTTCTACCAGTTTGTCCATTACGATGCAGACGATGCCAAATCCCGTCATGGGGTTGGGTTAGGCCTCTCAGTAGTGAAAGCAATCATAGAAGCGCACAACGGGCAGGTAGGCATAAATAACCGCCCCGGTGGTGGCGCCATTTTCTGGTTTACATTGCCGCTTATTGAGGAAGGGGAAACAGAATGAAAGTTTTAGTTGTAGAAGACGATCGCGTGCTGGCGGATCTAATTGTCTTCACACTGAGGCGCGAGGAGTACCAGGTAAACCTGGCACATGATGGCGAAGCAGCTTTGCAGCAATGGCGTGATGGCCGGCCAGATATCATCGTGTTGGATTTAAACCTACCCAAAATAGACGGATTCACCGTCTGCCGCCGAATTCGGGCCGAGGACGATACACCAATCATCATGCTCACAGTGCGCAGTGAAGAGGACGACATTGTACGAGGTCTGGAGTGGGGTGCTGATGACTATATTTTAAAGCCGTTCAGCCCCCGACAACTGGTAGCCCGAATCCAGTCTGTTTTACGCCGCGCCGGTAGATCGTATGCACCGGCCGTTTACAGCGTCGGCGATCTGACGCTTGATAGTAACCGGCGCGAGCTACGCTTCGATCACGACAAGATCGTCCGCCTAACCTCTCTGGAAAACCGGCTTCTCCGCTACTTGATGATCAACAAAGGGCACATACTTACCCATGAAGCCATTATCGGCGAAGTCTGGGGACCTGAAGGTGGTGACCGGGATATGCTGCGCCAACTGGTCAGGCGACTGCGCCGTAAGATAGAACTTGATCCCTCTCAGCCCGCTTACATTGAGAATGTGCCCGGCCGCGGCTACGGCCTGATGACTCCTGAACCATAAGATGATGCTGATTCATTTTTCTGCTTCTCTCCTTTTGCGACTATGACACCTGCGCTGAACCCTGCCAGGCGTCCACTTCATTCCCACGCAAATTATCACAGTTTTGTCACAACTCTATCACGATATTTGTCATCCTTACCTTGTACCTTGAGGTTATGTTTGATCAGATAGGGCTGCGGGAAAACTCCCTCACTGAACTGGTACGAGAGAAGAGCGACTGGAACAAGCTGATCTAACTTAGGGCAATGCCTGGGGATGATTTCCCCTTTCTACCCCTCGGTCCTGGCATGGCCCGCCAGGCACTCAAGATGTGTCCCTCCTGGCACTTGAGTGCAAGTAGAGAACCGCTCCCTTTCGCTTAAAAGGGGGCGGTTTCTCCAACAACTTTAACGACATCTGAAGCTGTTTATGAATCAATCTTATTTGGCTTCATGAGCTTTAAATGTCTCTAGAGCCCTATCGGAGTGATATATCGGCCGATTTGGGGAAGGAGAAATGATGGCAGCTGCGGCTCAAATGTTGGTCTGTTTGCCAGATAGCGCGGAGGGTTGTGTTGTGCGGGAATATGCCCACTACCTGCGCGGCGTACTGGGAGGACGGATCTGTTACGAGCCAATGTTATGCAAAGAGGACGTCGACTGTATCAGGCAGGCGTCAACCAATTGTGATCTAATCGTTTTCGGTGAGCCGCAACAGTCGTGGCTAGAAACGTTGCTCACCGGCAGGCTTTGTAAGCAGGCGGTTGCTAAGTCTTCGATATCGTTCCTGCTGGCGAGACGGCCGCGCTGGCCAATTAGGCATATTCTCCTGATCCTGCGGATTGAGGAGACAGACGAAGCGGCCGCTGCTTGGTTGGCCCACCTGGTTCAGCCAGGTAAGGCGGCCGTTACCATTCTCCCCCTTGTCCCTTCTCTCCCGGCCATGTATAGCCTGGGGAATCGCGTGCAAACCGGGCTGGACTTACTTCTGTCACCCAACACTCCTTCGGGAAATTACCTGCGTTACGTTGCTCAACAACTCAAGCATTGGCAAATAGATGGAATTCTGCACTTGCGCCAGGGCGATCCCGACCGGCAGATTCGAGATGAGGTGATGGAAGGGAACTATGACCTGGTTTTGATTGGTGCTGAGCCACGCGGCCGGTTCTACCGCGCTCTGCTGGGCGAAATGGTCAAGCCACTACTATGTTGGATTGATCGACCGCTGCTGATTGCGCAGGCACCC
>JAACFF010000099.1 GCA_009937635.1 Chloroflexota bacterium
TCGCGACGAGGTGTTCGATTGGAGCGCGGGCGTGATCAGGATATTCTGCAGAGCGTCCTGGTCGGAGAAGTCGCACAGCGTACTAATTTACACACCGTACCGGTTGACATGACCTTGTCCCAACTCTCTCTTGTCTTCAGCGAAAGTCATCATCATGGTTTGCCTGTACTTGACGATGCTGGCCAGCTCTGGGGTATCGTCACTGTGTCTGATCTGGAGCAGGCGCTCGACGCGGGATTGCCGTCTGATACAGTCGTAGTTGAGATTGGCACTAGCTGGCCACATCTCAAGGTGACTTTTCTCGACGAGTCGATTGGAGAAGCGTTAGCGCGCATGGGAACGCGGGGTTTGGGCCGAATGCCGGTGGTTAGTCGCGAGGACCCCTACGATTTGTTGGGCATGATCAGACGCCAGGACATTATTCGCGCTTACGACCTGGCGCTCACGCGTCGGGATGAAACGAAAGATCGTACGGAACGTATCCAACAATTGCAGCAGGAAGACGGGACGGAGTTTGTCGAGATTTTCCTCAAAGCGGGTGATCCAGTTGTTGGGAAGAGCTTACAGGAAGTGGCTCCGGCCCTACCTCTCGATTGTGTGCTTATCTCTGTGGAGCGCAACGGCCGTGTCATCATTCCTCATGGCGACACGATTTTTAGAGCGGGAGATCATATCACGGCTTATACGCGCCATGAAGACGCGGCGAAGCTATTTGATGAGCTCCACACTACTTGACCGGCTACCTATTCTACCAACGCCTCCAATCCTAGCAGGTAACTGCGCCAGCCAAAGCCGGCAACGACACCCAGGCAAACCGGCGCAATCAGCGATTTATGCCGGAATGCTTCGCGCGCATGCACGTTGGACAAATGCACTTCGACGGTGGGCAGCGCTACGGCCGTAATGGCGTCCCGTATGGCAATACTGGTGTGTGTGTAAGCCCCGGCATTGATAACAATACCATCCGCCCACGCGCCGGCCTCGTGAATAGCGTCAATAATCGCCCCTTCGCTATTTGACTGGAAAGTTCTCAGTTCGAGCTTCCGCTCTTCTGCATGATCTCGTAAGCGTTCGTTGATCTCCTGCAATGACAGACGGCCGTAAACCCCCGGCTCTCGCTTTCCAAGCATATTGAGGTTGGGACCGTGGATAATCAAGATTTTTGATGACATAGTTCCCTCTGGATGATATAGTGTGCTAAGTTGCTCAAGGCGTCATTTGATCTTCCGGGCCAATCCAAATGCCTGTCTGGTGTGGTAACCAGCGGTTTAAGGATAACGTGGGGTTGTGCATTTTCCAGCCTGCCTGGATTCGTGCTTGTACCGTATCCCAGTCGGGAATGCCGCTGGTGGCATCAGGACTTTCGACATTGAAGGCGCCAACGGCCGTCGCGCCAATGATCACGTCCTCAAGGGATAACCCTTTCAGAATTCCGGCCAAGAACCCGGCGATTGTGCAGTCACCGGCGCCGGTTGTGCCGACGACATGCACTTGAAAGCTGGGGGATAATAACTCGCGCCCTTGCCAGCCGGATATCGCCTGGGGTGCGACCGCTTCCATAGCGGCCAGTCGCGCAGGGTCGGCCGTGGTCCGCACGTACAAGCCCTGCTTACCCAATTTGATAGCTACGATAGCCACACCCATATCAAGCACCTGACGGGCCAACTCAGTGAGCATGGCGGCATCGATCTGGTCAGGTAGATCACCACTGTTGGTGAGGTCATTGAAGCGGGGGCGATCCAGCATAAATAAGAGTTCATCAATGCTGGGCAAGAAGAGGTCGACAAAGGGCAAGACGCGCTTTAAGAATGCTGCCCAATCAAGCTTCCCAGCCTCTGAATTTGGATCGGGGATAGCCATGTCTAGGGATGTGGTTACACCGGCTGCTTGCACCTGTTGTAATAGCAGCGCGAATTCGACACCACCGTCAAGGTGTATGCCGCGCATGATCGGCGGGTAACCAAAGTGGAAAATGCGTGCTCCGGTTACCTCATTTGCATCTACATCGCTGGCGACAAATGTGTCGTTGGCGCCGGGGCAATGGAGAAAGAAACGGTCCATGCCGGGAGGACTGATGACGATGGTGTAAGACGAGGCATCAGCTTTGCTGACGATCATGTTTTCGGCAAGGCTTTTGTCATAGCTGCGGAATAGGTTGAGTACTTCCTGGCCAAACAGATCGTCTCCCACTTTGCCTAGCAGTTTGACGGGGATACCCAGGCGGTGCAGGGCAAGGCCGGTATTGGAAACAGCGCCACCGGGTGCGGTGACGGCCGAACCTACATCAACCAATTTGCCGGGCTGGAATAACGTCCCCAAATCTCCGATTTTTTCATCAAATGTGGGGATTACATCAAGGCAAACGTGTCCCGCCACTACAACTTGTGCGCACATCTTATTGAAAACCCAAAGAAACTTCGTGTAGCGATTTACAACAACCCAAAAACAGGCTCACAAGCAGGGTAACATCTCCTGCTTGCAGCTTAATCACCCTATCTCCGGAGGTGGGGGCGCTCAAATTAACAATAAAGTTGGAGGATTGACAATTGTTCACCCCATGATTATACAGAGTGGGGTACGTAATCAACAAAACTGGCCAGCTCTCCACTTTGCAGAAGCTGGCCAGCGGTCTCGGCGCGCCTTACTACGTGTTTCGCTTTCTGGAAAGAATAACGATCACGATTAGGATGACGATGCCAGCGAAAAGGGGAGGGAGCCAGGGCGGCGGGCCCATCGATTCCGGAGTTTCGGCCGGAGGGACTTTGGCAGAGGACCAGGCCACGGCGGACGAACGGACATCGCTCATTTTTGTGTCGGTGAAATCGGCTCCAGACACGTTTACCCCCATCCATTTACTGCCGGTCAGATCGGCCCCGGTCAGGTCAGCGTCTTCCAGGTTTGCCGCCTGAACTTTAGCGGCAGCCATTTGGGCTCCGCTAAGGTCCGCTCCTGCCAAATTGGCGGCGGCGATGCGGGCTTCATCCATCCGCGCATTGGCCAAGTTAATCCCAGCCATGTTACCAGCGGCAATAACTGCCTTTGTCAGATCGGCCCCACTAAAATTAGCCCCTTCCATGTTCATCCCGGCCAGCTTCATGCCTGATAAATCCTGGCCACTTAAATCGACGCCAGGTATATTTTTCTGGCTCAGGACTTCCTCTATCTCTTCGCGTGACTGCATTTCGTTACTCTGTTCGTTGCTCTTATCGTCGCTCATTTTGAATATTCTCCTGAAAGTGGTTGCGCATTGTAAGGAATTATAGCAGATTGAGGGAGAATAAGTATTATATATTAATGGATTATTCGATTTTGGGCATGGTTCAATTTGACTTTGCAGACTGTAGAACAATTTTGCAAATGGAATGCTTCTCAACAAAGGGGTAAACTTTACATAACGAGATTATCGATGCCGTTTGATGCCGTTTGATGCCGTTTTTTTTATTCGGGAAACGGCATCGATTCTTTGAGAGGGGTCAGGGGTCAGGGATCAGGTTCCTCCTAACCCCTGATAGCTGATGGCTTGTCGTTTGTTTGTCTTGCATGGATGGGCCAGCTCCTTGGGTTGGTTTGACAGCCGTCGCGGCGGTTTAGCAGTTACAGGTACAGCCACGCCCGTTTGTTCAATCTGGTCCTATTCTACAATAGAACGTATGTTCTTGTCAAATATCCCCCTGAATTCGCTGCCTTAATCTCCTTCTTTTACTGGCTCTTCAACAGATCTACTTAGCCTTATGCCGAACCGGTCTCGGCGCTCACGGCCGTAACCGACTTGGCTGAACGGCTGGCTACGCGCTCCAGCAAGAGGACCGCGCCCATACCGATAACCGCCAAGAGTAGGGCGATGATGACTTCCACCGCGCCAGCCTGCGTCGAGATATCAGGCCAGACATTGATCTGCTCAATGACGATAGGTTCGCCATGTTCGAGGATGAACTGGCCGCTCTCATCGGTCAGCCAACTGACATCTGCTTTCCAAGGCCACACCTTGCGCAGGCTGCCCAGCAGTAAGCCGATCAGCACGGCAACGGTGTAATCGTGAAAGCGCTTGAAGAACCAGCTGAGGATCTGGGCGAAGGTGACCAAACCAATGGCCGCACCGACGACAATGAAGAATAAGATGGCAAAATCTCGTTGGTTGACGGCGCTCAGTACTGCCTGGTATTTACCCAACATGACCAGGATATAGGCTCCGGAGATACCTGGTAGGATCATGGCGCAGCTAGCTAGTGCACCGGTGAGGGTTCTGTTGCAAATAATCGGACTGATTTTTGAGCAGGCAGGATGAAATAAAACGGCCGTTTCTGGCTTACGCGCCTAAGCCAAACAGTCCCATGATGGACCGGTTTTGCGCTTGAATATTTCCTTTGTCTGCTCCCTCAATCTGTCCTTTTCTAATCATGTGCATCGTTTCATATCCTTGTATTGTTCGCCAGGCTGTCGGGTAAGAGAAGAACCCTAGACCCGGCTTGATCTTTCGCTTCATGAAGCGATGATCCTGCTCGATGATGTTATTCATGTACTGGCTGGGCCTGCGCTTGCATTTACCTGGCAAGAGCTTTTCGCGCTTGAGGTCGCGCACAGCGCCAATGTAGGTGGGATTCTTGTCGACATTAATTACTCTTGGGGCAGTAATGTGAGATCTGCCCAGAACTTTTCTAAAGAAACGCTTGGCTGCTCGAGTGCTGCGGGTTTGATTCAGGAGAAAATCGAGTGTTTGACCGGTTGAGTCCACGGCTCGATACAGATACATCCACTTCCCACGAACCTTGACATAGGTTTCATCAACACGCCAAGAGTCATTTGTTTGTTTCAAGTAAGGACGGCAGCGTTTATCCAGTTCAGGAGCATATTTCTGAACCCAGCGATAGATAGTGGTGTGATCCAGGGACAAACCGCGTTCAGTCATCATTTCTTCTAAATCTCTGTAGCTGAGCGAGTATCGTAGATACCAACGAACACAAAGCAAAATGATTTCGGATTCATTGTGCCGCCATTTGAACGGGTTTTCCATGTGAATCGACTTCCTTGAATGAAGATGAAGTCAAGTAGCTTATCCGTTCAAAGAAAATTTGCAACAGAACCGCACCGCCAACATAAAGGCCTAAACAACCGGGCTGAGAATTCACATCGGCCGACGCGCAGGCGGGAAAAGGTGATATGGTTGCGATGTTTTTAGTGGCCAACAAAGCCAATATGAGGGCGCTTATCAAGTATCTGAACCTTAAATGAGGGGCTCAAGGCTGTTCGTTGACTAACAATCTGGGTCGTGTTACTATTTAGACCGAATGGTTAGACCATTCGGTCTAAGCCAGTAGTCTAAAGTAAACGTTATGCCACGACCACGATTTAATAAGTTGTCGCCCCAAAAACGGGAACGTATCCTGGAAGCAGCGGCCAAGGAATTTGCAGCTCATGGTTATGATGGTGCTTCTTTAAATAGAATCTTGGTCGACGCCGGGATCAGTAAAGGGGCAGCTTACTATTATTTTGATGATAAGGCTGATCTATACACGACAACTGTGCACCATTACAGCCAGGAGTTAATGGCTGAGGCATTGTATGAACCGGCCCGCTTCACGGCCGTTAATTATTGGGATGAGATCGCGGCCCTGTACCGGCACCAGTTCACCAGTTATGCACAACGGCCGTGGGTGTTCGGCGTCGTCAAAGCGGGGGGCTCGCTGTCAGCAGAGATGATGGAGCAGGGGCCTTTGGCTCAACTTTGGGAGCAGGCGCAGTTCTTGTTGGTGCAACTGCTAGAGCACGGCCGCGAATTGGGGGTGATACGCACCGATCTGCCTGATGAACTGCTGCTTTCGCTGGTAATTGCGGTAGATGATGCGCACGATCGCTGGCTTTTTGGCCATTGGTCTGAGCTGTCGCCAGTCGAACTGGAACAGGCTGCTATGCGCATTAGCGATACGTTGCGCCGGCTGCTGGCACCAGGAAAAAATCTCCAGGATTAATATGAACGCAGCTATTGAGACGAATAATCTTGCGAAAAGATATGGGGATGTGACGGCTGTTGACGGATTGTCTTTGTGTGTCGCTGAGGGAGAAATCTACGCCTTTCTGGGTCTAAATGGTGCGGGCAAAACGACGACGATTCGCATGTTGCTGGGCATGGTCAAGCCAACGGAGGGAGAAGCATGCGTGTTGGGAACGCGGATTCGCGGCAGCAATCGTAAACCATGGCATTCTGTTGGTTACCTGGTGGAGATGCCCCACGCGTATCCGGAACTTACTGTGCGCGAGAATCTGGAAGTATTCCGCCGCCTTCGCCCTGGTACGCCATCTAAAGCTGTCGAGTGTATCATCGAACAGTTGGGGCTGGCTGCTTATGCAGACCGGCGGAGCGGCACACTGTCCCTGGGCAATGCGCAGCGCTTGGGGCTGGCCAAGGCGCTGCTGCATCATCCAAAACTGCTGATCCTCGACGAACCGGCGAATGGTTTAGACCCGGCGGGCATTGTGGAAATACGCAAGCTGCTCATCGAGCTCGCGCAGGAGAAGGGGGTCACTGTTTTCATTTCCAGCCATATTCTCGGCGAGGTGTCGCGGCTGGCGGATCGTATCGGTATTATCCATGAGGGGCGATTGCTGCAAGAGCTAACTATCGCCGAACTGGAACGCCAGCGAAGGCGACGGCTTCTGGTTCGCACGCGTGATAATCAGGCGGCACAATCCGTGCTTATCGACGTGGGATTCTCGGCCACGGTCACGCAGGATGACACAATCGAGGTGGTGGAGGATCAGGCGATTGAGCACCCTGATGAACTATCCTCCCAACTGGTTCATGCGGGATACGCGCCGCTGATGCTCAAGGTGGAATATGAAGAGCTGGAACATTACTTTTTACGCCTGGTGGGCATGGATGGGGGTAATAAAAGATGAGTAACATCAGTCAGGCTATCTGGGTCGAAATGCTCAAAGCGCGCCGTTCCAAGATGCCGCTGCTGACCGTTCTGGCCTTTTCACTGGCTCCTTTGGCGGGCGGATTCTTCATGTTTATCATGAAAGACCCCGAACTTGCGCGCCGCCTGGGGGTCATCAGTTTAAAGGCGCAGATTGTTGCCGGCTCCGCTGATTGGTTGACCTTTCTGGACATACTGACCCAAGCGGTTGCCATTGGGGGCATCATTCTTTTCAGTCTGATCACCAGTTGGGTTTTTGGCCGAGAATATGCGGACTATACGATCAGCGATTTACTGGCGTTGCCGACCTCGCGTTCCGCTGTGGTGCTGGCCAAGTTTTTTCTGATTGTGCTGTGGTCGGCTGCCTTGACGGTGGTGATCACTCTAATCGGTCTGGGGGTGGGTACGGCCGTTGTGCTTCCAGCGGCACCCAGTGAGGTGTTCTGGCAAGGCACGATCACCCTGGCTATTACGGCATGTTTGACGATCGCGTTGGTCACGCCCATCGCTTTCGTTGCTAGTGCGGGGCGTGGATACTTGCCGCCAATGGGTGCGGCGATAATGGCCGTGATACTAGCACAAGTCATTGCGGCAACGGGGTGGGGCGAATACTTCCCGTGGTCGATTCCGGCGCTGTTTTCGGGAATGGCCGGGCCAGCGTATGCAACTCTTGGATTGGTTAGTTACCTGATTGTGTTGCTAATGAGTCTGGCCGGATTGGTGGCAACGTTTGCCTGGTGGGAGCTGGCCGATCAAGCACGGTAACAAGAGGTTTAAGGCAGAGCCGAAATCATCGAAGAAATCACGCACATGGGCAAAAAAGGTGCCGCACAGGTATAATACGCGCTCGAAAAAATCGGCCGTCTCTTTAAAACGGCTGAGCAACACCTTCAATTCGAGGTTCGAGAAGCTATGTCCGAAAAAGATAATAAAGCTGTGACCACCTGGCTTTATGTTGTGTGCGCCCTGATCCTATTCATGGTCGTATTTGGTGGTTATGTGCGGCTTACTCGTTCGGGGCTCTCCATCGTGGAATGGAACCCGATCAGCGGCGTTTTTCCCCCGATTGGGGAAGAAGCGTGGCAGCAAGAGTTCGCCAAGTACCAACTGACGCCCGAGTTTAAAAAGGTAAACAAGGATATGACGCTGGATGGTTATAAGCGCATTTTCTATGTCGAGTATGTCCACCGCCTTATCGCCCGCTTTGCGGGATTGGTGGTGGTGATCCCGCTTTTCTATTTTCTTTGGAAAAAGATCATACCGTGGCGGAAATCGGCCGTTTACCTGGCTATTGGCTTGCTCTTCGCTTTTCAAGGGTTCTTGGGTTGGTATATGGTGAGCAGCGGGCTGCGCGATATACCGTCCGTAAGTCATTACCGCCTGACTGTTCATTTGCTGATGGCTCTGTTCTTGCTGGCGCTGACGCTGTGGATGGCGCTGAATCATCGTTATGGCTTTCCTAAGCGGGTGGGGGGGATTAGTAGAACGGCCCCCTTCTGGCTATCAGTTCTGCTGATCGCCGTCCTGGTGCTGCAAATTTCCTATGGCGGGCTTGTGGCAGGGCTAAAAGCGGGGCATGCTTCCAGTACATACCCGCTGATGTTTGGCGTCCTCGTACCGTCAGGGCTGCTATCTATTCTCAAGCCATGGTGGCGTAACTTGGTGGAAGCGGCCACAACGGTCCATTTCATCCATCGCTGGTTCGCCTTTGTTGTCCTGACCGCGTCTTTCATTCTCTACTTTTTGACCAAGAAACGCAGCTTCTCCTCCGAGGTTCACCGCAGCATCATTTGGATGACGCTGTTGGTGGGGGTGCAAATCTTACTGGGGGCTATGGTTGTCTGGTTTCATGTGAATATCGTTCTGGCCCTACTGCACCAGGGAACCGCTTTGATATTGTTTGTGGTGGCCTTTTTTATCAACTACCGCATTGTGCACGAGCCTCTGCCTTATCCTGGCAAACTCGAGCCAAGATTGGAGCTAACGGCCGCTTAGCGTAAAGAGAGTGGCCGCTGCTTTCACGTTTTAATCCATGTTCGACACAAAAACTGTCGAGGCCTTTGAGCTTCACTACTCGATGCTCGTTGACGAAGTGCGTACAAATCGTTTCCTGAGCGCGATCTTGCAGATGGTTAAGCCAGGGGACGTGGTACTGGATATCGGCAGCGGTACAGGCGTTCTGGCCTGTTTTGCTTGCCTGGCGGGGGCGAAGCATGTATACGCAGTCGAGCAAGGAGCTATCATCGGCCTGGCCAAAGAGATTTGTGCCCGCAATGGTTTAGAGGATCGCATCACTTTCTATAATGATTGGTCGACCCATATTGAACTTCCCGAAGCGGCGAATGTCCTGGTGACGGAGACTATAGGCAATATTGGTTTTGAAGAGGGGATGTTGCACTGGGTGCTGGATGCGAAAGGACGCCTGTTGAGCGATAACGCGCGCATCATTCCCCGCACATTGGAGATGTTCGCCGTCCCCATAGAAAGCGAAGAGGACTACCATAGAGTAGGCAATTGGGATAATTATTATTACACCTTCGATTTTTCCCCGCTGCACACCTTGGCTTCCAGCAACTTACTCTGGATGGACTTGATGCCAGAAATGTTCCTGAGCGAGCCGGCGTCTCTTCTGTTTACGGATTTGACTCAGGTTGAGGATGATGACTTTAGCGCGGAGGCTTCTTATGTTGTCAAGCGCAAGGGTACTGTCCATGGCTTCGGCGGCTGGTTTACGGCCGAATTGACTCCCACTGTCAGGTTGTCCAATGTACCGCCCAGCAAAACACCAAGCTGGAGCCATACGTTTATGCCTCTGGAATGGCCGTTGGCTGTCAAAACTGGCGATCGCCTGCAATTGAAGATCTATACGACTCACAATGCGGCCCAATGGCAGTGGCAAGTCACGCACGTCGCCCGTACAGCCGGCGATCGGGATGGGCCAAGCATCCTGTTACCGGAGCAAACAACTAAGTTTGGGCAGTTGGTAGGGTTTGGATCGATGCAGGCGCTTTCGTCCACCCCCACGCGCAATATGGATGGAGAAATCGCGCTTTTCATTTTACAGCGCATCAACGGCGCGTTGAGTATTGCGGAAATCGCCCAGCAGGTTGAGGAGCAATTTCCAGAGTCGTTCGACAGTTACGAAAAGCTGCTGGAACATATCAACAAGCTGGTCCGTATATATTCTCGTGACGGTAACTCTCCTCGTAAGCGCGCTTAAGGGCGATTTTTGGGTAGTAGCTATTTTGTGTTGATATAAGCTAAGAGCAGCAATCCCGAGATGCGTCACTCTACAATGGTGCCTGCCACAGATACTGTCCACACCGTTGGTTGTAAAACTTCTTTCGCCAACGACGTGGGCCACGCAACCTGAAACCCAAATCGCCTGAAGAATGCCCGCTTTGCAACACAACCCAAGAGTCTTAGTTACTACATCCGCACGCGCAATCTGCGCGAGCTTGTTGAAGAGATCAATTAGTGCAATCTGTCAATACGGGTAAAATAAATGGTGAGTGGCTAGATAAACAACACTATCAGAAGAAATTTGGAAGGATCAAGAGAATGGATGACAGTTATCGTTTCAATATTGGAGATTTTCAATGTTTAGCCGTTAATGATGGTGATTTTATCGGCAACGCAGATCTGCTATTCGTTAACGCACCAGAGAAGGAGCTTCTTCAAGTACTTAAGCGTTACAACCTTAAACAAGACCATCTTCCTTCAACTTGGACTTGTTTGCTTATTAAAACACCCACAAATGTGGTGCTTGTCGACACGGGCTTCGGATCGGGCGGGAATTACGGGGGACGGTTATTACCAATATTGCATGCGGAAGGTTTTAAGCCGGAAGATATTGATACTGTGATCCTTACGCATGCTCATGCGGATCACATTGGCGGATGTGTCGATAGTGCAGGCAATGTGGTATTTCCACAGGCTACATTTTATATGTGGTACGAGGAATGGGATTACTGGACTATTGAGACAAATCTCAAAAAGGCACCAGAGTGGGCTGCCAATGTTGCCCGCCAGAAACTTCCACCACTTCTCGATCACCTTGAAAAGATAGATTCTGAAACAGATATCGTTCCTGGTATTCGAGCCATTGCTGCACCGGGCCATACTGCTGGCCATATAGCTGTTGAAGTCGAATCAGGCGGAGATTACCTTCTCAATTTAGCCGATGTTGCCCTCCATCCTATACAGATTGAGTACCCTGAGTGGTATGCTCGTTTAGACCAATATCCTAAGCAGACAGTCACTGCCAGGCATACTATTTATCAACGCGCGGCAGAGACAAATGCTATGGTCTTGGCATTTCATTTTCCCCCGTTTCCCAGCTTGGGGCGTATAAGCAAGCAGAAGTCGAGATGGAAATGGCAGCCTTCGCATGAGTAAAAAGAATTTATCTAAGGCGAATTTGGTCCCGGATGATTCCTTACTCAACAAACAGCTTCACTGGCTTGAACTGCTCCACGTCGATTAGCCCTTGGTCGGTCAGCTTGAGAGCGGGTATCACCTCCAGCGCCATGAAGCTAAGGGTCATGAACGGATCGGGAAGACGTGATCCTAAGGCAGCAGCACTTCTTTGAAGCGTATCCATAGCATCTCCAACCGCTTCTGCCGGCAGGTCTGACATTAGACCTGCAATGGGAAAGGCCAGAGTGGCCTTGACCTGGTCCTTATTTGCTGTAGCAAACCCACCGCCCATTTCGCCTACTGCGCGTGCCGCTGTATACATACTCTGGTCATCTACACCGACAACAACGATGTTGTGGTGATCGTGGGCCACTGACGTAGCCAATGCACCGACCTTGAGACCAAAGCCGTGGATAAAACCCCGGCCCACGTTTCCCGTGCCCAAGTGGCGCTCGATGACGGTCATCTTCAAAATGTCGCGTTCTACGTCGGCTACAGCGTACCCATTATCCTGTGCAATCTCCTCAATGAGGTGATTGGTTACGATCTGGTTCTCGATCACACCAATGACGTGCGCTCTGGCCCCCTGAGCAGGTAAGCGGAAAGACCGCATGTCGAGGGTATCCCAATCCACGTGAATGGTGTTTCGTACAGGGCTCTGATCCACAGTGGGCACGGTCCAATTACCAACGGGATCTCCATTCCGGGCGGCCAGCCTTCCGCCACAGAATACCAGCTCGGGCCGGATGTCGTGCAGGTCGCCAAAGATGACCAGATCGGCCCGTTTGCCCGGCGCGACAGCACCGCGATCGTGCAGACGGAACCACTCGGCCGTATTAAGGGTGGCCATGCGTATCGCTGTCACCGGGTCCAGCCCCTGGGCAATAGCCTCGCGCAGGATATGATCCATTTCGCCGTCATTATGTATGTCGGTCACATGATAATCATCGGTGCAGAAGCAGCAGCGGCGGCTGTTTTCCGGCGTGACGACCGATAGCAAATCGATCAAATTCCGCGCGCCGGTCGCTTCGCGTATCAGCAGATACATCCCAAGGCGCAGACGCTCTTCAGCCTCTTCAACCGTTGAGCATTCGTGATCCGATCCGACACCGGCAGCGGCATAAGCGTTCAACCAGGCGCCGCTGACACCAGGACAGTGCCCGTCCACGATCCGTCCTTTGAAAACTTCCATTTTGGCCAATACATTGGGTTCGCCCAAGATCAGGCCTGGATAGTTCATCATCTCGGCTAAACCCAGAACACGCGGGTGGTCTAGAAGCGTGGCAAGCTGGGCAGCATCCAATTCGGCGCCTGAAGTACTCATGTGCGTTGCCGGCACGCACGACGAAGCATTGGCAAAGACGGTCAGCGGCAGCCCTTCGGATACATCCAACATGTAGCGGATACCGGCCAGACCACACACGTTGGCGATCTCGTGAGGGTCACTGATTACGCTTGTCGTGCCCAGGGGCACCACAACCCGCGCAAATTGGGGAGGAGTGATCATGCTGACCTCAATGTGCACATGGGCATTGATAAAACCCGGAGCGATGTAGCGTTTTGCCAGATCAATCTCCTCGTGGGCTTCATAGCCCGGCCCGAGGGCGACGATCTTATCGCCGGCGATGATGACGTCGGTTACGTAAATCTCCCCAGTGTATACATTGATTAACGAGCCGTTGCGCAATGCCAGATCGGCCGGCGCGTCGCCCCGGGCGACTTTTAGTGTTTGAACCAGGTTCATGTTCTGCTCCTCCCTCTCTCCCAAAGTTTGGCTTGTATCCGAACCTTGGTGAGCATTCTCTCTCGCCACCATCGTTTAAAGACACTCATTCTTTTAGCTATTATCTGATAATGTACGATAAAGGAAATTTCAAGCAGATGATCTCACCAATTTTTTCCAATAGAATAGAATCCGTGTACTTGCTCCCAAGCCCATCAGAGATGACAGACCTATTAAATTGGACTCCTCCATTCATTATAAATGAAAATTCGTCCGATCAAGCCTGATTTATTGACAAATCTCATCAAGGGGGTTTTGGCACATCCCCTATGCCAGCCTCTTGATTAACATAATCGCAAAATATCGCGATTATGGGGCGAAAAATGTTTGATTTCGCACATTTTACTAAACAAAAGGACCGTTTTGGCCTTAATGTTTGGCCCAAATTCTTCACCACGATGATGCAGCCTATGTATTGGATGGTCTGCTCTACAATGAGAGCGACCTTGTTCTGGAAGAGGATTACACCGACACCCATGGTTACACGGAGATTAAATTCGCCGCTTTTGCCATGTTTGGTCGCCGCTTTGCTCTGCGTATTCGTGGCTTGAAAAAGCAGCAGCTCTACCCGAAATCTTTTGCGACAGCACCCAAAAACCCTATCCCGGGTAAGGTGGGAAACCATCCTCAGGAAAGGTTCCTTCTGGATGAGTTAACGATATACTGTACTAAATGACAGAACGACCGGCGATGCTCTCGTTGGTCTATGGAACAGCACCTCATTTATGAGGTACCTTTCACATCCTTGCGAAGGTCGGAAAGCCCGAATATGCAGCGGGAATGCGCTACATTCTGAGCATCTCGGCCCAAGGGTTTTATAAATAACCTTCGCAATGCCTAGATCGAGAAGACATATGACGCACCTGGAAAAGCTTATGCAAGCCGTTCGGCGTCTGCAGTGGAAGTTGACACTGAGCTACACCACCGTGACCCTCGGAGCGCTGCTGGTTTCTATATTGATCCTGACTGTTCTGATGCTCTCGACGATCTTCATTCCGTATGACATGGCCCCTAAGGAGATGTGGGTTCAAGCTGCAAACGAGCAAGCCGTGCCCATAGCTCGTATGCTGCTCTCCGAATCACCGCCCAACATGGATGGGATCGCGGAATTGGTGAACTATTCGGATGCAGCCAGGTTTGAAAGCCTGGATCTCATGCGTTTTGGCAATGTTGCGTTGTATATTCGTGCCACTGCGGATATTGAGATGCTTATTTTCGATCCTAATGGTTCCTTGCTGGGTCGAACGGGTTTCCCAGCTTTCTCCGGTCCAGGGCAGAAGTTCGACCCAAGTACGATCCCTAAATTGGAGTCCCCGCTTCAGGCTGCTCTGGCGGGTGTGCAAGATGCCGACCGGCTGGTATCCTCAGGTGGGCCGGGGGAGGCGTGGGGTGTAGCCGTTCCGGTGTTCGATTCAGTAGAGGGAAGCGACCGGCTATTAGGCGCAGTGGCGTATGTGCTCAAGTCGATGCCCACCGACGATGAGATTATCTCTCATACCGTGAAATTGGTCAGCGGAAGCATCCTGCTGTTTCTGGTCGCGGCTGGAATTATGGGAACTATTTTCGGGCATTTTACAGCTAGAGGGATGGTGAAGCGGCTTGAACGCCTGTCGGACGCCACCGATGCCTGGAGTCAGGGGGATTTCTCGCAGTTCATCCACGATTCCAATGGGGATGAGATCAGCCAGCTCGCCGGGCGTATGGACAGCATGGCCGGGCAGTTGCAGAACCTGCTCAAAAGACGCCAGGAGATGGCAATCTCCGAGGAGCGCAACCGCCTGGCCCGTGAGCTGCATGACAGCGCCAAGCAGCAGGCGTTGGCGGCATCCTTCCAGTTGGGCACTGCCATTACCTTGTACGAACGCGAGCCACAATCCGCAAAGCAGCACCTTTTGGAAGCAGACAACCTGGTGGATTCGGTACGTAAGGAACTCACGGACCTGATCTACGAACTGAGACCACCGACCCAAAACGGGAGCGACTTTGTGCAAACCCTGAATGATTACACAACCGAGTGGGCACACCAGAATGAGATCGATGTAAATGTGAACGTAGAAGGGTACAAGGAACTGAAATTAGAAATCGAGGGCGCGCTGTACCGGATCGTGCAGGAGGCCCTGGCGAACATCGCCCGCCACAGTTCTGCCGGCAGCGCGGACGTGTCTCTAGTTTACGGCTCAGAGGCAGTCACGCTGACCATTGTGGATGATGGCCGGGGATTTGACATCAATGAGCAGCATAATGGAATGGGGTTGCACTCCATGCAAGAACGCGCCGAGTCGTTGAGCGGGGATTTCGTAATCGAGAGCGGGCTGGGACACGGCACCAGGATTTCAGTGACTATGCCGGCCGCTTGACCGGCGAGGAGGACGCTATGTCTGAACCAATCACCGTAATAATCGTCGATGACCACGAGATGGTGCGCCACGGCGCCTCGGGCTACCTGGAAGCGCAAGCGGATATCACCGTAGTTGCCGAAGCGGAATCGGGCGAAGAAGCGGTCAAACTGGCGCGCGAGCTCGTGCCCGACGTTGTCTTGATGGATCTGATCATGCCTGGCATAGGGGGTGTGGAAGCCACTCGAAAAGTGAAGGACATAAGCCCCAGGACACAGATCATCGTGCTGACTTCTTATCACCAGGATGAACACATCTTTCCCGCGCTCCAGGCCGGCGCCATCTCCTATTTACTCAAAGATGTCAAAGCCAGGGAGCTGGTCGAAGCCATCCATCGGGCTGCCAAAGGGGAGGCCATGCTGCACCCTCGTGTGGCGGCGCGCGTGATCAAACAATTCAGTGGTGGGATGCCGTCCGGAAGTAGTCCATTCACAGAGCTGACAGAGCGGGAATTGGAAGTGCTGAGACTGATTGCCCGAGGCTACACCAACCAGAAAATTGCTGAATCCCTGGTCATCACTGTAGGTACTGTCAAGGGGCATGTCAGCAATATTTTGAGCAAACTCCACCTTGCCGATCGCACCCAGGCGGCAGTATACGCCTGGCAAGAGGGAATTGTGCGCCGCGAGTAATTCTGGCAACAACTACCAGACTTTCGATACGTTTCTCTGGGGGGAGGTCAACGTATCCAAGCTACAACCATCATTCATTGAAACACCTCCTGAGGACAGGATTCAAAACCTGTCCAGGGTTTGGGTCAAAACATCTATCCAGGCTCGTGTCTTTCTTCTCCCCAAATGCTATGCTGTTTGTGCATCTAAAAGCGTAACGGAAGAGAAACAAGATTGTGGTTTTATGGCCGGTGGATTCCCAGGACGGTGGGTTTGAAGCCGATGGTAATATGGAGAAATAAAGACATGAAAGAGAAAAAA
>JAACFF010000460.1 GCA_009937635.1 Chloroflexota bacterium
GATCACCTATACGGGGGATCTCGGTGTCGAACCGGACGGCAACAACGTGGCGTTACTGACCCTTGAGGGGGTTCCGGTCGATCTCACGGATGAGGCCACATTCTATAACGTGTCCACGGTGAACTACGTGGCTGCCGGATCGTGCAATTTCAATAACGACGGTGAGACAATCTGGCCGCTGGACCAGATTGTGTACGACTCACAATTGTACGTCCGCGATTCTGTGATCGAGTATGTTGACGCGCAGACAGCCCCAATCCACCCGGCGATTGAAGGAAGGCTGCAGTTTCCCAATCCATAACCTGTTGCTGACCTATCAGGCCCACCCCTTACGGCCCAGGCCACCTGCCGCGCGCACCCTGGCTGAACTCACCTCCCGCAAGGCAATCACCTTGCGGGAGGTCTTTCCTGTAGTGCGATTTGTAAAATCGTACCCTCTACCCGTACCCCGGCTTTCACCATGCGCCCTCACCGGATATGCCGGTCAAGATGCTGTCGCCGTTTCTAGCGTCTCTCGTTTCTTGGCGTGTAAAGCCGTCACATCGGCCTGCATCTCCTCTAACCGTTTGCCGTGCAGCGTATAACGAGATAACAGGAAAAAGGCGATAATCAGCGCCAGGGCAGGGATGCCGGCGATCATACTGCGAAAACCAAAAACGGCCGCTGCCGGTTGCGCGGGGTATAGGATTGCATCCGTCGGTGCTACGTAACCGGTCATCGTCAGCATAACGGCCGTGATCAATCCCTGGATAGTAAAAGCGAAGCGAATAATAAAACCATTCATTCCAAAGTAAAGCCCTTCGCGCCGTGCGCCGGTCTGCAATTCATCCGCATCCACCATGTCCGCGATCAGGAGATCGGTGAGCATAAGCAATCCGGCGAAACTCAAGCCAAAGAAAGCCGTGGTCGCTACGCCGCTATAAAAACTAGATGGCAAGAAAAAGAGCAGTAGGCTGCCGGCTGAAGTCAGGCAGCAGATGCGCAGCGTGCGCCACGAGCCGTTTCTCCGCGAAACGGCCGTCCATACGGACATCGCAGGCAAAGCCACGAGTATGGCCACGCCCAATAAGAGCGAATTTTGCAAACCTACGTCCAGCGTTATACCGAAAAGCGACGCATCCGATTGGATGTTCAAAACATATTTTGCATAAAAAGGAATCGTCGATGTCAATGCCAGAAAAACAAACTGGATCATCAAATTGGCGCCGAGGAAGTATAAGAAATTCTTATTGGTCATCGTGGCGCGAATGGAGTCTCGGAAGCCAAGCGGTTCGTCCTCCTGGAATTCAGGCCGTTCCCGGCTGCCAAGCAGCGAGAGGCCGAAAAAGACAGCCGTCACTACGGCGATCAGCAGCGCCACCGTGCTGGCGCTGCTCCAATCCTCGCCGGCCAGAATGGGTGGCAGGGCGACCCCGATCAGCAGCCCGATGAGTGAAAAAACTTGCCGCCAGGCCGACACGCCGGCGCGTTCTTTTTCATCAGGCACCATTTCCGGGAAAAGCGCCGTCCAGTTCATAACCACCAGTGTCCACAACAGGTCAAAAGCCAGAACAAAGAATAAGAAGTACAGCAACAAAGGAACGCCCGGGGTTTCCAGCAAGGGTTCTGGCGGCACCCACATCAAGTAAAAGGTGATGGAGAGAGGGATAAACAAGCCGGCGATCCAGGGAATGCGCCGGCCCCAACGCGTATGGGTCCTATCTGAGAAGTAACCCGCCAAAGGATCGTTTACTGCGTTCCACAGGCCGTAAATGGACCAGACGATGCCGACCCAGGCCGCCTTTAAGCCAAAGGTGTCGATGTATAAGAACTGGATGTAAGTGGCAAAAGCCTGGTAAGAAACGGCCGTAGCCAGCGATCCGGACGAGTAAAGGATAAGATGCCGCTTCCGTAACTTCATGTCTACTCCTGCGATCTATGAACAGCCGAATTGTAGCAATCTACGCAGGGCGCGAACCAAGGTGCAGTGCGATGATAGCGTCGGCTTGCAGGATACCGATAATTGGAGACGAAAGCAACTCTTTTCTTCAATTAATTTCCCGAACTAGTCCAGGGTTCATACCGCGCAGTTTGCTCCCGGCAATGACGTACATAAGCTGAATGGTTTCAGTCGATCTCACCAGTTTCCACCATCACGATTTGTTCCTGCGGCTGAATCGCAGTTACCCATCCCTGCATAAAGCGAGCCATGATTATGGTTCCGGTAGGGTTCCGAGCATCCCGTCGTTTGCTCTCAAATCTAACGTTTTCATTTATAATGGGCACATGCCTGAGATATTGCTGCGCACGAAGCTTTATGTCCCGCCACTACGGCCGAACCTAGTGTCCCGGCCACGGCTGATCGAACGGCTTGATCAGGGTCTGCAACTTGGTGCCAAACTTACCCTCATCTCTGCCCCGGCCGGCTTCGGCAAAACCACGTTGGCCAGCGAATGGGTTGGTAGTCTACGCCTGCACGCTGTCAAAGAAAGCCAAACGAAATATCAAGCTTCCTGGCTATCGCTCGACGAAAACGACAACGATCTAGCACGTTTTTTAACTTACTTTATCGCTGCATTGAACCAAAACGAAGGGTTTGAATCTCCTTTGGGCGAAGGCGTTCTGAGTGTGCTGCAATCGTCTCAATCCGCACCAACCGAGGCTTTCCTGACTTCTCTGATCAATGAAATTACTGCCATCCCCAATAGAATGATCTTCGTCCTCGATGACTATCATGTCATCAGTTCATCAGAGGTTGATGAAGCTCTCATTTTTTTGCTCGAACACCTGCCGCAGCAGTTGCATCTGGCTGTCGTTACTCGTAAGGATCCAAACCTGCCTTTTGCCCGGCTGCGAGCGCGCGGGCAATTGACCGAGTTGCGCGCCATCGATTTGCGCTTTTCCACTTCCGAAGCCGCTAAATTTTTCAACGAGATCATGAGCCTGAATCTCGCGGAGGAAGATATCACGGCGCTGGATTCGCAAACCGAAGGTTGGATTGCCGGTTTGCAGTTGGCTGCCATTTCAATGCAAGGGCAAAAAGACACTACAAGACTCATAAAATCCTTTACCGGGAGTCATCGCTTTGTGCTTGACTACCTGATAGAAGAGGTTCTGAATCAGCAGCACGTAAGCGTCCAGACCTTCTTACTGCAAACGGCCATTCTCAGGCGGCTGACTGGCTCCTTGTGCGATGCCCTCACAGGCGAGGACAACGGGCAAGAGACCCTGGAAAGGTTAGAACATGCCAACCTGTTTATCATCCCCCTGGATGAGGAGCGACGCTGGTATCGCTATCACCATCTGTTTGCCGAATTATTGCAGCAACGATTGAAACACACATACCCTAATTTAATCAGAGATCTGCATTCTAAGGCGGCAGGTTGGCACGAGACAAATGGAGATTTTCATGAAGCTATTCACCACGCAATTGCTATGGATGATACAAAAACAGCCACCCGCCTGATCGAAAAAGGCGCACTCGAAGCATTAGAACGTAGTGATTTGAGGTTCATTTTGAATTGGGTGGATCGACTTCCGGATACAGCATTGGAAAGCTCACCCTGGTTATTTCTTTATCACACCTGGGCCTTGCTTATATCAGGGCAAGTAGATGTTGCAGCATCTAGACTCGAGAATACTGAATGGATTCTGGAGCTTAATTCTGCTGATGAATCCAGAAAACAAGAAATGTTCGGCTATATCGCCGGATCGAAGGCGCTGTTATGTTTATGGCAACGGGATTATGAAAATGGGATTAATCTTGCGAATCAAGCACTAGAAAAGTTACCGGAAAATCATTGGGTACGTGGATATTGTGCAATTGTTCTGGGAGGCACATTCGCGGGGGTTGGCAACCTAGGCGAAGCAATTAGCGCCTTCGTGGAATCCTCTTCAGTTGGTAAAGCTTCTGGTAATAAATTATTGGAGGTCAGTAGCGCTTGTAATCATGCTTATGTGCTTGAACTTGAAGGTCACCTCCAGCAGGCCATTAAAATATATCAGGATGCATTTCTAATTGCAGAACGGGATGGGAGAGAAATACCCGTGGCGGGTTATATCTACATTGATCTTGCCAGGCTCTTATATGAGCTTGATGAATTGGGTCTTGCCAGCCAACATCTCAAAAAAGGCAACAAGCTATGCCGGCAGCTTATGGACGGACGAGCCGAAAAAATCGGTCATCTCCTTCTGGCACGGGTTCAATTGGCACAAGGGGATGTCGTTAACGCTCTGAATTCAATAAAAAATGCAGAGAAAGCGTATCCTGGCCAAGAAACCTCATTCGACTTGCGTGGAGGAGAATATGCCCAAATAAGATTGTGGCTAAAGGAAAAAAACCTGTAGCCGTTCACGTGGTTAACAAACAGGAATGACAAGTGTCAAACGGCTAGAAAATACATGCGGAAAAGCAGTAGTCAAACCGCTGCCGCATG
>JAACFF010000461.1 GCA_009937635.1 Chloroflexota bacterium
AGGTCAGGGATCAGGGGTCAGGGATCAGGCTCCTCCTGACCCCTGATAGCCTGATAGCTGATGGCTTGTCGTTTGTTAGTTCTTGCATGGATGGACGGGCTCCTTGGGTTGGTTTGACGGCCGTGGCGGCGATCCAGCGGTTACAGGCATAGCCACGGCCGTTTGTTCAATCTGGCCCTATTCTACAATAGAACGTATGTTCTTGTCAAATTTCCCCCTGAATTTGAGACAGGAATTCACCACTTGCTTAACTGTATAACACGACTCGCGTTTGCATTAAGAATCTACGGCATGGTTCAAGTTAGCTTCTCGTGTTTGTGAATCATGCCCAATTTTCATTAGTCATTAAGTCGCTGAAGCGATTACTCCAAACGTGCACGACTCGCGTTTGCATTAAGAATCTACGGCATGGTTCAAGTTAGCTTCTCATGTTTGTGAACCATGCCCAATTTTCATTGGTCATTAAATCGCTAAAGCGATTACTCCAAACGTGGACGAGCTGATATTAACTCGAAGATTTGGTCAAGGGCGGGTATCATTGGTATGGTTTGTTGTCTCTGGTAGATTAGCAGAAGAGGCGGCAAATCTACTTTATGAAGGGGAATGGCCCATTGGGGCAGCTGTAATCAAAGGAGATTTGGCAATGAAAGTTGGATGCTTTGCACTTGTAGACCCATTTTCGACGATGGATCATCAATTGGAACGGGTGGCCGGACTGGGCTTTAAGTACGCCGATGTGACGGACAATCACCCTGGCGGCCTGTTGGGCAATGAGTTTGGTTTTACAGGGGCGGTGAGCCTCGATTCCAATCCGGCCGATGTCAAGGCGATGTTCGCCAAACATGGACTCACTATCACCAGTGTGTGTTCCCATGCAAATTTGCTGGACGCGACCTCACCTTCCGTATATGGGACGACGGAAATATTGAAGGCGGTACGCCTGGCGGCGGGCATGGGCGTGCAAGATGTGGTCACCACCGAAGGGGACCCAAAAACGGATTGGGGGCATAATCTTTCCGATCAGGAACGGGTCTTCATCGTGGCCGAGAAGTTAGCGGAACCAGTGCGCCTGGCGGAAGCGATGGGCGTGCGCATTCTGCTGGAACCACATGGTGTGCTCACCGATTCCATTGACGGCATGTCGGCGATATTGGAAAGGTTGGGCAATCCGGCCAATCTGGGCGTCAATATGGATACGGGCAATTCGTGGCTGGGAGGCGCTGATCCAGTAGCCATGGCCAAAGCCTTTAAGGAGATCACTTGGCATGTGCATTGGAAAGATTTACCGGCCGATTGGGAAGAGAAACGGGGCACAATGTATGGTTGTGGATTTGGACCGATCGCCCTGGGTCAGGGGGTCATCGATATCGCGGGTGTCTATGATGTGCTCAAAGATTCTCCGGCCGAATATAGCACACTAGAGGTTGGCGGGGACGAAAATGTCCTGCAAAGTTATGCCTATTTGAAGGAGCTGGGCGCTGAGTAGATTTCTGGGGGTGCGCATCAGAATCGTCGATTTCAAGAGAGGGCTGTGGCCGTGTCTCCTGACCATGCCACCCCACCTATGAAAATGACGCACACATGACGGCGCGCCCCCAGATCCATCGCTATTCGTTTGATTCCAGGTGTGATTCAACGGCCGTCTTAATCGCCCCGCTCTCTACCAACTGCCGTACCTGCTCAATATGGGGAGCCAATACACTGTCTTGCTCCAGGAAGGGCACGTGTTGGCGCAGCAGGTTATAAGCGACCCCTGTACCCGCGCCTAATTTATCCACCCCCATTTCCCGCCGTCGAAAATCAATCCCCTGGGCGGCGGTCATCAGTTCAATGGCCACGATGATTTCTACGTGGTCCAAAACGCGCGCCATATGGCGCACGGCCGTCGCCCCCATGCTCACATGATCTTCAACATTGGCGCTGCTGGGTATACTGTCGGCGCTGGCCGGATGGGCCAGCACTTTATTCTCTGAGGCCAGGGCAGCGGCCGTATATTGGGCCATCATGAAACCGCTCTCCAGGCCGCCCTGCGCCGTCAAAAACATGGGCAGGACGCCGCCATTGCTGTCCGCATCCACCAGCCGCGACACCCTCCGTTCGCTCATATTGCCCAGGTCGGTCACGGCCAACTTCATGTAATCCATGGCCAAAGCGATCGGTTCGCCGTGGAAATTGCCGGCGCTGACCACGTCAATAAACCCGCTCTCCTCATCCACAAAAACGATAGGGTTATCGTTGACGGAATTGAGTTCGATATTGATCACCCATTCGGCGTAAGCGATGGCGTCCCGTACCGCTCCATGAACCTGGGGCACACAGCGCAAGGTGTATGGATCTTGCACGTAATTAGAATCGTCGCTGCGCAGCAGTTCGCTGCCGGCAATGAGACGGCGCAAGAAGGCGGCGCAATCAATCTGGCGCGGGTGCGGGCGCAGGGCAAGCACCCGCGCGTCGTAAGCGCGGCCAGTGCCGTATAACGCTTCCAAACTGAGGCAGGCGGCGATATCGGCCGTCAGGACCAGGTTAATCCCTCTCCGTACCAGCAAAGCGCCCATGCCCACCATTTGCCCCGTACCATTGAGGATGGCCAGGCCATCTTTCGATTCGAGCAGAAAGGGGGATAAACCGGCTCGCGCGAGGGCCGTTCGGCCGTCTAGCCGTTCACCCTGATAAGTCGCCTGCCCTTCGCCGATCAATACCAGGGCCATATGCGCCAGGGGGGCCAGATCGCCGCTGGCGCCCAACGATCCTTGCGCGGGGATATGCGGATACACACCTTTGTTAAGCATGTCCAGCAGTAGTTGGATGATGTCCGGATGCACGCCAGAATATCCCTTGGCCAGGGTATTCACGCGCACCAGCATCATGGCCCGCACATACGGTTCATCCAGAGCGGGACCCACGCCGACGGCATGGCTTCGGACCAGGTTGACCTGTAACTGCCTGGCCTGGTCGGGAGAAATGAGTTTATCTTTGAAACGGCCGAAGCCGGTGGTGATGCCGTAGGCGATTCGCCCTTCGTCGACCAGCCTCTCGACCGCCGCCTGCGAACGCTCGATAGCAGGGAGGGCCGCGGGATCGAGCGTTACAGGACGGCCGTGCGCCACGGCAACGACATCATCTACTTTCAATCCCTGCCCGGATATGGTTAAGGGTTGCATATATATTCCTTTTACCACCAAAATGGTTCAATGTAATCTAAAAAATCCTGAAAAATCTCGCGCTATTTATTACAAGGGGCGAGACGGTTGGGCAGCGCCTCACAGGGAAACAAATCATTTCCCATCCAACCGTTTCGCCCGCGCCCCCTTACACCTTAAGGGCACGGAGATTGTATCACGTATTGGCTCAGGATTGCTTTGCGCAGCCCGACCGTATTCCCGTAGCGGGCGTGGTTAGCCCAGCCGCGCACACTGGCTGTTAGCTGCTCCAGCTCAATCTGTCCGGCGGCATAACAGTTGGCCATATGCCTAAAGCGTTTCCGGTAATGAATGCCCTTGCGCCGCTTCAGCCGCCTATGTTCAGGATAGACGACAAAGCCCAGGAAGGGGATGCCCTCCGTCACCGGACGCGGGTGCGCACCCGGATGGATAGCCAGACGCAGACGGGCCAGCCAAGCCTCCAGCTCTGACTTCCAGATCCAAAGCATGTCCTTGTCGTCAGCGAAAAGCAGGAAATCGTCGACAAACCGCGAATAAGCACGGCAGCGCAAACGGCGTTTTATGAAGTGGTCAAAGGGGCTGAGATAGCAATTGGCCCAGAACTGGCTGGTCAGGTTTCCAATCGGCAGGCCGCGCGGCCGCAGCGCCGCCAGCAAGTCGTCACCGGCGAACCAGACCATCTCGTAAGTCTCGTTATGCATCCCGGCGCCGCCCTGTAAAATCTGGTCAACCAACCAGCGCACCTGCGGATCCGATACTTTGCGCCACAGGATGTCACGCAGAACGGCATGATCGAGGCTGGGGAAAAATTGACGAATGTCGCATTGCAGCACGTAACGGTATCGACGGGCGAACTGCTGGCAGCGATCGAGCGCCAGATGCGTACCTTTGCCCAGGCGATTGGCGTAGGAGTCGTCGATGAAGCTCCGTTCGAAAATCGGTTCGATCAAGTTGCAGAGGGCATGGTGCACAACGCGATCGCAAAAAGGGGCGGCGCTGATCAATCGCCGCTTGGGCTCATGGATGAAAAAACTGTGGTAAGGTCCCGGCCGGTACGTCTGGCGGCGCAGTTCCTCCTGCAGTTGGCAGAGATTGTCCTCCAGGCGATGCTCAAAAGCGGCGACATTAGGGTTCCCACGCTTGCCGCGCGCGGCCTTACGAAAAGCCAGAAGCAGGTTGTCCCAACTGGTCAATGCAGCAAACATTATCGTTTGAAAGGTGCCGTGCCCCGTGGACAAGCCGAGGGGGCACG
>JAACFF010000462.1 GCA_009937635.1 Chloroflexota bacterium
AGATGCGCCAGAACGAATCCGGCGATACTTACGGTGTCTGCATCTTCTCGGACAACTCCGAGAAGATGCGCCAGAACGAATCCGGCGATACTTACGGTGTCTGCATCTTCTCGGACAACTCCGAGTGCGAGGAATGGGCCTATTTCAACGGCGATTGCCAGCAAGGGATGTATGAGCAGGCCGAGGATGGCCTGGGCTCTGTTAATGTTGTGGAGGCGGCTGGGCTCGAAGAAACGGTGTCCCTTGATATCATGGAGCTAAACTTAGAACCGGCCGATGAGCCATATGAACACTTATTGACCATCGACAACGAAGGATCTCTGGAGGCTATCATTGAGGCGTTGAACGTGGATATTCGCCCTGGACTCAGGCTGGCCTGCATTCCGATCTACCAACTGAATTTTCACTTAGCCGATGGTAGCACATGGCTGCTTGAATATTCATGCGGCGATGATCAAGGCAATTTTATGCGTGGTGGACAACCTCTCTTCGATGGCAAAGATTATGTGCCTCCTGCAGCTTTCAACGAGCTCATGAGGCAGCACATCCAGTCGACCTGGGCTCAAAGCATCAATCCAACCCAGGTATACGAGTTAGATCGGGCTGTCGAACTTGAAATCCTGGAATCGATCATCACCCAAAGCGGGACAAGCGAACCACAGATCGTTACATCGCAGATGGTATCCAGGCTAAAAACTGATGATCCGGCAGTGATCGCCTCGTTAGTAGACTTGCTGGATGCCGACTACGATTTCGCCGACAACCTGCGCTGCCCAGCCCAGTATGTATTGATCTTCACGTTGGACGGCGGCTCTAAAGAGAGCTTTGGCTATCTATGCCACGATGCCGAGACCGGCATTTTTCGGGGGGATCAAGCCATTTGGAAAGGACGGGCCATCGCTCTACCGGCCGAGTTTCAAATTCAACTCGAAGCTCTGCTGGATGGTGGGAATTGATTCCTTTGTCATAGCAAGTCAAGAACTGCCAAATCGTTCAAATAACGGATAGTTTCGGATTCCAATACTCACAGAGATTGACGCTGTTCTTGATGACTGTAGAATATCAAGAAGTAATATCAATTTAGGCCGGGAAGGCTGATTTACAATAACGTTGCAGATCAGACCCCGCGGTTCTTAACATAACCGCTAATTGTTAAAGGGTTCTACCACGAGTAGAATGACATTACGGACGTGATCCTAGTTCTAACGGTTCACATCCGTGAGGTCGGCGGTTCGATCCCGTCCGCGCCCATTCTTTGATCCTGGTCTGAGTACCAGGATTTTTTTTGTTCCTTGTACCATTCTGATCCTTAGGGCCACGAGGATCAGTGACCTCACGGATCGGAAAACTTCCCAATTTCGTTAAGAAGACCCGTCCCTATTGCAGGAATTTCCATTTTCGCACTGGCTGTGAAATCTGGGAGTTCGATCCCTATTATGACGGGATATTTCAGAGCATCTTACCTAGCGAAGCAAGCCATTAGCTGCCATAATCTTGCTAGAGTTCAATAGTAATAGCAGAAACACTTCTCAGTTTTAGGATTCTCTGCCAGCCTTAACTAATTCATTAAAGGAGGACACCAAAAATGGCTGAAGAAACACATGAAATGGCACCCCGATCACAACGCCGGGAAAATGGCAAAATGCTGCGCGAGCAGGTCCCACACAGTAGTCATAGTGCATGGGAACCGGATCCAGATCGGCCGGACCCCATCAGCTTGCTGCAAGAACAGGATGCTACGCGGGTTCAACACCTGGTACCTATCAAGTACGGCCGTATGGTAGTTTCACCCTTCGCCTTCCTGCGCGGATCGGCGGTCGTCATGTCGGCCGATCTGTCGACCACACCATCAACCGGACTGGAAGTTCAGCTATGTGGCGACGCCCATCTTTCCAACTTCGGGGTCTTCGCCACGCCAGAACGCAAATTAGTGTTCGACTTAAATGATTTTGACGAGACCCACCCTGGTCCGTGGGAATGGGATCTCAAACGCCTGGCTGCCAGCGCTGTGGTCGCCGGCCGCGAAAACGGCTTCAGTGAGAAAGTCAACCGGACGCTGGCCATCTCAATCACAGAAAGATATGCCGAAGCGATGGGCAATCTCGCCAAAGCTCGCACCCTCGACGTCTGGTACTTTCATGTAGATGCGGAGCTGGTTGAAGAAGCATTTGAACGCTCATCCAAGAAAGCACGTAGGAGCGTCCAAAAGATGGTCGGAAAAGCCAAAACGAAGACGCAAGAGCAGACTTTGGAAAAATTGACCCATATGGTCGATGGACGCCGGCGATTCATCAGCGAGCCACCACTGCTGGTACCATTTGATGAGTTACTCACCGAAGAGCAGGAGAAACTGGCAACGAGATCCCAGATCGAGGTGGCGTGGACCCAATATCTGGAGAGCTTGCCGGAAGAGAGGAGACGGCTGCTAACTCGTTTTCGGATGGCCGATCTTGCTTTGAGGGTCGGAGGCGTGGGAAGCGTTGGCACCCGATGCTGGATCATGCTGCTGGAAGGGGGCGCGGAGGACGATGCCATCATCTTGCAGCAGAAAGAGGCTGGCGCGTCAGTGTTGGAACCTTACACGGCAGAAAGCAGTTATGAAAGCGCAGCCCAGCGCGTTGTGCAAGGTCAGCGCTTGACCCAGGCAACCAGCGACATCTTTCTAGGTTGGCACAGGGGAGCTATTACGGGCCACCATTATTACTGGCGCCAACTGAAGGATATGAAAGGCTCGCTGGCTGTGACTGGCCTGGATAAGAACGGATTTGAGACTTATCTGCGAGTCTGTGCCACTTGCCTGGCCCGTGCCCATGCCCGTACTGGTGACGCCGCGACCATTTCCGGCTACATCGGCAAAGGGAAAAAACTAGCCAACGCTATCGCCGATTTTGCCGACGCCTATGCAGACCAGACCGAACAGGACCACCAGGCATTGGTAGAAGCGATTGAATCCGGCCGGGTAACGGCCGAAACAGGCATCTAGTGGAAAGGTTGCCGTAGAACGATTTCAAGCATCAACAAAACTTTTAGGAGAGAAGCAAATGTCATCAGATAGAAACATTCCTACTGGTTATAACACCAAAATCCCTGAAACGATCATGACACCGGACAAGGTGCAGACCAGAATTGGCACACTCGAATTCTTCGACGGGATCCCCACGCGAGAAACCGCCGCGCTGGTCTACGACAACCTCGACTTTCTAAGAGGCGTGGAGACCTTTTTAAACGGCATTCCTGCCACCTCAGTGGAGGGGCTTCGGCGCGGTCAGGCGTCTCTCGGTGTGGACAACTCGAACCAGGTTGTGATCTTCGATCAGCTCATGGATAGCAACCCCCTCTTTCTTACTGGCAACACCGATACAGTCTATTGCAGCGCCTTTCTCGATCTCAAGAAAGATGGTCCGACGGTGATTGAGATCCCTGCGGAGACCGGACCTGGGACGGTCAACGATGCCTACTTCCGCTTCGTAATCGACACTGGCCCACCAGGACCCGACAGGGGCAAGGGTGGCATGTACCTGATTCTTCCCCCCAACTACGAGGGTGACATTCCCGAGGGCTACTTCACCGCCAAGTCGACCAGTTTCATCAACTGGCTCATTCTTCGCGGATTCCTAGTTGACGGCAAGCCAGACTTCTCGAGCAATCTCTTCAGAACAGGGCTGAAGGTCTATCCCCTTGCCAAGGCGGCCAACCCGCCGGCGATGGAATTTGTCAACGGCTCGAAGAAGGCCTTCAATACCATTCATGCCAATACCTACGAGTTCTACGAAGAACTCCACGCGGTTTTGGAACGTGAGCCGATCGAAATGCTCGACCCCGAACTGCGCGGGCTTTTCGCCTCCATCGGTATTCAGAAAGGTAAGCCCTTTGCTCCGGAAGCCAGGATGAAGAAGTTACTGACTGATGCGGTTGCAGTGGGCAATGCAACCGCGCGTGCGCTCTTGTGGTACGAACGCGATCAATCGTCATTCCTTTATGACAACAGTTACTGGAAAGAGGGTTTCATTGGCGGCTCCTATAGGTACCTCAAGGACAAGGGTATGGGCGGGCGCAACCTGGATGCGCGCACCCACTTTTACTACAATGCGACGGTCAACACGCCGGCGATGGCGTGGAAATTGGTCGGCAAAGGCTCACAATATGCCTGGGGCTACCTGGATTCCAAGGGTACCTACCTCGATGGGGGCAAGACCTACAGGATGAACCTGCCCAAGGATCCTCCCGCTGGGAAGTTCATATCGATCGTGCTCTATGACCCGCAGACCCGCTCTGAACTGCAAACTGGGCAGCCTTTCCCCAGCTACAACAACGTGCGCGACGAGGACAAAGTGATCGCAAATGCCGACGGTTCTGTCGATCTCTACTTTGGCCCTGAAGCGCCGGCAGGCAAGGAGGC
>JAACFF010000100.1 GCA_009937635.1 Chloroflexota bacterium
ATGCGGGATGAAAGCTTAGATTTTTCTTTCTGCAATTCTGTTTTTTGAAGCTGTAAATCTTGTAGAACTTCTAGCCTCTGTTGCGCAGCCCCGACGAGGCGGGCTGCTGCGTTCTCATCTTCACGAAGGCGAAATACTTGATCTTCTACGTCTTGCAAATCAGCGCTGCCGGCGACGAGGGTTTCCAACTGGGATACGGCCATCTGGTGCTGGCTCTCTTCTTTGGTCAAGTCATTTTCTTGATCCTGGATACGCTGCTCCAGCTCACACAAGGTTTTTTCCAGGGGTTGGGCAACGGCCTCAGCCTTATTCAAAGCTTGATAACGGGTTGGCGCTGTGGAGAGAGCGTCGCGATCGTTGACCGCCTGCTGATGGGCGTGAGCATCGTAGCCGATGGCGTCCATCTCGACTTGTAAGCTCTGGAGAGCAGCGCGGGCATCAAGGGCGTATTCTTCGCCGATAAGTTGGCGATGAACATCTTCTAGCTGTGCCTGACCCTCAGCCCGCCACTGGTCGATTTGCTGGTCCATCTGGCTAACGCGCGCTTTCTTCGTGGATACGTCGCTAAGTAGATCCTTTTGCTCCGTTTGTAAGGTTACTCTCGGCCGTAACTTTTTCTCTAGCTCTGCTACACGCGCCTCTTGGGCTTTGAGGTTGGTTTCATCAGCCAGTTGGGCAGAAAGCTCAGCCAGGCGAATTGCACCATCACGTTTCCACTCTTCTTCAATCTGACCAATCTCGCTTAGTCGAGCCTCCGCCCGGGCAAGACGTTCTTGTTGTGTCTTGCGGTCGCGATCGAGGCGCGGTTTTTGCTGGAGAGCATCCTGCGACTGATTTACCTGCTGCTCAAGAAGGTCCATTCGCGCATCATTGGCGCGGTAGCGATCGGCCTGTTCTTTGCCTTCGCGCTGTAAGTCCTCTAGCACGGTTTGCCGATGTTGGGCAGTTAATGGCTGGCCGCAAGTAGGGCATTCGCTGTCCAGTTCAGCCGCCTGTAAACGATCGATGCGCTGTTTGAGGGTATCCATCTCCTTGCGCAAAGGGGGTTGCTGGCTAAGAAGGGTGTCTAATTCGGCTTTTGAATTAATGTAAAGATTTTGCTGCCCGGTAATGTCTTGGAGTTGATCGTCAATAGACGACAGCAGTTTGACGGCCTCTTGCGCGTTTGTATGCACGGCCGTTTTTTCTGCGGCCAGGTTTTGCAAACGCCGCTCTTGGACCTGTAGCCTGGCAATTTCTTGCTGCCAGTGGCGACGTTCGCCGGTTGTACGTTGGAAATCGGCCTGGGCAGAGAGCAACCTTTCTTGGACGTGGTCCAATTCTGCTAGCATCCCGTCTATTTCAGCCAGACGAGCCTCGCCTTTGAGAATCGATCCTTCCAGTTCGGGGCTTTCTTCCTGAGCCTGGTTTACTTGCCGTGCATGTTCTTCAAGCTGTTTCTGCAACTGATCCAGGCGACTGTGCTCCTGGGCCAGGGTCAATTCATACGGTTTTTTCTGCTGTAATAGCTGGTTGAATAAATTAGCTTTCTCTTGCCAGACGTTTAAGGCAGCATCAGCGGATTCCCAGGCGGCATAATCAGCGGTGATTGATTCTCTGCCGGCAAGGATGAGATCATTGGTTTCTTTTTCTTGCCGGCGTTCGCTTGCGGTCTTCCTGGAGGCAGCGAGATTGCGCTGAATGCGGTTAACCGTGTCGGAGAGATTCTTGACGAGTATCTTTTGCTGAGCGACGGTGGCGGCGGTTTGGCGCATCTGGTTAAGCAACTGTTCTTGCAGCTCGAGTTTTTCGACGATATGTGCCCGCCGGGTTTTGGCCTCTTGCAAGGCGGATTCCCGCTCAGACTGCAGTCCTAATTCCGTCCGGATGTCTTCAAGTCGACCTTCCAGTAACAGGAATTTACCCTGTTCCTCTTTGCGAGCTTCGGCAGAGGCTTCCCGGTAACGCTCCCACTCAGTGACGCCGAGCAGCTCGGCCAGGATTTCTTTGCGCTGGTTGGGCGTGCGCGTCGTGAATTGATCGGCTTTGCCTTGCAGCAAAAAACTGGCGTTGGTGAAGGAGTCGTAATTCATGCGCAGGAGCTGCTCAATGTTGGCCTGGGTTTCGCGCAGTTTTCTCTCGCTGAGTGTTTTCCAGGCGTCATCAGCGGCAGCTATCTGTAGTTCGAGCAGTGTGGCTTTGCCTGGCCGCTTGCGACGAAGAATGCGATAGGTTGTGCCTTCCAGGACAAAGGTAAAACGCACTTCAGCGGCTTCGCCCTGGATAGCTGCTAGACGATTGACCAGATCGTCATCGCTGCGGCTGCGGCTGCGGCCAAACAGGGTCCAGGTTATGGCATCGAGAATGCTTGACTTGCCCGCCCCGTTAGAGCCAGCAATACAGGCCAAATGAATGCCGTCGAAATCGAGGACGGCCGTTTCACGGTAGCTTAGGAAATTGGTCAATTCAAGTTTTTGAGGAATCACGATTTCTTATTCCTGTCGCTCAGATAGGATTTCCTTGGCGAGCGCCTGCATGGTATCAATTTCTTCACTATCCAGACCAGTGCCGCGCCAGTATGTTTCCAATAACTGCAGCGGCGTGAGCGACTCAACGGCAACCGTATCTCCCAAGCGTGCGCGTCTTTCGCTCAGGCGATGTTTTTGTATTTGCAAACTGAAGGCCTGCTCAAAGTGGTTGGTAATGCTCTTTTCATCGAGTAAGGGTTCCCAATCGCCAGGATATGTTAAGCGCAAACGGCAAACAGCGCCGCTCACATCTTCGGGTTTGGGTAGCTGGGCGAGAATATCTTGCATGAAGGTGGCGGCATCGGGTGTGTCAACCGGGATATCGAGAAAACGACGCGTTTGCAAGGGTGCGAACTGCCAACTGGTCGATCCTTTGCTAATCTCGGCGAGAACAAATCCTTTGCGCTCGCGCGCTTCGCCAAAATCGATGCGTTCAATGGAACCTGGGTAAACAACGGGTGGGTGGCTGCCTTTAGGTCGTAAGGATTGGTGCTTGTGAATGTGGCCAAGGGCGACGTAGTCCAGCCGTTGGTCGGCAATAATACGGCCGCCGAGAATCAATTCGTGACCGAGCATGACGCCGCGTTCGCTGCCATAGGCAGCTCCTTGAACACTGGCATGGGCGGTGAGTATGAGGGGCAGGGCAGGATCAGCGGCATTGGTCGCGTCGAGAATGGCTTTGGTGACGCGCTCTTCCATGGCTATCAGCAGTTCATCCAAGGACATGCCGGCGGCTTCTTCGCGGGTCATCAACTTGCTGCGAGAAACCCAGGGCACAGAAATGATCTGGACGGGTAGTCCTAATTCATCAGGCGTCCAAAGTTTAATGCGATCGGCCACATGTATATGGGGGACGTCGAGGGTGGAAAATTCTTGCAGGGTATGGGCGCGACCAGCGGCGGGCGACACGTCATGGTTGCCAACAAGCAGCAGCGTGGGTATGCCAGCCTGGGAAAGGCGCATCAGGCGCTGGCCCCACTCGCGCTGAAAGGTAGGTTGGGGATTGCGATCTTTGTAGGCATCACCGGCGAAGATGACTAAGTCTACGTTTTCATCTACAGCGGCTTCGATGATTTGATCCAGGGCATGCAAAAAATCCATGACGCGCACGGGCAGCGCGGTTTGGGGATCGAAACGGCCGTAATTGGCGATGTCAATATGAGCGTCTGCGAAATGCAGGACCTGGATTGGCTTTCGGTTTACTTCTGTTACGCTCATTCTGAGTTACCTAGACGACAACCTTCAACAATGTGGCTGAGCGACCGCTTTAAGTGCAACGGATACGATATGCGATCAACACCCCGGCTGCCCTGGCTGTACCAGAGTGGCCGTGACCGTATAGTAGGCGCCCTTGTCAGGCGACTCTGTTGGGAACGCTCGCGACACGACAATATAGTTTCGTGGTGGAAACAATCCTACTTCGAGACATTCATTGGCGTCATTGCGCGGGTTTGAGCTTTCGCTAAATAGATCCTTGTTGGCATCGTAGACGGCCAGGTCGAAGTTGTTGTCATCGGGCACCTCGAGATTGACCTTAACGCGGCCATCGGCGGGCAGGTTGAAGTAATAGAAATCAAAGAAGTCTCGCTGTTGGTCGAAATTTCTCGTCTGGGGCACGCCGAACTGTAACAGCCGGGCCTGCTCAAAATTGTCATCCGGGATGATAGCATCGTCGTTTTTGCCAATAGAGATGGGTACTAAAGTGGTCTGGCTGGGGATAAAGGTCTTTTGAATGACGGGGAGCGCTTCCTCACCATTTTGCTCAAAGATGCTGCCACCGACGACCCAGAGGTTGTTGCCAATTATATTGCCACGTGGCCAAAACCTGGCGGGCATTGAAATATAACTGCCCAAATTGTAAGATGGATCCATTATCGACCAGGAATTATTTAGGGGATCATATGCTTCTGTTTGCAGAACGGTGGCAAGCTTCTCGTCCTTGACGGTTATGCCGCCGAATACATACCATCTGCCATCGGGGCCGACGGCGCTGCCCGCGCCATAGCGGGCGATGTTCATGTCGCCCATATAGCGCCAACTACCGCCGGGCTGGTAACATTCGGTGCTGCGATGAAGGATGGTCAACTGCTCGCCTGCGCTGTCTGTTTGCACGCCCAAGCCGCCGGCAACACAGATGCCCAGGTTATTGCCTTCGATCCAGGCGGACGTGTGAGCATATCGACCGGCCTGCATGGGATCAAGCTTAAGCCAGGCCTCGTTTGGGCGGGGCGTGTAAGAGAAAGTGGTATCGTTGACCAAAACTTCTGATTCCGCTGTCGGAATGGGTGGTAAGCTAGTAGCCATGCTGCTCAGGCCACCGGTCAAATAGTACCTGTTTTGGGAAGGGGGCACGGCGGCCGAGGCATAGGCGAAGTATTTCCCATAGGGCAGGTCGCCTGAGGGGATACTGGCTCTCTTGGACCAGAAATCATTAGGTTGACCATTTTCCTCCCTTAATTCATAGGCCCAATGGGTCCCGTCATAGGCAAAGTTGCTACCGTTGTAGCCAGTTGGGAGATAGATATAGCGGTCTACCTTGGCCGCGGTTGTATTGGCATATCCCGCTTCAGGCATCTGAGCTTTTTCTTGCCAACTACCTGTGTTGGTGTCAAGTCTCAACAAAAGTCTGGACATCTCTGTTAGGTCGGGATCGTCTGGATCCCCGGTGTTGGTTTGCCCTCCAATGACGTAGATATAGTTCCCATCAGCAGCCGTTGCGTGGCGGCTGATGGCCGGGACGACGGCTGGTTTGGGGACGACAAGGTCCCAGCTTGAGTCGACCGGATCTAGAAAAACGGAGAGCTGTAAATGTGATCCAACTCTTCCAAACAGCCAGTCTGCTACTTCTATGTAGTAAGTTTCACCTTCGGTGGCGGTGAAAGTTAATTGTGAGGTGAAGCCATTAGCATCGTCGTTACAGTGTACGGATATCAAGTTATTACAGTTATTCGCGCCATTTTGGTCGCCCTCGTATTGAGCGACGCCGAAGACGCCAAGGACGGTGTCATAATCGCTGTTAAAGGTGCTGATGGTGATCCTGCCTGTGACAGGAGAAAGGAGCTGGTACCAGACTGTGCGAAAACCTTGTGGTCGCTGTGGACTGCCCCACATGCAAGTGAGGACGGGATCGTCTTCAGCTTCCGAAGCATTCTTCACATTGCCAACGCTGCCGTCGGCGGGAACCTTGGGATTGATAATCAGTGGAGTGGCATCGCTGCAACTATCGGCGGGTTCCTCGGCGGTGAGGATGAAGGGAGTCCTTAATGCGCTCAATTCCATCTTGTCGAGGGAGCGGGTCGTCATGGCGTCGATGGCATAACGTGGAGGATCGGGAACGATAATAGGATTGCCAGGTTGGGGAGAGGGATCGATCTGGGCCTGGCCAACGGCGGCAACTAGAAGGAGGAAAACTAAGACCAGCGCAAAATGCATAAGATTACGATGCATATCTAACTCCAAAACTACTATGATGTTGTGGGATTGCCGGACGGCAAGCGAAGCAGGTCCCAAGTGATCCGGAAGAGCGTCCTTCGGTATGGTTTTCCATGGGTGTGATTTTACAGGAGATGGGGTAATTGGCTAATAAAGCTTAGCTTGAGCCAACCATAGGGGGGAGTGGCGGGTAGGGAGTATGACAAGTGGTGTATGCGTTTGGCCTGCTACCGTGGCGGAGCAGGGGATTGATGGGGCCAGGCGGCTGCCGATAGGAGCCGCCTGGGCGGGTGTTGGGAATTTATGGTTCTTGACTTATGCCTTGCGCAGGGCAAGGGTCACGTTTTCATCTCCGATTTCCACGGTAAGCAGGACTAGAGGGTCCTGCAAATCGGCGGCGTTCAGGGTCAGGGCCAAGGTTTCCTGGCGAATGTAATCGGCAAAGTTGGCCAAGGCCGCAGCCACTTCGCCTTGGGCCTGGTAGACGACGTGGATGCGGTCGGAGATATCCAGGCCGGCATCTTTGCGCATGTTGTTTAGGGTACGCACGAGATCGCGGGCATAGCCTTCTTGTAATAGCTGCGGGGTTAGTTCGGTATCCACGGCAACGGTTACACCTTTGTCACTGGCGACAGCGAGCCCGCCACGAGATTCAGTCTGTACCAGAACATCCTCCGCGCCTAGGATCACGGTCTGGCCTTCCACCTGCACTGGCAGTTCTTCACCGGATTGCAGGATGCGGGCTGCTTCGGCAGCATCCAAAACCATCAAGGCAACACGAACCTTGGGGAAGAGACGGCCAAGACGCGGACCCAGCACGCGGTTGTTGGGCATCAACTTATAATTAACCAGTTCGCCTACTTCGGATACGACTTCGATTTCTTTGACGTTGATCTCTTCGGACAGCACTTCAGCTAATTCCAGGAGATCATTGCGTTCCTGCTGGCTGCCAACGTTCACGCGCGCTCTAGCCAATGGCTGGCGAAGCTTGATGTCAGCAGATCCGCGCGCAGCGCGGCCAAGGCTGGCCGTGGTGATGGCTAGGCGCATTTTGTTTAGCAAGCGGCGATCCAGCGTGGCGGCATCGGCGGCGGGATAGAGGCAGTGGTGCACGCTGGTTGGCGATGCATCGTCGATTCCGCGCACCAAGTTTTGGTACATGGTCTCGGTGGTGAAGGGAATGAAGGGGGCCAGGAGCTTGATGTATTGTACGAGTACATGGTGAAGCGTGGCATAGGCGGCTGACTTGTCGGCATCCGCTTCGCTTTTCCAGAAACGGCGGCGCGAGCGACGAACGTACCAGTTGGAGAGATCGTCGAGGAAAGATTCGAGATGCATTGTGGCGCGTTCGGCGTCGTATCTATCCAGTTCTACCCTGACCAGCAGCGTGGTTTCATTTAGGCGTTCTATGATCCATTTATCCAACTGTGCGTGGGCCTTGTTTTCAGAAACGGCCGCTTCATCAGCGGGCCGCCAATTGTCCAGCCGGGCATATGAGACGAAGAATGAATAGACGTTCCATAAGGGAATCAAGAAGCGGCGTCTCGTTTCATCGCCCCTTGTGTAGCCAAAGCGCAGATTTTGTTCCGGCTTGGTGCTGGTAAAGAGCCAGCGCATGGTGTCAGCACCCATGTTATCGGCAGCTTCGTTAAACTCAATGGCGTTGCCCCAAGACTTGTGCATTTCACGGCCGTCTTCGGCCAGCAACGTGGCGTAGCCAAAGAGGTTGAGAAAGGGCGGATCGTCTGAGAGAACAGTACTCTGGGCCAGCAAGCTGTAGAACCAGTTGCGGAACTGCCCGGGAAAACTTTCTGAGATCCAATCGGCAGGGTACCATTTCTGCCATATTTCGGGAGCGACGCGGAAGTGCATAGTACTAAAGGCTACGATACCGGCGTCGAGCCAGGGGTTGCCTACATCGGCGATACGACTTACTTTGGCCCCGCATTTTGGGCAGGCGATCTTGACGGCATCTATAAATGGACGGTGAGGCGTATGGCCTGCGAACTCTTCCCAACCTGCGACAGCTCTTTCTTCTAGTTCCTGTTCATCACCGACGATGGTGAAATGCCCGCACTCTGCGCATTCCCAGATAGGTAATGCCAAACCGTAGTAACGCTTCTTGCTGATCATCCAGTTGTGCATATTGCGCAGCCAATCCATCTCGCGATCGTAGCCAAAACTGGGGTACCAATTGATTTGATCGACACGATCCATGATCTGGTAGCGAAGGCTGGCCTTTTTTTCGGCGGCGGTAACTTCTTCACGCGGCTTGTCATACAGCTCGCCCATGTTGATGAACCATTCGTCGACCAACCTGTAGACCAGCTCAGATGCGCAGCGCCAACAATGAGGGTATCGATGCTCATAACGCTGCTTGCGATAATACACATCCTTTGTGCGCAGGTTGAAGAAGATGTCACCGGCAACGTCAAGAACGGAGCGACCCGTGAGCCAGTCGAAACCATCAAGGTAGATGCCGTCTTCGTTGAGTGGCGCCACGACAGGTAAATCAAATTCGCGACTTAAGGCAAAGTCTTCAGCCCCACAGCCTGGCGCGATGTGTACGATGCCTGTTCCTTCATCCTGGCCGACATCTTTCCAGGGGATAACACGGTGCGTATAGCCGGCTTCATCGAAGGCATCCCGTACCATGGGTAACTCGTCAAAGGGTCCGCTATACTCCCAGCCAAGCAGCTTGCTTCCTTTCAGCTTGCCAACAATTTCGTTGTTCTTGCCGACCAGCGTGTTCTTCATTGCCCCTTCAGCCAGGTAATAGGTCCAGCTATCTTCGGCGCGGATGATCACATAATCGAGTTCGGGCCCCACGGCGGCGGCCACGTTGCTGGTGAGCGTCCAGGGAGTGGTGGTCCACACGAGCAGGGCTTCTTTCTGCCCAGAGACATCCTGGCGCTGGCCTGAAGCGGTTTTCTTGGAAAGAAGCGGGAAACGAAGGAAGACAGAATCGTGGGCCACGTCCTTGTAACCATCGGTGACGATCTCATGCTGGCTGATGGCGGTTCCGCAGCGAGCGCACCAGGGCATTACGTCCCGACCTTTATAGAGCCAGCCGTTCTCATAACATTGTTTTATGAATCCCCAGATCTGGTAGTTGTTTTCATCACTGAAGGTGAAGTAGGAGCCGCCTAACTCGGGCAAACCCAGCTTGGCAACGATTTGTTCGGCCGTGCCGGTCACTGGCCCCTCAGGACCTTGAACGGTCACGAGTTGATCCTGGTCTTCAAGAAGGAGTTTGCGCAGGCGGCGAAGTTCCGCAGGATCATTCCAATCCATCCAGTAACCGAGTCGGATGGATTGTTCGGTCTGGAGGGCTGAATAGTTCAAAACCCTGGCTTTACACAGCTTTACAAATTCAGCCAGTCCATACTCCTCGATATCTCTTTTGTTGGTGAAGCCCAACTCTTTTTCTACTTCTACTTCAACCCACAAGCCCTGGCAGTCGAATCCATTTTGCCAGCGCTGGTTTTTACCGAGCATGGCCTGGTAACGTTGATATAGGTCTTTATAGGTACGGCCCCAGCCGTGATGCACTCCCAAGGGGCCGTTGGCGGTGGCCGGCCCATCGAGGAAGCTATAAGTGCCGTATTCGCCTTCAGATTCCGCGCGAAGGCGGCGTAGCTCTTCGAAGGCTGCGGTTTCGTCCCATAAGCGCAACACTTCTTGTTCAAGAGCGATAAAATCTACTTTGCTAGATACTTCTTTGAAGCCCATGTTGTTCTCCTTATCAGGGGTCAGCTATCAGCCTTCAGTTGTCAGTTGAAGTGTCAAGTCCCGAAATAGCTTGATATCAATTAATTGATGCCTAGCGATATCAGCATAATTAAGTCGCTAATGGCTGCATTCGTTGCCAGGCCGGGTAATTTGCTGGACCTGTATGGCGCGAGTTTGTACGGCCGTTAGGCCATCACCGCGTTTCATCATCAGCGGCCAATTGTTGTCGTCCAGCCATATTTTGCGTTCTTGATCTTGCCAGCGTAAGGTCAGCGGGCGTAAATTTCTTGTCTTGTCCATAATCTTTACTGGATGCGGTTCTTGATGCGTGATTTCAATATCCGTTTTTTGGGGGCCCATCAGTGAATCAGGATGCGCGGCGGTTGTGCGCAGGGTGACGGCCGTCTTGGCGGTGACGGGCGGTAGATCTGCTAACAGGCTCAACCCAGAGGTGGCGGGAAACCAAAACGCATATCCAGCAGGCAAAGGGAGAACATCTTCGTAGCGCTCCTCTTTTGTCTCTCTGGTTATTAACAGCGCTTTTTCCTCAAGCAGCACGTTGCCTACGATCTCAAGGGTTTGATCCCAGAATCGATACTTAAGCTGCAAGGCACGGCCGTTTTCATCCAACGTAAGATGGTATAGATAGGAGCGGCCTGATTGCGCTTCGCGCGCATCCAGATCTACGCGCAGGAAGCGGAAACCGTCTACGGCGGCTGATAATCGCCATTGTTCAATTGCACCAGTAGATAACCCATTACGCCTGTAACGGAATTGTCCAGACGATAGCGGTTTTTCATAGGCCAGTTCATGAATAATGAAGCGCATAATTGGATACTCGTCTTACAGTCAGATTGCGCAAGTGCGCTTACTCGTCTAATTCTACGTATATACGTTTGTTGATGCGGCCCTTGCTTTTATAGTCGGTCACACGAATACGGCCGACTTCGCTCGTGTTATTGACGTGGGTGCCTCCGTCGGCCTGCAAATCAAGACCGACTATTTCTACGGTGCGTACCTCTTCGATCCCTTCGGGGAGCAAGTTGATTTTGGTTCTGATCAGGTCCGGTATCTGAAATGCTTCCTGGCGGGGAAGTATGGCAACTTTGAGCGGACGTGACGCGGCTACTTCCTGATTCATGGCCCGTTCGATGGCAGCGACAAGTTCCTGTCGCATGGTCTCAAATTCAAAGTCCATGCGCCCTTTAAGGCGGTCCATATTGCCACCTGTGACCGAGGCGCCATAGTCGCGCCATACGACGCCGCAGAGGATGTGCATGGCGGAGTGGGTGCGCATGAGCTTGTAGCGACGGTCCCAGTTGAGTTTGCCGGTAACATTCGTGCCCACCGCCGGTGGCTGCCCGTCTATGAAGTGGAGCAGCTTGCCACTTACACGCCCTACCTTGGTGACTTGCCAAGTGGAGCCGGTGGAGGAGAGTGTGCCAACATCACAGGGTTGTCCCCCGCCGCCAGGATAGAAGGCCGTTCTATCGAGCAGTAAGCCACCATCGATCTCCTCGACAACCGTGGCATTAAATTCTTTCACGTATGCATCTCTCAGAAATAGCAATTTACTCATCATTCGTCCACCCTTTTTAGGCCTGGTCGTCTGCTTGCCTGGATTCAGGCAAAAAAAAAGCCTCGTCCCAATTGGGACGAAGGCAAAAGTCTCTCCGCGGTACCACCCAAGTTCCTGGTTCATTACCAAGCACTTATTCGACAACAACAATGATTGTCGCACTCCCAGTAACGCGGGATGAATCCGGCTGAGTCTACTTACTCAGGCAAGCACGCGCGTGATTGCCACTGTGTTCGGTCAGCAACTCCGGAGGGATTTTGGGCTGGGGCGCTTGTGTCTGACTCTCACCAACTCAGACTCGCTAAACAAACCGATCCCGGCTTACTTGTCTCCATCAAGGTTTTTGACTTTAGTTTGCGTGAATTATGCCAAAACGGGAGTCGAATGTCAACAGCGCGTTCACTTATGTAGGCTGCTTGCGTTTTACCAATTTCAGCGACAATCTGCTATACTCTTGCCAGAACCCTGAACCTATTTGGCGGCTGCAGTACTAATACCCATTCTGATGACAGCGAGGTAACTTCTTTGCGGATTCGATTTTGGGGTGTGAGAGGAACAATCCCCGCACCTGGTCCGGAGACGGCTAAGTACGGGGGGAATACGGCTTGCCTGGATATACTGACGTCTGACGAGCACGTGATCATCATCGATGCCGGAACTGGGATCCGGCGGCTTGGTCAAGTATTACAGCGCGAAAATCCTAGCAGGATTACGGGTAATATTTTGCTGAGCCATACACACTGGGATCATATTCAAGGTTTGCCGTTCTTCAAGCCTCTGGGTAGCCGGAGGAATCGTTTTGAGCTGATCGGACGGCGGCGAATTGGTAATGGCCTGGAGGATATCCTGGCGGGGCAGTTTCTGGAACCTTATTTGCCTTTCGCTTATCGATCTTTGCGTGCCAATTTGCATGTGAAGGAAGTGGATTCCGGAGCGTCTTTAACCATTGGTGGCGACACGGCCGTTAGCGTGATTGATCTTAATCATCCCGGCGGTTGTTTGGGCTTCCGCGTAGAGAATAATGGCGTTGTGTTAGCTTATTGCAGCGATACGGGTCACGGAGCCGACGATTTTGGCGAAGATGTTCTGGGATTGGTTCATGACGCAGATTTACTCATACACGATGCCTTTTTCTCTGAACCGGAGCAGTCCAAGAGCTTCGGGGAGTGGGGGCACAGCAGCTGGCTGGAAGCGGCTCAATTGGCTAAAAGAGCGAATGTGCATACGCTAGGGCTCTTTCATTATGCGCCCGAATCATCTGATCAGGATTTAGAATCGATACGTAAAAAGGCACGAACGGTATTCTCGCGAACGATTTTGACGCGAGAGGGTATGACAGTTGATTTACCAATTGGTCCGGACCTGCCTGATTAGGGCAGGGAAATAATTACAGTCGCGGAAAAAAATGAGTCGCCAAATCAGGGACTTTCCCAAAGTTGGAGTTTGTGGAGGGCTCAATGTCAGCTAAGAAACCACGGGCATCGGTCTTGGTGGTTGATGACGAAGATATGATTCGTTCAGTATTGCGACTGACGCTGGTTCGGGCTGGGTATGATGTGACGGAGGCGGAGAGCGGCGAAGAGGCGCTCGCCAAGGTGCAAGAAGATAGGCCTGATTTGATCCTGCTGGATGTAATGATGCCGGGAATGGATGGATTCGCGGTATGTGAGCAGTTGCGCCGGGATCCGGATACGGTCGATCTGCCGATTATCATGCTAAGCGCCCGCTCAGACTCACAAAGTAGAAAGGAAAGCGTGCGTGTGGGGGCAACCAAGTACCTGACCAAACCGCTTGAAACAAACAAGCTGTTGGCGCATGTCCAGGAGGAGCTAGAGCAAACAGATGGTGAAGCATTACATGGCACAACCTAAACAGGTTTGTTACAATTGCAGGTGTAAATTGATACATGACTTACGGTCAGGGAGTAGGCCCTGGCAAAGGTCGTGAGAACTTTCGGAGGCTTGCAGTAATGCTCGTAAAAAGATTGATCCTTGCCGTTATTTCAGTTGCTTTCGGCGTCATCGTGACGACAGGAATCACGTTATTAATAGGCACCACACCGGCTGAATATGGATTCCTATATTTTACTTTTACATCTCTGGCCTTGGCTTTCGCACTGGGGATATGGCTGGACAAGTTTATGGGTACCGAGCTTCTCCCGAAATAACGTTTTATTTTGACTTGACTTACAAAATAGCCTCACCGTTATGAACGAAGGGGCTTTTTTGTTTTCGTTGTAACGTGAAAAATTTCACATGCCCAATAGAAAAAGGAAACAAGACGATGACAGCAGAAATTATTGATGGAAAAAAAATAGCAGAAAAGGTTCGTGAGGAAGTTCGCCAAGGCGTGGCAAAAATGAAGGAAGAGACAGGTTACGTGCCTGGTCTGGCCACGGTTCGGGTGGGCGAGGATCCCGCCTCTGCTACTTATGTACGTATGAAACAGCGCATGTGTGAAACCCTGGGAATTAACTCATTCGGCCACACTTTTCCCGAGGACGCGACACAGGAAGAAGTAGAAACCCTGGTGTCTGAGCTCAATGCCAACCCAAGTGTGAATGGGATCCTTGTGCAACTTCCATTGCCAGGACATCTAGATGAGGAAGCGATCTTGAACAGCATAGATCTGGCGAAAGATGTGGACGGTTTCCACCCGGTTAATATCGGCCGTCTGGCAATGAAAGGTCGTGATCCGCTGTTCATTCCCTGTACACCGTATGGCTGCATCCGTCTTCTGGAGGAGTCGGGCGTGCAAATAAGTGGGGCGGAGGCGGTGATAGTTGGTCGCTCCAATATTGTTGGATTGCCTGTAGCTATGCTGTTACAGAAGGCCAATGCCACGGTTACTATCTGCCACAGCCGTACCAAGGATCTTGCAGAGCATACACGCAATGCCGATATTGTTATTGCGGCGATTGGACGGAGGGAGATGATCACAGGTGATATGCTCAAACCAGGGGCGGCCGTGATTGATGTTGGCATCAATCAAAAAGAAGATGCCAGTCGCAAGCGCGGCTACCGGTTGGTTGGGGATGTGGATTTCGAATCGGCTAAAGAGGTGGCAGGAAAAATCACACCGGTGCCAGGTGGGGTAGGGCCGATGACCATCGCCATGCTCATGGCCAATACCCTGCGCGCTGCCCAAATCGCGCAAGATGAGAATTAAAGCAGACAGCAGTCGCCAATCTCTAGCGATTGGCGCTTGTTATAGGAGATCCTCGGGGGTATTGATGTTGGTGAAGGATCGCCCCTGAGGATCGAATCTCTCGATCTCTTTCTGTTCTACAAAGTAAACCCTTACCTCAGCGAAAAATCCAGTGATTTTTAGCTTGCCTGCCTCAAGGTGTTTCTCGATGGCTGGTATGCATGTCTTGCCGTAGACTGCGTGTAACGGTTCGGGGTATTTGCCCCAACGGGGGACGACCACATCGGCCGTCTCTTTCAGCGAAATCAGGTGCTGCAACAATGGACGATTGAGTAAGGGCATGTCGCAGGCCACAATAAGGGTGTGGGAATAGCTGGCAGCGGTCAGTGCTGTGAAAATGCCGGCCAGGGGTCCAGAACCCATATAGGTATCGGCAAACATCGGCAGATTAAGGTAGGCATAGGGATCGGGTCTATTGGTAATTAGAATTATTTCATCGCCTAGCCCACTTAGCTTTTCCTGCACAACTTCGATCATCGGCCGTCCACGAAACGATACAAATGATTTATCGGTGCCCATGCGTGTGCTGGTACCGCCCGCTTGAATGGCAACTGTGACACCGGTCTGTTGTTTGTATTGAGGCATTTTTTCTATTTAGGCGTGCAAATGCTCAAGATGAACTTTCCGCCGGAGCAAAGAAAACCAGAATGGTTAGATCCTCCTTGATATCATAGAAGTAATGGGGAACTTTTGCAGCAACAAAAATGATGCTTCCCGGCGTCACGGCTTGTTCTTCATCGCCTACTTTGATGGAAGCCCTTCCAGAAATCACGTAATAGACTTCATCTTCGTTATGGGGCTGTTGCTCATCTTTACTTCCCAGGGGTAGGATGTACAGCCCTACGCTAAGGGAAGACTCGCGTAGGAATTCTAGATAGGGTCTATCTCTGTTTTTTTGCTGGTCGATCAATTGAGCTAGATGGAAGGCATGCAAGAGGCACCTCTTGTTCTTGGATCTAGGTTTAATTATCTTGGCATTTTATTTTGTCCAATTATATGGAATCCTTGTCGATATCAAAAATCGGTGATGTGAGACGGTTGGGAGGTGAGGTTTTGGTTGTACTTTGAGGTGAAATCCACCGTCTCGCCCCTACGAATCTTGTGTGGCGGTTTTTAGCGGCCGATTCCCAGGCTGCCACCGAATGCGGCGGACATCTCTTCGTAAATGGCGGCTATGCTTGCTTCATCTCCCTGGTAAAAGTTGCCGTTGCCGCGCGAAGCTAGTTCTGACAAGATGTTGTCGTCGGCATCATTGCCGTAGGCAATGGTAAATACGGTGGTGTCGTTGGCAGTGGCGGTGGAAATTAAGCGATCGTCAAATTGAAAACGCGTGCTGGCCGTGTCCTGACCGTCTGTGAGCACAACCATAGCGTTGCTGGAATCAGGCGATGTGGTGGCAGCGACGACGGAGCCACCATCGCCTATGGCATCAAAAAGCGTGGTGTCACCGCCCGGCTCCATGTTGGCAATAACGTTCATGATCCTTTGTTTCTCGGAGCCAACCTGGGCTTTGTTGACCAGCAATGCGGATTCAGAGTAGAATTCAATGAGGCTGAGCGTATCTTCGTCTCCCATTTGCTCAACGAACTGTATGGCCGCCTCTTTCATGCTCTCAAGTTTGCTTCCGCGCATGCTGCCCGATGTATCCAATAGCATAACTAAATTGACAGGTTTGCGGGCCGCTTGCCACAGATCTTGTATGGCGTAGACTGCGTCAACAGATGGGGGCTCAAAGATGGTTTCTGGTTGGGTGGTGTCGACACCGTGGCCGGCGTCTAGTGGAGGGCCAAGAGGGATCGAATCGTTAACTGGTCGCAAGCCGAAATCCAGGGCTGTTTGCTGAATCAGTTCGCTTAGGAGCGAGTCGCGGAATAATTCGGCCGCTTCTTGGGTCTTGGCATCGACAGCC
>JAACFF010000101.1 GCA_009937635.1 Chloroflexota bacterium
GCTTTACTCCCTCAAGCAACCTTCGCGGCGGCCGTTCTAACCAATCGATACCCACCAAGGCTAGGGGAATAATGAGACTGTTTTCATGGGTCAGCAAGCCCAGCAAGAAGGTGATAAAAGCCGCGACATGGTAATTGCGGCTGCGTGACTGGAAGCCGTCTACCTCGAGACGCCGCGCTTGCTGGTACAGCAAGAGGGTCAGTAGCAGCCAGAAGAGAAGCAGTGGGTGGGTAAGTGATGCCACATAGGCGATGGCTTCGTAGCTGAAAGGAAAGGAGGCGAAAATCAAGGCCACCGCCCAGGCATAAAGCCGGCTGTCGCTGATACGATAGGCCAGGAGCCATAACATGGCCACATTGGCGCCGTTCAACAGCAGCAAGACGGCGTGAAAGAGAGGCGCGTAGGTGCCGCCCAGGGTTACCAGTCCTTTGAGGGTGGCAAAAACGATGGGGCGATAGTAGCCATATTCGGCTGAACTGGTGAAGAAGTCGAGAAAGGTGCGCGACTCCATCCAGGCGAAATGGCCTGTAGGATCGTCGTTGAAAAAGGCGAAGTTGAGGGCACGGCCGTAAAGCAAGATGGCCAAGATGGCTACGATGAGCATCGATAGCGGATTGAACCAGCGCCGGTATTCTCCAGGGGTTTGTGCGATTGATGACATCTCTAGCGCGCGTGCAGCGCCGCCCAAGCCAAGATCTCTGTAACATGACGCCGCAGTCTCTGTTTTGTGCGCCACATAGCCCCTACATGAGTGGAGGGCAGGGCGACCAGTGTTTCCTGCGGGTAGACGACCGCGTGTTGTTCGAAGCGGAAGAAGAGATCATCTTCGCCCAACACCGGGAACACACGCTCCTTGTCGCAGCGCTCGTAATAGGGGGTGAAATCAAGCAGATCATCCAGTTGATCTCTTGAAATAGGCAGCGGCCGATTGAATAGCCTGGCGGCGTCGGAAAGTACCTGCGCCAGGTTTGGAGAAGCAAAAAGGGGGATGACCGCACGCGTGCGCTGGAAGAAACCTTCATAAAGCAAACTGGTGATGCCACCCCAACTCAAGCCGCTGACGGCCGTAAAGGCGGCCCCTTCTTGCGCAAACTGTTCTTGCAACAACTCCATGGTGCGCAACGAACCGGCAAACATCTGGTATATATGCTGCACTGAAGAGAACCCCGTAGACACCGGTTCGGTGAGGCTCTTGTGATAAGGCGCTTGCACAGCAACTGTATGCGCGGGGAAGGGTTCGGACTTGGGTATCAGGCGCTCCCACGTGCTGGTATAAGGTATTTCGGCAAATCCGTGATGATAAAGCAGAAGCGGAGCACCTGGCTGAACCGCCGGTCTAACCTTGACGAGACAGCGGATCTCCCCAAACAGCGTATCCAACCAGACGGCATGCTCGCCAGGGGCCACCAGATTGTAAAGCGCCGTCTTTTGCCGGTTGACCCGGGTCTGATCCAGAACTTCTTCCAGCGCAGCGGTGGCCATATAGCTATCATCGAATGAGTCCGGCATACGGCGATTGAGCGAATAGAGAACCAGTTTGTCGAACTGTTGGCTGAACGTTTTTTTGATGGAAAACGAAAACATGCACTCTCCGGGGATGGAAGGTGAGATAGCGGATGCCTCCCAGCCATTTATGGAAACATAGCACGTATGCTGGGCGGAGGCTATCCGATTTTACGGTGGGTTAATTATGAAGCTCGCTTGTTCCGATCGGAAATGGCCTTAGGACTCAATGTAAGCGCAGATTACGCAGATTACGCGTTGTGATGATTCGTAAACGTCTATAATGACAGCCCTTAGGACCTGTAGTCGTACAATCACTTGCACACTTGGATAATCGAATTTCTTTTAAAGGTGGGCGGTTCTTGACAGGAGCGCACCTATGTTTATAATTCTGGACAATCTGACAGCAGAACGCGATGAATGGGACGAGTAGTCGCCGAGACGGTGATAGAGAGTAGATGGCCGGTGGGCTGAAAGCCACTACGACAAGAACGACGGTGAAAACCACCCATGAGTGACCTTCTTGAAAACGGGAAAGCCTGTGAGTATGGGGGTCCGGCCGGCTCCGTTATCAGCCGCGACGAGAGTGGCCTGTCGACGTTAGAGCGACGAAGGGCCATAAAAGTTGGGTGGAACCGCGATGCCATCGCCCCAATTGGGCGATGGCTTTTCTATTGATTAACAAGCCTGCCTGGCGCAGGCTGACTAAAACTTTCTGGAGGACATAATGGGCAATAAAATACCTGTTGGTATTCTGGCAGCGACGGGCGCTGTGGGACAGCGCTTTGTACAACATTTGGTAGACCATCCCTGGTTTGAAATCACGGCTTTGACCGGTTCGGTGCGTACGGCAGGACGGCCGTATGGCGAAGGGGTGAACTGGCTGTTGGAAGGAGACCCGCCCCAATCAATCGCCGATATGATCGTACAGCCCACGGAACCCGACCTGGATGCCCAGGTCCTCTTCTCGGCGCTGCCCACGGCACAGGCGCGTGAGATGGAGGCGCAGTTTGCCGTGGCCGGTTATCCGGTGCTGACCAACGCCTCACCCTATCGCATGGATCCCTATGTACCCCTGCTGATCCCCGAGGTAAATGCCGACCACTCGGACCTTATCCCTTACCAGCAAGAGGCGTATGGCTGGTCAGGCTATATCGTGGCTAATGCCAATTGTTCGACGACCAGTATTGTGCTACCGATGAAGGTGCTGCACGAGGCGTATGGCCTGGAATCGGCCGTTGTAGTGACGATGCAGGCCATTTCTGGCGCGGGCTATCCAGGCGTGGCTTCCTTGGACATCATGGACAATATCGTGCCGCACATCGGCGGCGAAGATGGCAAGCTGGAGAGCGAGCCCCGCAAATTGTGCGGCAGGTTTACGGACGGCCGTATTGACATGGCTGATTTCGTGGTCAGCGCCCAGGCCAACCGCGTGCCCGTGATCGACGGGCATTTGGGCAGCGTCTCCGTGAAGCTCCGAGAAAAGGCGACGGTCGAACAAGCGATCGCTCTCTTTGATAACTGGCAGCCGCCCGAGATCTGCCTTGAACTACCGAGCATGCCTGAACCCGTGTTGATCTATCGTCCGGAGGAAAACCGGCCGCAGCCACGCCTGGATCGCGACGCCGGAAATGGGCTGGCCTGGACAGTGGGCAAAGTACGGGAATGCCCGGTCAACGATTTGCGTTTTCTTTCCATCACGCACAACACGCTGCGCGGGGCAGCCAGCGGTTCGGTCTTGAATGCGGAGCTGTTGGTCCTACAAGGCTTTATCCAAGAGCCAGTATCAATTGAACTAGCAGCTTAGCTTATGGTTTGCACGATTTTCCCTGAAACTCTGTTGAGTCATGCACTAAAGGAATAACATTTTAGTTTCCGGGATAATGATAGAAAATTGGTCGGCAGAGTTACTCGCCAAAAATAAAGAAGGCCCACCTATTAAGGCGGGCCTTCTTGCCGGTTGGGAGGGTTGGAAAACTGCTTATTCGCCGAGTAAGAAAGTCATCAAATCTCGCAAATCTTGCGGGTTCTCACCCATGCGCAAGTCGAAGTTGTCTGGCATGGCACCTGGCGGGCCTACGCAAGGTCCGGTGGGGCAGTCAGGTGCGATGAAGGCATTGGATTCGAGTATGGACTCGTATACGTAATCGGCCGCGCTGTATCCGTCGATTTGTTCGGCGCCCCGTTCGGTGATATCGCCAAGCCAAGGACCGACAAGGGCGGACGTATCATCCTCTAGATTACCGTGGCAGCCGGTGCAACCGTAGCTCAGGAAGAGCTCCTCGCCTCGCGCTGCATCGCCTTCAGGGAATTCCTCATTAAACTCTTCTACGCTCTCTTGCCATTCGTAGACAACCAATGGTTGTGAACAAAGCTCTTCAGTTTCCCAGTTTAAGACAAATTTAGATAGATCAACGATTTGATCAGGCCTTAAAGGGCCACCAAACTGTTCGGCCCATGCGGGCATTACAGTCCCCGGACGACCGCTTGTGAGAGTTGATTGTATGAAGGTCTCTTTCGAGCCTTCCCAATTCATGGCTTCCATACGTAGTGATAGATCACCACAAACGAGAGGGGCGTAATTGAGAGGTAAACCAACGCAGCCAATCGGCTCACCGGAACTGGGATCATAACACTCTTCCGCCTTGCCATCGACACCATGGCAAGTGGCGCAGTTGGCGTCATATAGGTGAGCGCCCATTTCTATCTGCCGGCCTTGTCGCGCATCTGTATACCTTTCCAGCCGCCCAGGCTCGCGCAAAGCCGCATACCCTAAGACCATCATGCTAATCATAAAGGCGACGGTTCCGATGATAATCTTAACTTGCATTATCTTCTCCCTTTCTGCCTGCCAGCACTGTTTGTAAACTACACCTCAGAGGTTTTGGATACGAGTTTTCTCTAGAATTGGAGTAAGAACCTCCGAGGTGTTTCAGAAACAATCTAGCACTTGTTGGCAAAGCTGCACTCTTCCTCGTAGTTCGAATCGCGATGTTTGAACTTGACCCACTCATCCGACAGAATCAGGTATTCGCCAGGATTTTGCGGATCGACAACCTCGTAGTAAAGGCGCAGCTCCAGTAAACCTTCCTGCACTTCCTGAACGCGCATCTCGGCGTATGGATCGGGCATGGCTTCCTTATCGTTCACGCCAACGGTATAAACTTGCTGACCAGATTGGAGCTCCTTGATGTTGCACTGCTGTAAATCAGGGTCCCCCGAAACTGTGCAACTGTGCCTTTTCATGGCTTCTTCATAACCCTTAAGAGCTTCCGTAAACTGCGAGCTGCCGGATACTTCTTGTCCAGGCAAGTAAGCGCCCGGCCGCATCTGGTCGTATGGCACAGCCATCATGGGGCTTGCGCCCTCTTCAGGTAACACTTCGATGGAAACCTCGCGATCCGGTGAACTTGCTACCCGGAACTCGGGAGTACCCATCCAATTTGACACCAGCATAAAGGCGATGAAAAGCATGGATACTGAGAGACCTACGCGCCGGTCGGCGTAACGACGACTCTTGCCTACCTCGAAATAAGGCATGACAATGAAGGCGACCATCAGCAGGGGAATGAAACCGACCACCAGCATTTTGTCGGCCAGTTTGAGCCAACCTTGCGACCAGGAGAGATACCAGGGCGCAACCACGTGCAATGGCGTGACGACGGGATCGGCGTGGCTCTCTAAAGGCGCATCCCATAACCAGAGCGATCCGGCAACTAGGAATAGCGTGAGAAGAGCAGTCCACATGAGTTCACTGGTTAATAAATCGGGGATGAAATAGCTACGTTCATTGCGGGGAACACGTTTGGCGGTATCATCACCGATTTCTTCACGACCCGGAGGCAATGAAAGACCGTGCAGGACCACCTTGTAATAATGGACGAAGAAGAAAATGCCTAGCAGGAGGGGCAAGAGCAAGACGTGGAAGAGATACCAGCGTAAAAGACCGGCAGCCCCTAGCGCCGGACCACCTTGCAGGATAAGTAGGATGTTCTTGTTGACGACAGGAGGAGCAGGCGCGGCTTCGGCGCCACTAAGGAAAACGGTCAAAGCCCAGTAAGCGAGCTGATCCCAGGGAAGCAGGTAGCCGCTGAAGCTTAAAAGCAAGGTCAGCACCAGCAGGAGCAAACCGGTGGCCCAGGTAAACTGGCGCGGTTTCTTGTAGCTGCCGGTTACAAACGTTCGTAACATATGTAAGGCGACCACGAGCACCATCACTTCCGCGCCAAGGCGGTGCATATTGCGGAATAATTGCCCCATCGGCACGTTGCTGATGATGTTCCACATATTGGAATAGGCGATCAGCGGGCTAGGGGTATAAAAAACCATCAAGATGATGCCGGTGATGGTCTCCCAGACGAACATAAATGTGGACAGCCAACCCATGCGGAAAGTGGGGTATATATTGGTGACTTCGGTGTGGTAGAAACTGGGGCGAATATGTAGCCAGAATGCATCAGCATGGGGCCGCAGTCGGGGATTCGGCCGGCGCGGATCATCACCCTTCAAGGCGGAACGAATGTCATTAACATTCATGCCCGCTGTGATGCGCTCAACTATTTCATCAGATTTGACGACAACAGCTTGCTTGACTCCCAGTTCCCTTACTTGATTGTAGAAAGTAGTCATCTACTTGCTCCTTCAGGTCGTTATGGGCAAGTGCCCGTAAAGTCGCACAGCAAAGGATCCGAGGGACCTTGTTTGCGGTCGCCGGTGTCTATGCTGAGGAATGCTGTCCCATCTGGCACCTTCATTGGATCGAAGAAGTTATTGCTCAATTGGGATTCGGCCAGAACGGTACTCTTATCGTCGGCCAGGGCGTACATTTTGAAGCGATCTAGGGTGCGCGGAGCGGGGGCTTCGATGCGCCGGCCGTCTAGACGATACTTGGAACCGTGACAAGGGCACTCGAAACGATCGTTGGCCGGGGTCCAAGCATAGATACAGCCCAGGTGTGTGCATACTTTGTAAATAGCCACAGCGCCTATGATTGGCCCTTCGTCCGGGGCCTGGTACATCAATTCATTTGGCTGTTCCGTGTTTAAGTTGGAGAGCCAGAAACGGCCGTCTGCAAAGTTTTCCGGCGGGGCGTTTTGTTCCGGCAAAGATTCAATCGGAAGTATAAAACGGCCGCCGAATTCTCCTTCCCGGAAGCGAGGTATAAGAAACCAGACCGTCAGGCCTATCGTTTGTGCTGTCAAAAGAACGATAGACGATCCCCAAATGTAATAGAGGAATTCGCGTCTGGTCATACCGCTGCCAGCCTCATTTATGCTTGCTGCTTGACTTGCCATAAGGCTATTCTCCTGAGTGCGATGTTAAAAAGATTCCCTCTTTCCTGATGAACCTGTGGATTTTACTGGATGCCCGCAGCCCAACAACCACAGGGGTTGTGCTTTTTGTCACGAAAGGAATTATAGCAAAAGATAAAGGAGTAACAAAAAGCATAAAATGGGCGCTGAGGGACTCGAACCCCCGGCCTCTTCGGTGTAAACGAAGCGCTCTAACCAACTGAGCTAAGCGCCCTAAGGATGCCAAATTATAGCCAGCCTACCAGATTATGCCAGTCTTAAAATGGGTTAGGATGCAGACATAGGCATTGAGCAGAATGGACCAATCTGCTAAAAGATTGGTCCATTCTCAGTGTACGGATTCATGTTCGCAAGTAGGAAGCGCCATTCACGTCGATGATGGCACCGGTCATGAACTGTGAACCTTCTGAGGCGAGAAAAAGGGCCGCGTAGGCCACTTCTTCGGGCCGGGCGACGCGTCCGAGGGGGCTCTGGTTGCGAATGCTGTCTCCTGAGGGGCCGGTCAGGTGAACGCGGGCCATGTCCGTCTGCACAAATCCTGGCGCGACGACGCCAATGAAGATGTTGTAGGGAGCCAGGTACTTGGCCAATGATTGGCTCATGGCATTCATGCCAGCTTTGCTTGCGCCATAGGCGGGCGCGGTAGGTTCGCCGCGAAATGCACCGCGTGAAGAGATATTGACGATCCGCCCGCCGCCTTGCTTGATCATCTGCTGTGCCGCGCAAAATGTCGTGTTAGCAGCGCCGGTCAGATTGGTGTCCATAACCAATTGCCAGCTTTTTTGCCATGTTTCATAGGACACATCGGCCAGGGGATGATCTTCGTAAATGCCAGCGTTGTTGATCAGGATATCAAGGCGGCCCATTTCCTCTACGATCTTGGCGATCATTTCGCGAACGGCCGTTGCTATTCTGATATCTGCTTGCACAATCATGTGTGGACCGCCGGCAAGGCTGTCCAGCGTCTCCTGGGCCGCTGCCGCTTTGCTATTGAAATGCACGGCAACGCGCGCGCCACGTTTGGCAAAAGAACGGGCCACAGTACGGCCGATGCCGCGTGAAGCGCCGGTTACTAAGACGATCTTGTCACTAAAATCCATTTTATTCTCCTCTGTAAATCAACCTTTCCAGCTTGATCGCAACCTGGAAAGGTTGCTTTACGTTCATGGTGGTGGGCGCTAGCCCATGTAGTCTCTTTAGCAAATAGGTGTCAGCTGTTAGTCATCAGCTGTCAGTAAATTCATTTTCAGGCCAGGCTGAAACTGGGTTCCAGATTGACCAGGTCGACTTCACGTAATTTCAGCTCTACCTTGCTGTCCAGCGGCAGTTCCTGGCGCAGGTAGAGGCTCGTTTCCAGGCCCAATTGCGGTAAAAGCACAACGTGGCGACGGCCGTGTAGCTCGACCACGATCCCTTTTCCCTGCCACGCCGGATGCTGCAGCAAATAAACAGAGCTCCAGTGGCGATTAGAAAGCCGTTCTACACGACGAACATCCCGGATAACTTCATCCACTTCGCCAATGAGCGCCAATATCTGTTGTGAATCCAGCGGAGTACCGCCCTGTAGAAAAGCGCGAAGTTGCTGGTGCACGACCAGGTCCAGATACCGTCTTAGCGGGCTGGTTGCTTGCGCATAGAGGTCCATTCCCAGGCCGGCGTGCGCGCCGGGAGCCGTGGACTTCTGGCCTGGTTTTAGCATGCGGCGTAGGGCGAACATGGCCGAGGGCGTCTTTGCGGTTGGCACTTCACCGGCCGGCGCGGACTGCGTTGTGAAGGGGATGGGGATGCCGTTGCCGAGGGCAAAACGAGCGACCGCTTCCCCGGTCATCAGCATCGCTTCGCGGACGAGATTCCGGCTGCGCAATCTGGCTAACGGCCGTAATTCGACCTTTCCACCGACGACGCGCACCTTGACCTCGGGCAAGTCGATGGAGATGGAGCCGTTGGCGTGGCGCCGAGCCTGGTACCGTTGGGATGCTTCAAGCAGCTCTCGTAAAGGGGCTTCTTGCAAGCGCGTTTCAGCTTCTCGATAACTTAAGCGTGTGACCCGCACCCAACTGGGGACTATTTCACAATCGGTGATTTCCCCTACTTCGTTTAGATCAAGGCCAAAAGAAAGGGCGGGGGAGATTTCGGACAGTCCTAGGGCCAATATCTGGGTGGCCTTTGCTGGCAACATGGTCACGGTCCCAGTAGCCAGGTAGAGATTCGCGCCACGGGAGCGGGCTTCTTGGTCGGCCGCACTGCCCGGCGTGATCAGCGCGGCGGCATCGGCGATGTGTACCCAAAGACGGCCCTCCTCCCAACTTAAGGCGTCGTCAGGATCCAGGCTGCCTTCATCATCGATAGCCAGCGCTGGCAGGTGGGTCAGATCGCGCCGTGCTTCTTCTGCCAGGGGAGGCAGAGGCGTGTTGGCTGAAGTTGTGGTGAGGCCGGCGCGTAAGGGGTAAGGGTCGAAGGTAGCGTCCCAGACCCCCAGTTTCAATAATAGCGCGTGCGCGTTTTCTCGCGTTTCAGCCTGGCCCAGGGCGTGTAGCACCTGGCTCTTTTTACGCTGCCCTAAGGCAAGGGTGATAACATCTTGCACAAATTGGTCGTTTTCGGGTGCGGTTACTCCCTGGTCGGCCCGCAGCAAGAAAGATGACCACGCTTCTTGCTCCGCCGCCTTGGCTGCGCGCGAGGCGCGTTCGGCCGTGACTTCTGCTTCACTGTGGGCGACGATGGCATCGGGCGTTCCGCCGAAATAAAGCCCATCGGCCACCAACTGCCAGGCCGCCCAGGCCGAAGCGACCGAATATTCATCATAAGCCAGCTCGGCCAGCTCTTCCAGGTTTGTGGTTTCGCCGGCCAGCAGCTCCCAGGCCGTTTCCACATCGCCATTCAGGGCAGTCAATTGGGCCAGATTGCGTAGCGGGCCGGGATGTAGGAGCAGGACATCCTTGGGGCGAACGCTGAGTCTGCTGCCGTCGCTGGTTTCAATGGCCAGCTTCTTGTCGATTATCTGGCGGACCCGGGCGGCTTTTTTCTTGTAGAGAACCAGGCTGTCCTGGCGAAGCGCTGCTGTTGGCATACGCTAATTGTAGGAAACACGGCCGTAAAATGCCAGATGCTGGTCACCGCTATTACTTTGGCGCCGCTCAAGACAGGAAGAGCAAATAATTAATCGTGAATTTCCAATGGTATCTTGCGATGGTCGTTGTCTGCTACGCGGATGGTGAGCCCTGGACGATGGGCGGCTTGGACTGTACCAGGCGAAATAGGTCGACTATCTGGCGCAGCGTGACGAGCCCCAGGATGCGGCCCGATTCTGATACGACAGGCAAGGCGTCCAGCTTTTCGGAGAGCAGCCTCTGTTGTACAACGTGCAGATCCAATTCCGGAGTGACGGGGTGAATGTCGCTGATCATGACGTCTGATACAAGCGTGTATGGAGGATGGGTGCGCAGTGAAGATTGTAGAAGCGCGTGCGGCAAGAAGCCGACGAGTTGATCCCCAGAGACAACAGCGAAACTGCGTTGCCTGCTGTAAGCGGCCATATTGGCTGCCTGCTGCAAGGTGTAACCTGGTTGCAGCCGGAATGCTGATCTTGAAAAGGCTTGTTGCACGGTGTATCCACGTAAAATGTGGCTTACCTGGGTCGCCCGTGCTTCCTGGGTGGCGGCGCCAAAGATGAAGATGGCGATCAGCAGGAGGAAGAAGCTGCCGTTGATCAGGCCATAAATGCCCAATAGCACGGCCAAAACACGGCCAAACGCCGCGGCGATATTCGTTGCCCGGGCGTAGTCGAGGCGCAGGGCCAGTAAGGCGCGCAAGATGCGACCACCGTCCAAGGGGAAAGCGGGCAGCAGGTTGAATACGGCCAGAAAGATATTGGAGATAAATATATAGGAAAATAGGGATAGTGGCGTTGCGCCGGCCAGGCGGCCGGTCGTGCTCAGCAGTGTAGATAGTTCGATGCCAGAGGAGAGGGCCAGGGCGAGCATGAGGATGGCGATGACCACGTTAACCGCTGGTCCGGCGATGGCGATGACCAGTTCTTGCAGCGGTTTCTCGGGCATGCGCATGAGCTGAGCCATGCCGCCGATAGGCGTCAGGATGATTTGTTTGACGGGCACGCCATAATATTGGGCGGCGAAACTGTGTCCCAACTCGTGTAATGTGACTAGGACAAAGAGGATGGTGATGGCTGCGATGCCAAAGATAGCGCCGTTCAGGCTGCCGAAAATCATGCCAAATTGTAGGGCGGCCCAACCCAGAATAAGGGGAAAGGTGATGTGCAAGCGCAAATCAATGCCTCTAACGGAAAATAACTTTAGGGATCTATTCATCCCTCCATTATAGATGCAAAGTCTTGGAAAAAGGTTAACAAGTTTACAGAATCGCTAAGAGGAAGATGAGAAGGAGGGTGTTTTCCTGGAAACCGCTATGTCATGGACCCTGTGCAAGACACCATGAAGTTTGCAGGAAAATTAGATTTCTAGATGCGCGGTATCGTTAAGCCGGGAGAGGCGCGGACGGCCGTTCCCGATTTCCACGATGCTGATGCCCGTATTGCCGCGTAAACTGAGACGGTCGTACTCGCCGATGGGCAAGCCAAGTACGTAAAGCAGCGCAGTATGCAGCAAACCACCGTGGCTGACCACGGCCACCATCTGACCTGCATGACGCGTGACCAGCTTATCAAAGGCGCTGACAGCGCGGGCGTGTAGTTTCTGCGTGTCTTCGCCGTGCGGCGGGTTGATGGTCCCGCGGGTCATCTCGGCGAATTCATTGGGATATTGGGCCTGTATTTCAGCGTGGGTCAAACCTTGAAAAGCGCCCACATCCCGCTCGCGCCAGGCGCTATCGCGCGTGACCGGCAGGCCAACGGCTGCGGCCAGGATATCGGCCGTCTGCGCGGCGCGCAGCAAGTCACTGCTATATAGGGCCTGAATGGGCCAGCCGGCTAAGCGTCGCGCCAGAGCCCTGGCCTGGTCGGTGCCCGTGGCATTGAGCGGAATATCCTCGTGCCCTTGCCAGCGATGTTCGGCGTTCCAATCTGTGAGGCCATGGCGAATGAGTAGTATGGTTGTTTGCATAAGATGATTTCCGAATTTAAAGAATGTCAGGAGTTAGAGCGGTAGTTGAGGCTGGAGGCGATGTCGACCAACGTCGGGCCGTCGATGAGGGTCATGGGCTTGTGCGTCGCCCATTGGCGCGCGGCGTCGGAAATATCGGCCGTGGTGACGAGGAAGGCGTGATGGACGCGCTCATGAATCATCGTGCCAAATAGTTCGCGCACGATGTCCGGACCGATGGTATGCCGGTAGCGCTTGCACTGCACGATAGCCCGCCGCCCGCCGATGCGGGTCAATTCCAAATCAACGCCCCGGTCCCCGCTGCGGCCACGCAGTTTGACCCGGTACCCCTTCCGGCGAAATAGAGCGGCGACGTATTGTTCAAAGGCTGCCGGGCTGAGGGCGACCATCTCTTCCACGGAAAGGGCGGCAAGGGAGGAGGACGGCCGTCGTTGACGCCACCATAGCAAGGCCACGACGATGCCCAGGGTCAGTGCGGAAGCGGCTTCGAAGAGGAATAAGAGTTCGTCGAGCAATGAGGGCAGGCGGGCTATCCAGTTGGGTTGAACCAGGTAATGGTAGACCAGCCAGAAGAGCAGCAGGATGGCGGCGATCGCGATCAGCATCCAGAGGACGTCTGGCCGTGGGGCCGAGGGTTTTATTTTGCTCCTTTGGTGAAACCGCGAATCAAAGCGCACCAACATAGGTAATTCTGCTCCGATACTGCATGGCTGGTATTGCTGCGATTATTCTAAGGAGTAAGAGGTTGAAAAGCAACTTTCCGAAGAAGCAAAGTGTTAGTGGACAGTGGCCAGTAATCAGCGAATAGAGGTCTTGTCAAGTTTTGACTCCTGAAAGCCTTGAACCAGGCAAGGGATAATTGATTCGATTTTGGGAAAACAATTATCGAAGATATGGGGGTGAATGGCCGATAAAGCAGAAGATATAGCGAAAATTAACCTAACATTTTTAACCCCGTGAAGGTTATAAAGGTTTGAATGACTGACTGGGCGCGACGAAGCGCGTTCGTAATATAGATGGTAAGGTTTCCCTGCCATCATCCAATATGCCAGATATTTGCGAATTCACTGACCCTTGCCGGCATGACAATAGAGCGGACTAATCACGCCTCTAAAATGGTATCGCCGAGCCAAACACATCGGCTACAGGTGGCACATATGAAACGGAAGCAATCTGACAAGATCAAAGGTAGTAAACAGGACTGTTTACCTGCGCCCGATTTGCCGGACAGTAAGACGGAAGGGGAAATCAAATGGCAGCGACGGATTGAATCAATTAAGCGGAAGCAACGTAAGCCTGGAGAATCTGACAAGCCTGGAGAATCTGACAATTCATGAGCCCGTTGCCATTGGCCCCTACTTCTGATTTTGTTTGCCTGCCGCTGATGCTCCGGATCCTGTTCAGGTCACCAGCCCTCTGAGAATGACCCCGTCGCGGGTGCTCATGTACAAGACCGGGATAGCAAATTCACCCCAATTGCCCCTTCCTCGGAGCAGACAAAGATCTTGCTGTCTGTCGTTGTCCGCAACTCCACGTTGACAAATGTAGGCAAGATGCCAGAAACAATCGGCCGTTACGAAATACGCGAGGAGATAGGTGAAGGAGGCATGGGCATGGTTTATCGCGCCTATGATCTGGAGCAGGAACGGGAAGTCGCTATCAAGGTTTTGCAGCGCCAACCGTTTACGGTTGACCCAGATTATGCGGCCCGGTTTGATCAGGAAGCGAGAACGATCGCTACTTTAGAGCACAGCAGTATCGTCCCCCTTTATGAGGCTGGCAAGGATGGCGAGTGGCGATATATCGTCATGCGCTTGATGAAAGGGGGAACGCTCGCCGAGCGGCTCGAACAAGGGCCGCTGAGCCTGGAGGAAACGACCGGCATTCTGGCGCAGATCGGCGGCGCGCTGGATAAAGCGCACCGCAGCGGCATTGTGCACCGCGATTTGAAGCCGGCGAATATTCTGTTTGACGAGGATGGGCATGCCTTTCTGAGTGATTTCGGCATTGCTAAAATCGTCAAAGCCCAGGATGTCGTGGAGCCAAAGACGAAAACGGGACAGATCTTGGGCACGCCACAATATATGAGCCCGGAACAGTTGGATGGCGAGAAGCTGGACGGCCGTAGTGACATTTACTCTTTGGGTGTCGTCCTTTTCGAGATGCTGAGCGGCCGCAAACCGTATGACGATGAGAGCCCTGGCGAAATTATCGCCATGCATAAAAGGGATGCTATACCCAGCATCGTCAAAGCCAATTCTGAATTACCTCGCAAACTGGAAGCTGTCATCCAAAAGGCGATGGCCAAGAAGCGGGAAGACCGGTATGCGACGGCAGCCGGCATGGTTAAGGCTCTGCGGCAAGCAAACGAGTCCGATCTGGCATCATTCGTACTCATTGCAACGGCCGTGGTTGTTTTTATTCTTCTCGTGATAATTGGCTCATACGTCGTCGATTGGACCGTGGGGCAAAACAGCCAACAATCAACTCATGAAGGTATTACCGGGGAATTCGTGACGGAGCAATCCACCACTGCCTCGTCCAGCATGGACATATCCACTAATTCGCCAAGATCTACAGTGACGACCTCAACTCTGACGACTTCTCCCGCACCTGCAGAATTGACCAGCGAGTCAACTGATACGGCCTCCCTAAGCGCACCAACAATAGCCGCGACGACCGATGGTGCTCTCAGCCCCTTGCCTGCCGTTTCGATAGCCGCGCCACCACAAACACCCTATTTGGAGGTTATTACGAGTTCGCTGGCAATACGAAGCGGTCCTGGTGCGGATTATGAATATCTAGGTCATTTGAAAGAAGGCACCAAGGTTCCAGTATTTGCCAGAACGGATACGGATGTTGCCTGGTTTCTTGTCGCTTTAGCCGATATTCCAGGGGCGTGGGTCTACGGTGCAGCCGATGCTGTAGCAATAATTGACGATGATCCAACGTTGATACCTTTAGCAGGTCCAACGATAATCCCTCCCCCGCCTACACAGACGGCGGCGCCTATTCCAGAGACAGCAACAATAGCCCCAACCGACGGCAACGGGAACGGAGGTGACGGTAACTGAGGAGCCGGATCCGCCAACATCGAAACCGGAAATAAGATCAGGTGACAAATGCCTGGGGAGAGGGCGAAACGGTTGGATGGGGAATGGTTTGCCGTCCTTCGAGGTTTTGGCCAACCGTCTCGCCCCTACCCTGAAACCACCATCTTACTTAACGATCATCGGAAGCTGCGTTATGAATTTATTACTCCCCTGTTGTTGGTAAACTCCGCGCCCCACTTCAGACCCGCGCCATCCCAGAGGTATGCGCCATACTGCATGGGAATGGCGAGCCCGGAAGCGGGCTCTATCTCCACGGCCTCTTTGTAATACGCACCACCGGATGCAGAGACATTTTCGTCAATATGATAGATAGCCAATCCCTCGTCCGGCAGGAAGGCGTCGTAGCCGATTTGCTGCCTGTTCTCCACCAGGAAATACTCACCGGCGTGCGCATGAGGATCCAGCAGTTTGAAGACAACTGGCTGATTTTCCACAGCGGGAACCCTGTAGTAGCCATCGGCAGTAATAATCCTGGGATCGAACCAATCGGCTCTATATAATTGATTCATGGCGTCGAGGTGTGGGTGCCAATGATGGCTGGCCATCAGACTGAAAGGGCCCGGCGATGTTGGATCAGTGAACGTATCTTCATAGTATCGCCTTTTACGCTTCCGCTTACCTCAATACGGCCGTCGATACCACAGACTTGTGGCAGAAAAAGCGGGGAGCTGTCGACCAATTCCGGATGCAATTTACGGGGTCCGAGATGGAAACGCTACTGTACCGTCTTGAAATGTGGGCGCGTCAACCGGCTACCGCTGCTAATTTTGCTTACGCGGAGACATTGAAAGTGATGTACGATTGGTAGTTACATCTTTTCCCCGACGCCTGGAAAGTTTGATATTTGCAGATTGGTTCATTCTCAAAGATTAAACCAATCTGGCAGCGAGTCGAAACTTTATATGACAAATATCAGTTGACTTGGATAGTTGTGAAATGATAAGCTAATTGCAATTTGCTTGGCAGCATGTGAAGTCCGCTCAGGTAATTTTAACTTGTTGGCAGCGTAGAAGTCAGGTTATTGTTCGGGGAGGTATCGATGACCAGGAAAGCATTGTTAACAGACGTGGCCTCCGATATGCGGATCGGCATCGTTGGTGCAGGCGCTTCGGGATTGACCGCAGCTCATTACCTGGCCGAGGCGGGCTATGAGGATGTGATCCTTTTCGAACGACGGCGTCAGGTAGGTGGCAAGTGTGACTCGATCATCGTCAATGACCGGGTTTACGAAATGGGCGCTGTCTTCGGAGCACCCAATTATGAGCTT
>JAACFF010000463.1 GCA_009937635.1 Chloroflexota bacterium
GCCCAAGCGGCCCAGGCTCACGACTTCATCCAGGCCATGCCCGGCGGCTACGACAGCTCCGTCGCAGAACGGGGCGCCAATCTCTCCGGCGGGCAAAAGCAGCGCATCGCCATCGCCCGTGCCCTGCTCGTCAATCCCGGCATCCTCATCCTCGACGACAGCACCAGCGCCGTGGACATGGAAACCGAAGCCAAGATCCAGTACGCCTTGGAAAGCTTGATGCAAAATAGCACCACCTTCATCGTCGCCCAACGCATCAACACCGTGCTCAACGCCGGCCAGATCATTGTCCTCGAACACGGCCGTATCGCCGCCCAAGGCACGCATCATGAGTTATTACAGACCAGCCCTATTTACCAGGAGATCTACCACTCGCAGCTAGGAGAGGAATAATTATCAATTGTGAATGGTGATTTGTGAATTGTTAATCGTTGACTGTTGTTGTTGATTGTTGGTTGTTTTTATGAGTAACCAGAACACAAAACCCTCCCCTCGCATCCGCCTCGGTCACGGCGGTGGTGGCGGGTTAACCGGAGAAAGCGCCAGCCACGGCCGTTCCACCATCAAGCGTCTCTTCTCATACGCCCGGCCTTATCGCGGGCAGCTTGTCATCGTCTCCCTCCTGGTCGTGGTCAGCACCTTCTCCGCCTTGGCCGGTCCTATCCTATTGGGCAAAGCCATCGACGAGAGCGTGATGGGCGCCAATATTAGCGGCCTGGCCCAAACCGTCTTGACCATGCTCGTCATCTACCTCGTCGGTGGGCTGGCCGCCGTCTTGCATGGCGTGATGATGGTCGGCATTGCCCAACGCCTCGTCGCCGACCTGCGCGCCGAGCTATTCACCCACTTGCAGCGCCTCTCCATGGCTTATCACGACCGGCACCGCACCGGCGATCTCATGAGCCGCGTCACCAACGACAGCGAAGCCATCAACCGCGTTCTGTCCAACGGTCTCATCCAGTTCATCACCAACCTGCTGCAATTAGTGGGCATCATGGTCGCCATGTTCCTGCTCAACTGGCGCCTGGCCGTGGGCACCTTGATTCTGCTGCCCTTGATGTTGCTCATCACCTCCCTGGTCACGCGGCGCAGTCGCGTCGCCTTTCGCGAAGTGCAGCACAACCTCGGCGCGCTCAACGCCGTGGCCGAAGAAAACATCGCCGGCATTCGCGTCGTGCAAGCTTTCGCCCGCGCGGAAGACACCACGGCCCAGTTCGAAGTCGTCAACGCCGAAAACCGCCGTTCTGGCATCAAGGCCAACATCATCACCGCCGCCCTGGGCCCTATGTTCACCACCATGAGCACCATCACCATTGCCGCCACGGCGCTACTTGGCGGCTGGCTTTCCCTCAGTGGACTCGTCACCGTCGGCGTCCTGGCCACCTTCGTCGTTTACATCATGAACTTCTTCCGCCCCATGCGCAGCATCGCCATGCTCTACAACCATCTGCAATCCGCGCTAGCCGGCGCGGAGCGCATCTTCCAGGTGCTCGACAGCAGCCCTTCCGTGGCCGATGAAAGTGAGGCGAAACCGTTACAAAACATCCAGGGAGCCGTGATTTTTGATCGGGTCACTTTCAGCTACGAGCTTGGCAAACCCGTCCTCACTGACGTCTCCTTCCACGCTGCGCCGGGCGAAACGGTGGCCCTGGTTGGCCCCACCGGCGCGGGCAAGACGACAATCATCAGCCTGCTAAGCAGATTTTACGACGTACACGCCGGCTCGATCCTCATCGACGGCAATGACATTCGCACTGTGCAGCAGAAATCCATCCGCGAGCAGTTGGGCATCGTGCTGCAAGACACTTTCCTCTTTTCGGGCACGGTGATGGACAACATTCGCTACGGCCGTCTTACAGCCAGCGACGAAGAAGTCAGGGGCGCAGCTAAGCTGGCCAATGCCGACTGGTTCATCCGCCGCCTGCCCCAGGGCTACCAGGCCCAAGTCTCCGAAAAAGGACACAACTTCAGCCAGGGCCAGCGCCAGCTACTGGCCATCGCCCGTGCCGTCCTCGCCAACCCGCGCATCCTTATCCTCGACGAAGCGACCAGCAGCGTCGACACGCGCACCGAGCTAAACATTCAGGAAGCGCTCTTGCGCCTGATGGCCGGGCGTACCGCCTTCGTCATCGCCCACCGCCTCAGCACCATACGCCAGGCCGACCAGGTGCTCGTCATCGACAACGGCCGTCTCATCGAGCAAGGCAACCATGAATCCCTCCTCGCCCAACAAGGCTTCTACTACAATCTATACATGAGCCAATTCCGCCACACCAAGCCGAAACCCAGCCTTTAAGACGCATTGCTCGCATCTAAGCCCATTAAAACCGGGATCTATTCTTGGCTTAACGCCCCATCGCGCGCTTGAAGGTCACGATGCCAACTAAGACCGCATGCGTCGAGATATCTGATGGCATCAAGAAGTCAAAACTGTGCACCTTGTATCTGCAAAAATTCGCAAAATGCACTCAATTTATGTTATAATGCAGATCGAAGTGTAGGCGATTCAATACCAGTTTTAATAAATCATAATAATTCACATAGCCCTGAATATAGTCCCGTCAAAAAACACATTGATGTTTTTGCAGAATTTTTTTAATTTTATTAAAGCAGCAACAATTCGCGCCGGGTAAGCAAGGTACCGGCCGCTATAGTTTGCTGCGCCAGGCGATTCAAGCCGTTCACCCACGCGTTTCTTGGATCGTAATAATAAGCCCACTGGGCAAGGAGAAACCATGAAAAGAAAGACAATGGTACTCATTACAGTGATCATGCTGCTGGTCAGCGTGACGATTATGGCCGGATCAGCGGCGGCCAAGGGACAGAATGACTCCAAAGTTCATTTTTACCTGACACTGTTACACAACAATGACGGCGAGTCCCAGGTAGTCAATGCTGGAAGTGGTCTGGAAGACTTTGGCGGCGCGGCGCGCTTCAAGACGGTGGTCGACAACGAGCGCTGGAACGCAGTCCATGGCCCCTGGACACAGCGCGGCGCCAAGCGCGGCGTGTTGATGCTCTCCTCCGGCGACAATTTCCTCGCCGGACCCGAGTTCAGCGCTGGTCTGGAGAACGGCGTGCCCTTTTATGACACAATCGCCATGGAACTGATTGGCTATGACGCCGTCGCCCTTGGCAACCATGACTTCGATTTTGGACCAGATGTGCTTGCTGACTTCATCGATGGCTATCAAAATCCACCGCCTTATGTCGCCGCTAATCTCGATTTCACCGGCGAGCCCAGGCTGCAAGCCTATGTGGACGCCAGGGTTATCGTTCCCTCCACGGTCATCATGCAGCGTGGCGAGAAAATCGGCGTGATCGGCATTGACACACCCAACCTGCCGTTCATCTCCTCACCGCGCAATGTCGTTGTCTCTGACGATCTGGTCAATATCGTCCAGGGCGAGGTTGAGAAGTTGGAAGGAATGGGCGTAAACCAGATCATTCTTGCCGGGCACTTACAGAGCATCCAAAACGATTTAGCGCTGATTGCCGACCTGGATGGCGTCGACATCGTTATCGCCGGCGGTGGTGATGAGTTGCTGGCAAACGATGACGATCTCCTCATACCTGGCGACGAGGAAGAAGTCTATGGCGCCTATCCCCAGATAGCGACTGACGTTGACGGTACCGATGTCCCCGTGGTTACAACTTCCGGTGATTATCGCTATGTCGGGAAGCTGGTTGTCGGATTCGACAAAGATGGCAACGTCGTGGAGATCAATGAAGAACGCAGCGGCCCCGTGCGCGTAGCCACGGGCACTTGCAACAATACACTACCTTGCGACGACGCTGTTGAACCGGATCCCACGATGCAGGCGCTGGTTGTAGATCCAGTTGTAGTGGCTCTGGAAGTTCTGGCTAACAACGTAATCGGAACCTCTGAAGTAGATCTCGACGGTTTGCGGTCTACTGTACGAACCATGGAAAGCAACGAAGGCAACCTGATTGCCGATGCACTCAAGTGGCAGGCTGAACAGAACGCCGCGGAATTCGGCGCCCCCCCACCCGACGTAGCGCTGCAAAATGGCGGAGGTATCCGCAACAACACGGTCATCCCCGCCGGACCGATTACGGAGTTGGACACCTTTGATATGGTGCCTTTCCCCAATTTCGTCAGCGTCGTGCCCGATATCCCACGCGAGCAGTTCAAGGAAATCCTGGAAAATGCCGTGTCGCTGGTAGAATTTACCAGTGGTCGCTTTGCCCAGGTATCCGGCTTCAGTTTTTCGTACACCATCGCCGGCACGCCGCAGGTGCTGGACGGTGACGGTAATGTCGTCACACCAGGCACGCGCATAGTGGACGTTGTCTTAGATGACGGTGAAGTAATTGTAGCCGGCGGAGCAGTCGTTCCTGGACCGG
>JAACFF010000464.1 GCA_009937635.1 Chloroflexota bacterium
TTATCGCGCCTTTACCATTTTGCGTGGTGAGAAGTATCATAAGTAGCGTGGACGCAGCCACGAAAATGTTCAGTTATGATTCGAAACAGAAGATGAAAAGAAATATTTACTTAGAAGATATCCCGCTGCAGCAAGCTCGTAGCGTTTTCCGTGCTGCATTACAAGAATCTGGCCTGTGGCAGGCGAGGGAAGCTGAGCGTATTCCAGTGGCCCTGGCGAACGGCCGTGTGACCGCATCGGCCGTATTCGCCAAGATCTCTTCTCCTCATTACCATGCCAGCGCTATGGATGGGTTTGCTCTGCGTGCGCAGGACACGGTTGGAGCCACGGAGACAAATCCATTGTCGCTGCAGTTGATAGAAGGGGATGATGCTCCGGAAACGGTTGGTCGACCCGTACAAGCGGTCAATACGGGACAGCCACTCCCTTCCTGGGCTAACGCCGTGGTGATGATCGAACATACGCAATCCGTATCGCTGCCTGGAGGGAGAGGAGGAATTGAGATTCGTGCGGCCGTTCCCCCATGGCATCACGTGCGTCCCATGGGCGAAGATATGGTGGCTACAGAACTGGTGCTACCGGCCAATCACAAATTGCGACCCGTTGATCTGGGCGCGCTGGCTGGGTCTGGGCATGTCACGGTTGAAGTGTATCGCCAGCCGCGGGTGGCCATTATCCCCACGGGTTCAGAATTGGTTCGACTGGAGGAGGTTCTATCCCTGGAGAACTCGGAACTGATTGATATGCACGCTGGACAGATCATCGAGTACAACAGCATCGTTCTGGCGGCGCAAGTGTCTAACTGGGGGGGCATTCCGACGCGCTGGCTGATTGTGCCGGACAAATTGGAAGCGATTAGGGCGGCGGTTCGTTCTGCCGCTTGCGATCATGATCTGGTCCTGATCAATGCTGGATCTTCGGCTGGGAGCGAGGATTATACTGCTACGGTAGTGCAAGAGTTGGGAACGTTGTTGGTTCACGGCGTTGCGGTGCGGCCTGGGCATCCTGTAATTCTGGGAATTTTGGATTGCGATAGTGGCGATGAGCCTCTACGCCAGGTCCCGGTCGTAGGTGTGCCAGGTTACCCGGTTAGCGCGGCTCTGACGGGAGAAATCTTCGTGGAACCGCTGCTGGCGCAATGGCGCGGACAACAGGCAACTGTGGCGCCAGTTATTGAAGGCACCCTGACGCGAAAGATCATGTCGCATACGGGTGATGATGATTATGCCCGTGTTTCTGTCGGCAAAGTTGGGGAGAAGGTGATGGTTACGCCCATCAGCAGAGGGGCGGGCGTTATTACCTCGTTGGTGCGGGCTGATGGCATCTTGCGGATTCCTCGCTTTAGTGAAGGGCAGAATGCAGGCGATAGCGTAGCTGTTCATCTGTACCGGACGTCCAAAGAAATCGAGCGCACAATCGTGGCTATTGGCAGCCATGACTTGACCCTGGATCTGTTGGCGCAGCACCTGGCTGAACGAGAGGGCGGTTTGCGGTTGATGTCCGCTAACGTGGGAAGCTTGGGGGGATTAGTTGCGCTACGGCGTGGTGAAGCTCATTTAGCCGGGTCCCATTTGCTAGACCCTGAGAGCGGCAGCTATAATGAGAGCTATATTGAGCGTTACTTGCCAAATCAAGATGTTGTAGTTGTGTCGTTAGTGGGGAGAGAGCAAGGCTGGATCGTGCCTGCAGGTAATCCGAAGGGAGTGACAGGCTGGTCTGATGCTGCTAATCCTGAACTACAATTGGTCAACAGGCAGCGTGGGGCGGGGACGCGGGTGCTTTTGGATTATGAGCTAGGTCAGCGTGGAATCGACCCTAGCCAGGTCCGCGGCTATGAGCGCGAAGAATATACACACTTGGCCGTGGCCGCGGCTGTAGCCTCCGGCGTGGCTGACGTGGGGCTAGGAATTCTCGCTGCCGCTCGCGCCCTCAATCTGGATTTTGTGCCACTCGCTTCTGAGCAATATGAATTGGTCGTACCGGTGGCGCATTACGAGAGCGCGCTGTTGCGACCGCTACTGGACCTGCTGGAAGATGAGCAGTTTAAAAAAGCGGTTGATGCGCTTCCAGGCTACGATATCAGCCCTATGGGTCAGATACGGACGTTGTTCTTCAGAACCGAGGCAGTTAAATGAATAGAGAGTTTGTTGCGGACTTACATAACCACACCAATGCTTCTGACGGTGAGTATACTCCTACTGAACTCGTCCTCAAGGCTCAGGAGCTTGGTTTAACGGCCGTTGGTGTCACTGATCATGATACCGTCGGCGGACTTGATGAGGCTCTCTCTACGGGGAAAAAAGTGGGCATCCTGGTTGTGCCCGGCGTGGAAGTTTCATTGCGTTTCCGCCGGCCCTATTTCGTGGGCACATTGCATTATCTGCTTTACATTCCCCTGGATTTACTGGCAGATGAAGCGTTCAGGATGATGGCCCAAAATATCTTCAGCCTGGGTCGTGGGGCGGGGCTCGTACGGGCACGCGTCGCGGCGATCAATGCTGAGTTTGGCCCTGTGGGAAAGCAACCATTGCTCGCGCGCGATCTCACGGCAGAGGAAATTGAAGCGTTGTCTCCAAACGTGACCCGCAGGCATTTTGCTCTGGCCTTAAAGGAATACCATGGATTGGACAAGTCCCAAATTAATACTCTCATTGGCAATGATAGTGTTTCATACGTGCCCTCAGGTATAGACCCAACGCACTTAACTCCCTTGTTGCATAAATACCCGCAATTGGTTCGTGTGTTTGCCCACCCGGCGGCAGGATCGTATCCGGGTGAAAGTCTTTATCGAGAAGTGCTGCCGTCCGTTGAGGTTGTGGAGCGGCTGATGCCGGAATTCCTTGACGATGCAGTTCTGGGACTTGACGGTCTGGAAGTAAACTATCCTGGACACGTGGCAGAACATAGAGAAATGATGGCCGAATGGGCGGACAGATATGGTCTCATCCAGACGGGGGGATCTGACTGCCACGATCCTGTGGATCGGCCATTGGGTGTTGCCGGTATATCGCAGGAGGAACTCAAGATCCTGTTGCACAGGTTGGGGATGGCAGAGTAGAAGCCGTCATAGACTTGCGGACGAACATATGTTCGTCTACACTGGTTATCTTATGAATAGTCCCATTAAGATTACAGCGGTACACATCCGACGTCTGGCCATCCGTGCCCAGCGATTGGAGACGCAGCCTGCCCTCAACGATAAAACGCAGATGTTGGCGCTTATTCGCCAGTTGGGTTGTTTGCAAATCGATCCGCTCAATGTAGTGGCGCGCAGCCCTTTGTTGGTGCTTTGGAGCCGCCTGGGTGATTATGAAGTGGCGGATCTTGAGACACTCATGTGGGAAGATCGCCAATTGTTCGAACATTGGGCGCATGCCGCATCTATTGTGTTGGTCGAGGATTTTCCCCTATTCCAGATGCAGATGCGTAAGTTCGGCCGTGGCAATGGTTCTTGGGCGCAGCGTGTGCGCAAGTGGATGGAGCTAAACGAGCCGTTTCGCCAATATATTTTGGAGGAGCTAGACGGTCGCGGACCCCTTTATGCCCAGGAGCTTGAAGACCGCACAGTGCAATCGTGGCAGTCGAGTGGCTGGACCAACAGCCGTAATGTTAGCATGATGCTGGGCTTCATGTGGGAACAGGGAGACATCACTGTGACACGCCGAGTTGGGGCGGGATTTGGCTTGAAGAAGCAATGGGGGCTGCTTGAACAGCATATGCCTCAATGGTCCGATCACAAGCCATTATCGCAGCGTGAGGTGGTCAGGGACGCAGCCCAGAAGTCGTTGAAGGCTTTGGGCGCAGCCACGGAAAAGCAGATCCAGAACCATTTCATCCGTGGCGGTTATCCGGAACTAGCGGACGTGTTGGCGGAGTTAGTGGATGGCGGTCAAATCCACCGTATTGTTGTCGACGGGGAGGACCCTTTGTTAGCGGCTGATTGGATTATTCACGCTGATACCCTGCACGATTTAGAACAGATCCAAAACGGGGAATGGCAAGAGCGTACAACTTTGCTGTCGCCGTTCGATAACTTGATTGCCGACCGGGAACGAACGGAGATGCTTTTCGACTTCCATTACCGATCAGAGATCTATACGCCTAAAGCGAAGCGAAAATATGGCTACTACGTTTTGCCGATTCTTGATGGCGACCGCCTGATCGGCCGAATCGATCCGAAAATGGACCGAAAGACAAGGATATTACACGTTCATGCTATCCATCGGGAGGATGAGGCGCCGGACTCTGGCAGAGTGGCTCGAAGGATTGCGGGGGTGATAAAGGAACTCGGCCGATTCTTGGGGGCGGAACAGATTCGGTATGGCGATGTC
>JAACFF010000102.1 GCA_009937635.1 Chloroflexota bacterium
GATAGAGGTTAGCCAACGCCAGAGCGGTTAACATTGCTGCAGGATAATAGTAAAATACTAACATGATCAATATTCTGCGCAATAATTGAGTGAAGACAATTGCACTGAGTCTGATTCCAATTCCACCAATTTCTGCCGTTTTCAGACTATGATAAAGAAAAAACCGCTTGAATGTCAGTTCAAACGGTTCATTTTCGAAGAATGCCCCTAAGGAGACTCATGTCGAACTTTATAATATTACTAATATTGAAATAATAGGCTAATTCTCAACCCAATTCTCGACAATGAGCCCATGCACTCGCGAGAACTCCCGTATGTTATTTGTTACCAGGGTGACGTTCATGCTTGCTGCGTGCCCAGCAATTAAAGTATCCAACGATCCAATCGGTGTTCCCAGTCTTTTTAACTCCGCTCGAATCTGCCCATAGCTAAAGGCAGCATTTGTATCAAACTCTGCGATAACCAGCGGCGCCAAGAATTGCAGTAATGCCTCCTGATTTTGTATCTGTCGTTGGCTCTTCTGCACACCATAAGATAACTCTGCGACTGTAATCGATGACACTCCAATGTCACCTACCGAATTCTCATTGAATCTAGCGACGACGGAAAGCGGTTTTTTCTTGATAAGATAAATGCAGATATTAGTATCGAGCAGGTATTTCATTCGAAGATCTCTTCCCGATCCTGCTGTTCAGGTTGCTCCCGCACCTCCATAAAGTCATCAGAAAACAAACTGAGGCTATCAAAAAGTCCCTGCCAGGAATTTTGTTCTGGCAACAGCAATACAGCATTCCCAACACGCTTAATGAAGACCTGCGTCCCCTCGAACCGAAATTCTTTTGGAAGCCTGACTGCCTGACTCTGACCATTCTTGAAAAGCTTAGCAACTTTCATAGTTCACCCCAATTAGTATATATCTATAATATATACTATATCGCACGGAACTTCTTGTCAATCAGAACTAAGAAAGGCACGGGTAAGGGACGTTACCATCTAAGAATATTCGAACTAATTCCCAACAAAAATAGATGAATATGGTAAAGTCAAAAGCAATATCGCACGTCGCCAGCGAAGTGCCTAGGGCTGACACGAGTAAGGTTCGTAATTCTACGCGGTTATTGGCATAGCTACTTTTTGACACCTTTATCCTCAAGGGTAAGGTTGCGTGGGACTGATTTTAATTCTTGCCTAGAAAAGGTTGATCAGTTTCTGCCTCCAAGCTGAATCCCTGGTTTCCCATCCCACCGTTTATCGATCGCCGCATCGACCCAAAATGTGGCGACGTCCGCTCGGGGGATTGGCCGCATGAAGGTGGCATTATGTTTTTCAGTAGCCTTGTATTTGCCACTGCCTTGCTTATCAGTCAGGGCATAGGGACGTACAAGGACACATGGCACAGTTGACTCGTCAAGTACGCGACTATCCGCTAAGTCGTAGTCTTGAAAACCTGCCCTGTCACCACCGATGAGGATTAGCATTTGTTTCACCAGCCAGGAGGTGCCACCGCAACCAACACTGGTGATCAACAAACAGCGCGGGATTGCCGGTTGTGCTGCAGCCGCAGCCAGAATATTCTCAAACGCATGCAACATAATATGATGTTTGCCTACATTGCCCAGGCAACTGACAACAACATCTGCTCCCGCCACGACCTTGGCCACATCGTCACGTCTGGTGGCATCACCAACGACAGCTTCAAGGCGAAGATGCTCGCTTGGTTCTAGTTTTGCCGCATTACGCACCAAGGCTCGCAATGTGTGTCCTGCATCAAGTGCCTGTTGCACAAACAGCTTTCCCATTTTGCCTGTTGCGCCCAATATGGCGACGGTGTAGGTTGGTTTTTTGCACCAGTCATCAGATGAGGTCATTATGTCTTTCCTCGATGCTGAAACGATGGCCAACACCGTTTATGATATTCAGCAATGAATCTAGTGAGTGAGTGTCAACTAATTATGCACAGAGGACAAAATAATGAACTACGAAATTATTCAATCTGGCAAAGGTATTGAATATGAATGGTCAAGCGACCACATTTTCGTCAAAACAATCGGCAATCTAACAGAGGGGCGGGTCTCGATGGTAGAAGATACAATGAAACCAGGCTTTCATCTAGGCCGCCATCACCACAAGAAGATGACCGAAATATTCTATATCCTTGAGGGAGAACTCACGCTGATTTTTGATGATGAGACCGTAGTCGCTTCTGCTGGAACCACGATCAATGTTCCGCCGAATGTCTGGCACGAAGCTAAAAGCGAAACCGGTGCCAAAATGCTGAGTGTTTTCAGTCCCGCCGGCTTCGAGGACTATCTGGCCTTGTTAAAAACCCTGACCGATGAACAGTTTGCGGATGAGGCATTCATGCAAGCGCTCAATGAAAAGTATGACATCTGGAATGTTTAACTTCATCAAAAATCGCAAGCTCATAATCCAACTTATGAAATAAAAGATGATACACAAGCGATACCTCCCAACTTCCAAGAGCACAAAATGTATAAATGGACAAAAGTGATAATTGTTCTCATAAGTGTTGGTGCCCTTTTAGGGGCATGTTCAAACAATCCAGAACAGGCCGAAGTAACGCACGTCGACGAAGCCGATTCAGATGAATCGTCAGCTTTACCAACTATTGGATCAACATCAATGCCTAACCTAACAGTTTTCCCCTTGTCTGAACGCTCTGGACCGCGCACAAAAACAAGTGGTACCGTACCGCATGTACAGATTGGCGTGGAGCCAGTTACGGCCGTTAATGATGAACTTTTTCGACGAGCCTACCTGTTGCCGGGGGTAGAAAATAGGCCGACCATTGTCTCTTTGCCAGGAGCACGAGGGATGTGGTTAGGTGATGATATTGCTCTTGCTCACCCAGAAGCTATTGTTTCTGGTCGCGAATTTGCCCACATTCACCCTGATGGCAGTTTACATGCGCCTTTACCCTATGAGCGTGCTTTGGAAGTTGCCGAAAAAGGGTGGGGCGAACGGCATCCGTGGGCAGATGAACGAGAAGGTTGGGATGGGCTGGTAATGCTTTATACGCCCCAATCTACGGCCGAATTAGATATAATTTTTCAGCTGATAGTCGAATCCTATAATCATGTAACGGGTCAAACCGTTCAAGCATCAGATTTCTAGGCAGACGGTGTAGCAACTAGCGATGTATCGGAAATTGCTAGCAGCAGTGAGGTCTTGATGGTAGTTCCCGATAAGGTAACCGCAGCAGATTGGTCAATCCTTCTTGAATTCGGTCCTCCCGGCCGGAGTCGGGGCGTTGACCAACACATAGTTGCTGATTCCAGATAGGAAACGTATTCACTCTTCGTCTGGGATTGCAGTCTTAAACTTGCCCGCCCTAACCAAAGCAAAATAGATCCCCTCAATCTTGACGATCTGATTGCCGCACAAACTTTAGTAGAATACCCCTAAGGGTTATCTTCCGGAAATCGCATCCGGAAATCAAAGCCCAGTTATTCCACAAAGAGATGAGTTTTCGTATGACACTAGATGCCGTGGCATTAGATTAGCAGCAAGATCTATCTATTTAAGCTCGATAGGCTGATTTACAATAACGTTGCAGATCAGACCCCACGGTTTTTAACATAACTACTAATTGTTAAAGGTTTCTAACTCGAGTAGAATGACATCACGGGTGTGATTCCGGTTCTAACGGAGGTTCACATCCGTGAGGTTGCGAGTTCAAGCCCCTCATGAACGGTACCTTTCCGAAGCCTAGCTACTCATCTTGGCTGAACCACCTTTGTAAGAACCCGGATCCACAGAAACCTAATATCCGGATTGACCCATAAGCTGCGTGGCTGTTGGCTGTTGTTGCTCATTGGCGACGGCGGTGGCGGCTATAAGTAGATCATTTGGCCTAATCTGTGTGCCGCCTCGCGCCAGATCACTGCGAATGCAGCCGTAAACATCTAGATAACACTTCGAATAATCCGAAATGAGTATGACACTAATACCATCTTGGCCTTATGATGAAGGTGAGAACTTTTATCACGCTCCCAAACAGATAGGTAAAAGGGTTAGTAATGATGATAAAAGTACATTTGGAGGACACCATGAGCAAGGAACTACCACTTGATGAGACTCATCAGGAAAGAACGCTAAACAAGGCTCTTAGCGATGTTCTCAAGGCCAGCGTGGTAGGAATCCTGGCAGTCGTTATTACGGCTATCCCTTTCGAGCAATTTGTCGTTCAATTCGCCGGAATATCCTATGAAGAATTTCGTGGGGGAATGCCGACGCTGTACCTTTTCCCCTTGTTCTTAATCTACGCAGCAATCGCCTTGGTTTTTGCTAAGATGAAAAAGAACCTTTACATCAGTAAACGTGGAGCATTTTTAATTATCTTTGTTTTCCACTACTTCATCCTCTCTTTTTTGCCCGACCTTGAAGGCAAAATATACTTGCCCGATTATCCCCTTTTCTCAGCCATGATTAGCGGCTTTATACTGGCTTTGGCAGTTGTTTCTTTGATATTTTATTTGTGGAAACAGGAAGAGCATCCTGAAGCCAAAACTGGTCAACAAGTTCGTTCTTATTTTTCTTCCCGCTCGATTTTGAGCTGGGTGTGGCGATTTTTTCTGGTCTGGATTTTGTTTTACATTGTGACAATGATCATCGGTATCGTGGCTCTGCCCTTCAACGGTGAATATCTGGATGATCCTCTAAATACTCTTGGAATGGTAGTTCCAAGCATGGGCGCACTATTCGCAATCACTCAATTCCGGAGCCTCATTTACATATTGGTAACATTGCCATTTATTATCTTCTGGAATTCCAGTAAGAAGAATTTATTACTATATTTGACTTTGATTCTCATCATTCAATATCCGCTTCTGGGTGACGGTTTGGCTTATTTTTGGCCTGGGATGTACAGGCTTACGGATGGCATAGTATTGGCCTTGCAGGTCTGCATTATGAGTTGGCTGTATGTAACTTTGCTGTGGAAAGGTAAGGTAAGTGGAAACGGCAATGCCGTAGAAGAAAAGGATAAATCGGCCGTTACCACCTAAGGAGATTCGAAATAAATTGGCCGTATAAATTTAAGACTCTCGCCTTAATCCTTCTATTTCTCCCAAGTTTCGAGCAAAAACAAACAAAAAACCGCTTGACAGAATAGTCAGGCGGTTATTTCTGTGGAATGCCCCTAAGGAGACTCATGTCGAACTTTATAATATTACGATTCGACAGAATCGTAACTCGTCACTGGTGGTAAAAATATGCAAATGGGCTGTAAAGCTCATAGTCGACAAATGTACCATTATCATCAACTACAAGTCGCTTCAAATAAACCCGCAATATCGTCGCCCGTCGTTCGCGTTCCATGCGTGCGAACAGTTGAGGAAGAGCGAAATTCGGTACAGACAGGACGCTGACACCCCAAAACCATAGTTTTCCCTATATAATGTGCTTATGCTTGAGACACTGTTGCGTACGAAGCTATTTATCCCTCCTTTGCGGCCGAATCTGGTACCTCGCCCCCGTTTGATTGATCGACTCAATCATGGTCTACAGCCTGGTCGTAGATTAACATTTATCTCTGCCCCGGCCGGCTTTGGTAAAACCACACTAGTCAGCGAATGGGTCACCCGTAACGATCAACCGGTCGCCTGGCTCTCTCTAGACGAACGTGATAATGACCCCACACGCTTCCTAACTTACCTCGTCGCTGCTTTGCAGACGATTGATGCGAATATTGGGGAAGGGATGTTAGCTGTCCTGCAATCCTCTCAGCCGCCGCCAACCGAATCGATTCTGACGGCACTGCTTAATGAAATCAGTACCATTCCGGACAGTTTTGTCCTCGTCCTTGACGATTACCACCTTATTGATACTAAGTCGGTTGATGATGCCCTCACCTTTCTGCTTGAGAACCTGCCACCACAGATGCACCTGGTCATTGTTACTCGTGAAGACCCACATCTACCCCTGGCCCGGATGCGCGGCCGGGGCCAATTGACCGAACTGCGCGTCGCGGACTTGCGTTTTGCCCCCGTCGAAGCCGCCGAATTTCTCAACCAGGTGATGGGTCTAAACCTATCGACAGAGGAGGTTGCCTCGCTGGAGACCCGCACCGAAGGCTGGATTGCAGGCCTGCAAATGGCTGCACTCTCCATGCAGGGGCGAGAGGACACCGCCAGTTTTATCCAGACTTTCGCTGGCAGCCACCATTTCGTGCTGGATTATCTAGTTGAAGAGGTTCTGAATCGCCAGCCAGAACATGTCCGCAGCTTCCTACTGCAAACCTCAGTTCTCGACAGGTTAAGTGGTCCTCTGTGTGACGTCGTCACCGGTCAGGAAGATGGCAAAGCGATGCTAGAAGCCCTGGAGCGAAGCAATATGTTTGTCATTCCGCTCGATGACAAGCGCCAGTGGTATCGCTATCACCACCTCTTCACAGATGTTCTGCAAGCGCATTCGATGGAGGAGCAGTCTGAGCAGCTACCTACCCTGCATAAACGGGCAAGCTCCTGGTATGAGCGAAATGGTTCGCCTTCCGATGCGGTCCGCCATGCGCTTGCTGCCAATGATTACGAGCAGGTAGCGGACCTGGCGGAACGTGAATGGCAGGGCATGGATGACAGTTTACAGAGTGCCACCTGGCTTGGCTGGGCGAAAGCCCTGCCGGACGAACTGATCCAGGCCCGACCTGTGCTCAGTACCCAATATGCCGAGGCGCTTTGGATGGTTGGCGAGCTAGAGGCAAGCGAGGCCCGGCTGCGAGATGCCGAACGATGGTTGGATCAAACCGCAGAGCTGGGCGCTCGACCAGAAGGATTAGTAGATGGGATGGTCGTGGTTAATGAGGAGCAATTTCGGACTCTGCCGGCCAAGATCGCATTTGCCCGCACTCTAAACGCCCAGTCTCTTGGCGATGTGGACAGCACTGTAAAGCATGCCGAGCTGGCCCTCAAGCTCACACCCGAAGAAGATAATCATCTGCGAGCCCAGGTAACCGTTACCTTGGGCTTTGCGTACTGGGCGAGTGGAGATCTGGAGGCGGCTCACAAAGCTGTAGCTGATTGGATAGATGGTATGCGGAAAGTAGGCAATATCATTATGGTCACTGCCGGCTTCTCTGCCCTGGGCGACATATTGGTTGCGCAGGGGCGTCTCCGTGAAGCAGCTAGAGCATATAAGGAACCATTGCAGCTTGCATCTGAGCAAGACGAGGGGGCACAGTGGTTTATGGCATTTCTATACCTCGGTTTGGCGATGTTGTGTCATGAGATGGGTTATCAAGAAGCTGCTGCCCAGCACCTGATAAAAAGCAACGAGATGGGTGAGGGGTCTGAGTTGGTTGATTGGCCCTTCCGCTGGCGCCTCGCTAGGGCACGCTTAGAGAAGTCTCGGGGGAAACTGAAAGCTTCCATTAATCTATTGAATGAGGCAATATGTCTCTATGTTAGGAATCTCATACCAGATATTCGACCGATAGAGGCATTGAAGGCGAGGGTATATGTCAGGCAGGAGCGGCTGGCTGAAGCCCTGGCTTGGGCCCGTGAGCGAGGTCTGTCCGTAGACGACGATCTCAGCTACCTGTCTGAGTTCGAGCACATCACCCTGGCAAAGATACTTATTGCCCAATACAGGATCGACCACGTAGATGGCTCTATTCACGAGGCAGTGGGACTGCTGGCGCGACTCCTGAATGCGGCAGAAGAAGGGAGGAGGATGGGCAGCGTGATCGAAATCCTGGTGTTGCAAGCACTCGCTCACGAGGCGCAAGGTGACAAATCTTCTGCACTCGCGTCTCTGGACCGTGCACTGATGCTGGCTGAGCCGGAGGGCTTTGTCCGAATCTTTGTGGACGAAGGCCCACCCATGAAGGCGCTCCTGAGAGAAGCCGCGAAACACGGTACCACCCCGAACTATGTTAGCCGGCTGCAGGTAGCCTTCGGAAAGTCTGAAAGCACAAGCCCCGTCAAGCAGCCTCTAATCGAGCCACTGAGTGAACGCGAATTCGAAGTGCTTAGGCTGCTGGGAACCGAGTTAAGCGGCCCAGAAATTGCCAATGAGCTAGTGGTGTCCCTGCACACCATCCGTACCCACACCCAGAATATTTACAGCAAACTAGGCGTGCACAACCGTCGGGCAGCCATCCGCCGCGCTGAAGAACTCGATTTGTTGTAACGAACGCTTAACATCAACCCCGGCCCTGGTAGGTCTGTCAAACCACTTACCAGGGCCTTTTATTTCCCTCACAACATCCCGATCAAATAATCAGCACATCAATCATTACATGTAGTGATGACACCTCGTTATATTAATATGTATCCTGTGGTCAAAGGAAAAACGAATGCAACTACATAGGCGTTTATCCATATGAGGAGAACGCACGAGGCACGAGATGAGTAACACAGACGCATCAGCGGAGGATCATTGCGAGTCGGGTATTTACGAGATTCGCATCAAGGGACACCTTGCTGACCGGTGGGTCTACTGGTTTGAAGGCCTGACTATCACGCTGGAAGAAGGCGGCAACACGCTTTTAACCGGCCCCGTGGTCGATCAGTCGGCATTACATGGATTGCTAAGAAAAGTGCGTGATTTAGGCATGCCATTGCTCTCGGTCTGCGCCATTGAACCCGGCTGGGATGATGCGTCAGACATCAAATAGTAAGAGGAGAAGAAACGATGATGAAAGCTATTGTATACACAGAGTATGGACCACCGGAAGTTCTTCACCTCAAAGAGGTAGAAACACCTACCCCCGAGGATGATGAAGTGCTGGTACAAGTTCATGCGGCATCCGTGAATTCGGCTGACGCGACAATGTCAAAAGGCGAGCCGTTCTTGGCCCGTCTGTGGTCCGGACCTCTCAAGCCAAAATATCCGATACTTGGCTCTGACATAGCAGGGCGGGTTGAAGCAGTGGGCAAAAATGTAAAGCGGCTCCAGCCAGGCGACGAGGTCCTCGGGGACATATCCGGTTGTGGTTGGGGCGGTTTTGCAGAGTTTGTATCTGCTCCCGAAGATCTATTAGCGCTGAAACCGGCCAATTTGACGTTCGAGCAGGCAGCGGCCGTTCCCCAAGCGGCCGTAGTTGCCTTGCAAGGTCTTCGCGACAAAGGACAGATCAAGTCAGGACAGAAGGTTCTGATCAATGGTGCGTCTGGAGGTATCGGTACGTTTGCGGTGCAGATTGCCAAATCGTTCGGGGCCGAAGTGACAGGCGTGTGCAGCACTAGAAATTTGGACCTGGTGCGCTCGATTGGGGCAGACCACGTCATCGATTACACGCAAGTAGATTTCACCCGGAATGGCCAGCGCTACGATCTGATTTTTACCGTTGTTAGCAATCACTCGATATTCGATTTCAAGCGTGCATTGACTCCTGAAGGAATATACGTTGGTTCAGTAAATTCTACAGCTCTAATCTTCCAAACAATGTTTCTAGGACCGTTCATCTCGATGACCGAGAATAAAAAAATGGTAAGCCTGATGGCACAAGCAAACAAAGAAGACTTGGTTTTTCTGAATGAGCTTCTTGAAGCGGGCAAGGTTGTACCTGTTATCGATAGACGTTACCCGTTGAGTGAGGTCCCTGATGCTGTCCGTTACTATGAAGAAGGACATGCCCAGGGAAAAGTAATCATCGCTGTTTCCCATAATAGCAATTAACAACCCGAGATAAAGAAGCATCGCGGCTTATTTGTCCAGAAGTCGGAGAGTTGCGAGAACGCAAACCGTGATTACAGATAGCAGATGTGTAGCACCGCATATTTCATTTATGAAGGAGGCGAGCGAAATGGAAGAGGTGAGGATAATCCTTTCAGGTCTGTGGGCAGCCTTAATGTTGACTTATCTCTTGGGCGATGTGATGCGGATATTCGCAGGCGACTTTAAGGCGGGAGAGATGATGGGAGGTATGCAGGCATCTCAGGCAATGTATTTTGGCGCTGCAATAATCATGTTGATTCCGATTGTTATGGTAGTCCTTTCCCTGACGTTGAAGTATCCCGCGATTCGCTGGGTAACCATCATCGCGGCCGTCATCCTTTTTCTTTTTAATCTCGTTGGCTTACCTACATATGCTGGCGCTTATGACAAATTCTTGATCATAGTAAGCCTCGTTTTTAATGGACTGACTGTCTGGTATGCATGGAAGTGGGGGGCCTAAAGTTGAATGTTTATAGCTGCGACGTGCTTCGAAGTCTCAAATCCCAATCTTGTTCAGGCTCCCCAAGCGAATAGACGTGGGTCTTAGCAAACCAGAATAGTGTCGATAATCTTAATAACTGCCTACACCGGAGGTCACCAACATGTCAAACACACTCGTCGTTTATTATTCACTGACCAGCAACACCCGGCAGATAGCCGAAGCCATCGCCGCCGCGCTTGACGCCGATCTTGAACTCATTGAAGATACCTTTAACCGGGACACTAGTCTGGGACGCCCTCGCTCAGCAATTGAAGGTCTTTTGGGCCTGCGCAGTAGTATCACCCCGCCCAAGCATGATCTCAGCGAATATGATTTGGTCGTGGTGGGTACGCCCGTCTGGGCTGCCCGACTATCCTCGCCGGTGCGCGCGTATTTGAGCCAACAGCGCGCCTCGCTCAAGCGCGTAGCGTTTTTCTGCACACAGGGCGGCTTTGGTGGGAAGTGGGCACTGCAAAACATGGCCAAGGTTAGCGGTCGGCGGCCCATCGCGCGTATGATCATCTATGCGAGCCAACTGAATAAACCTGTTACGGGAGAGAAAATCGCAAAGTTTGTGAGCGAAATTGGCATGGGCTGAATCGGACAAAATGGTGCAGGAAAAGCGCACATTTTCCCACAATGTCACCGGAAGTTGAAACCATCCGGCTACGACGATCGAGAGCTGATAAGCCTGCTAAAGAGGCCAGAATCACGCTTCCCATTGGATTGCACGCGCGTGTGGCGGGAATTCTGTACAATCCAGGACAATAGCCCCAACATCTGGGTTGTCGTCCATCATTCGCTTGGCGTCATGCGCTAGCGATCAAAGCCAGAGCTGTGCAGTGCGAACTCAGCCGCCAGCTGCATTTGATCGGTAGCATCTTTCAACTCCTGAGGCACGTCTCCGAAAAAGAAGAAAGGTCCAGGGACGGCTATCGAGAGCAGGGAAGGGAAGTGGGCTGCCGCTGTCGACTGCAAATGAAATCCCAAGGCTGAAGCATCCTTGAATTCATCCCGCACGTAGAGTGCGTTTTCTTGTTCCGAAGTATAAATGTGAACCGCCTCCGCCCCCGGTTCATTTTGCTCCATTGCCTCTGTCACCCCAGTGTAGATTGCTGTCAGTTCGTCCAGCTTGCCAGGATTTGCAGTCCATTTGTAGATTACGGTTATGTGTTGGTTATCCATTTTATTACTCCTATTGCTTGTGAATTGCATGGTAATTGTTAAAGTAACCAATCGGTTACTTGACACATAGTAACCGATCAGTTACCATGTGTCAAGTACGAATTTGGAGAAACCGATGAGCAGGGCAAAACAGTACGACCGAACCGAACTGCTCGAGCGTGCAGTGGAGTTGTTCCGCAGGCAAGGCTTCAATGGCACGAGCACGGCCGAGTTGGTGGCCGAATTTGGTGTGAACCGGAAGAGTATGTATGCCGAGTTCGGCTCGAAACAGGAGCTGTTTGAGGCTGCGTTGGAGCGTTATAACAGCAAGCACCTCACGGGAGTGCTTGCTCCCCTCGAGGCGCCTGAAGCGAGCATCGATGCGATCCGGCAGGCCTTCCATGGCTATGCATCAGCCAGCGAAGGTCCGTTTCGTGGTCTCGGATGTTTAATGTGTAATACGGCCGTGGAACGAGCTGCGTTGGATCCAGGAAGCGCGCGCTACGTTGATGCCTACTTGGAGCGACTCACTCTAGCCTTCCGGCACGCACTCAATAGCGCACAGGAAGGTGGGGAAATCCACCCAACGGCCGACCTCGACGAGATGGCCGGATTCTTGACAACAATGTTAATAGGGATGGCGGCCAGCGTTCGAGCCGAAGCACCACCTGCACAACTCTGGGCTGCTTATAAGGTAATGACCGGCGTAGTAGAAGGACTATCGGCGACGGAGTAGCCAGAAGTCGGACGCGCAGCTTCACTTTGATGTTGAGATATGCAGCAGTTCACACCAAGCTACATCGGCCGATATTGTATGGGTCTGTCTAATAACGCCTTGAGCGGACTTATTTGCAAGACTTCAATTCAAACATCGAGCCTCTATGTCATCGGAAAAAGCTTAAATCAGAAGAAGCTGACTTCTTCACCGCTTCGACCCTGGGTTTGATTGTTTTACTGAGAGCCAAAGCGCCACCGGCAATCATAGAAAACGCAAAAATAGCGCTCGAACAATTCGAAGGTCTCTGTGTATAAGTTGGATCCTTTAGGTTGTATAATGCGTATATTCAAGTGCCTCTAATTGCACCTGGGGATTCGTACCGGGACTGACCAATCTTCTTCTTTCGAGGATTATCTAGAACGGTTGAAAACCTTGACCGATGAGCAGTTTGCATATGAGGCATTTATGCAAGCATTCGATGAAAAGTTTGACCTCTGGAATGTGTAACTTCACTAAAAATTGCAAGCTCATAGTCGAGCTTGTAAAAAACAAGACGATCTTCAGCGATGACCACCCAATTTTCAAGAGGACTGAAATGTATAGATGGATAATAGTGATAATTATTTTCGTAAGTGTTGGTATGCTTCTAGGAGCCTGTTCAAACAATCCAGAAAAGGCCGATGTTGCGCAGGTTGTCGAAGCGGCAACTCCTGTAGTCATAGAAAATTCAACCAATGAATTTCCACAGACGTCGGTACACGGGGTCGAAGTGACCCAGGACGTCGAAATGGAGACTCCTGCAGTCATAGAAAATTCAACTAAAGAATTGCCACAAACGATTGTGCCAACTGTTGAATCAACGTCAATACCTGACCTGATTGTTTTTCCCTTGCCTGAACGCTCTGGGCCGCGCACACAAACAAGTGGCACTGTACCGCATGTACAAATTGGCGTGGAACCGGTAACGGCCGTTAATGACGAACTTTACCGAAGAGCTTTCGTTCTACCAGGCGTGGAAGATAGGCCGACCATTGTCTCTTTGCCAGGAGCTCGAGGGATGTGGTTAGGTGATGATATTGCTCTGGCTCACCCAGAAGCTATTGTTTCTGGTCGCGAATTTGCCCACATTCACCCAGATGGCAGTTTACATGCGCCTTTACCCTATGAGCGTGCTTTGGAAGTTGCCGAAAAAGGGTGGGGCGAACGGCATCCATGGGCAGATGAACGAGAAGGTTGGGATGGGCTGGTGATGCTTTTTACACCCCAATCAATGGCTGAATTAGATATAGTTTTTCAGCTGATAGTCGAATCTTATAATCATGTAACGGGTCAAACCGTTCAAGCCTCCGATTTTTAGGCAGGCGATGTTGCAACTGACGATATACCGGATATAACCGCCAAAGGCTAATGGAATCTACATCGCGTACAATGAAATCACGAACGTGATTCCAGTTCACTGGGTTCATCTCCGCGAAGTTAGCGGTTCGAGTCTGTTCGCTAACACTTTTACAATACCTCGGACTCGCACCTGGATATTTCTTTGTCTTCGAACGAAGAGGATTCTTCAAACCAAGGTCTGCTTAAGTGTTTTCATCTGATTCCGCCGCACCACTTCTGCTATCATGCTTTCTGGAACATTCCAGAGTATCACTGCTCCCAATTTTTCAAATGAGTCGTTGGCTTTTTTTACCAATTTTGCTGGATAAGCGGCAAGCAGGGCTGACCATCCTGGCTTCATTTGATCAACAAGAAAAGCGATATAAACTTCATTGAACTCAGTAATTTTATAACTTACCGAGTAAAAACAAACAAAAAACCGCTTGACGTGATTGTCAAGAGGTTTGTTTTTGGAGAATGCCCCTAAGGAGATCTGTTCCGAACTAATTATTGATTATGTCAAGCGAATCTGATGATCAAAAGGACCATATTGCAGAAATTGCAGAGGATCTCTCAAAATTTAGTGGTTTTGCGGGCTAAAACCTCCTGAAAACCCTTATGTCCCTTTACTGTCCAAAACCAGTCAAATCAAATATCCGTCGAATCCTTCTTCTCCCACTCCAATATGGCGATATTTATCGGCGCTCTGAGCGAGCGCTATTATCGGTCTTAAAGCGGCTCCGATTACCCATGCAAGTGTTAAGTCGGATTGCATGAGATCAATCGTCTCATGGGGATCAGAAATGAGGTCGCAGACCATCGGGATTTGTGGTTTGATGTATGGCGCAATCCATGAAGTTGATTCGGTGTAGCGGAAATGAACCTTCATTGTCTTCCATTTCACCGAGATCACTTCGCCCTCGGTGCCCATGTAGACAAAGTGTTCTCGACCTGAAGTGTCGTCCTCGCCAAGCATAAATGATGACATATCTAACCCATCAATCGGCCGATCCTTAGGCATCCGGTCAGACTCGCCAATGAGCGCTGCCAACGTGGGCATCCAGTCATAAGTGGCGATGATTTCATCGGTGACAACACCGGCTGGGATGCGGCCAGGCCAACGGATCATAGCTGGGGCACGAATTGAACCTTCCCAGCCACCACCGAAGGAGCCGCGCCAATACCCGCTCGATCCCATCGTCTCGCTGAGGAGGGTCCCGGCGGCATTGTCACTAGCCCAAACCACGATTGTGTTGTCTGTAATATCCAGTTCGTCGAGTGTATCGAGGATTTGACCGGCTCGATAATCAAGTTCGGCAATGCTCTTCGGGGCAGCCTTGTTGCTGTTGGTTGCATTTTCGAAATCTGGATGTGGAATCATCGGGGGGTGTACATTGGTAAATGGGACGTATGTGAAGAATGGTTTGTCATCTGCGGCACAACGGCGAATGAAGTCGATGGTCTTTTCCGTGATCTTTTCATCCATAAACGGCCGTGTTTCCCGGTTAAAATCATCAACCTCTTCGACAGGCCGTCCTTTGACAGAGGCTTTGATCTTCGGTCGCTTGAACTCTGGTGGATACATCGGGTGAGAGGTGTAATCGGCTTCGTCAGAACTCTCGCTAATGCCCCACCACTCATCGAATCCTTGATCGGTTGGGATACGTCCGGGCACGTTGCCAATGTGCCACTTGCCGAAACATGCTGTAGCATAGCCGGCATCTGAAAGCAAATTCGCCAAGGTATATTCCCATGGGGATAGTCCATAGTGGCCGGGTTCGCCCGGCAGGGGAACCTTATAGGTACCGGTCCGGATTGGCATACGCCCTGTTAATAGCGCCCCGCGCGTTGGCGTACACTGCGCTTCCGTGTTGAAGTTGGTAAATCGCATGCCTTCACTGGCGAGCCTGTCAAGTCGCGGTGTTGGAACCAGTCCCCCATAGCAGCCAAGATCGCCCCAGCCGACGTTATCTCCAAGCATGAACACAATGTTAGGTTTTTCGTTCATCGTCAAATCTCCTATGTTTACTCATTCATAGTATACTCGGCATGGCCAATTGGCCTTCAATATCTTTGCAGCATGCCGGGTCGAACAGACCAATAATAATCATGCCAATGTCTACCATTCTGGCATCTGGTAATGTCTCAGTTTGTGCCCCTTCATTAATTGCGCCTAACGATAATTTGGCAGCAAGCCACAACCAGCTCTGGAGGATTTTCCAGGTTTTGGGAGAGAAGACGGGCTCAACAAAGTAGAAAGCAGCGCTTAGCAGTAACCACGAAATAAGCAGCACCTCACCTACTCTGCGCGGGATGTTTGAAAGGAAACTCACGTCTTCAAATTGTCCAATTTTTCCAGCACCAAGGTTAATTCAAACCCCAATGCGCATGATCCAGAGGATGCCATTCAAGACCCCCTGTGCTGGTTTCCAGGGACAGCCGTGACCACCGGGTCGGCGCTGCTGTACGGTAATCAGGGCTTTGAGAACTGCCCATTGTTCGTTTGTTAAGTCCGTCGCTTACCTTACGTGTGTCTGATGAGCAATATTATACTTCTCTATTTATGAAATAGCTTCTAGCAAAAACAAACAAAAAACCGCCTGAAATTGGTATCAAGCGGTCCATTTTTACAAAATGCCCCCAATTGGATCCATTTCGAACTAATTTACATAAATATCGATTTGGATTATCATCGAAAGATACGTTATTTTGCATGATTTATCAAGTGAA
>JAACFF010000465.1 GCA_009937635.1 Chloroflexota bacterium
TGTCACGTCAACGGTATCAGGCACAAGTTCCGTCACCTCAGCCACCCCACGGCGCACGTGCAGTCCCCAGGATTGCCCAAGATCCGAAAAGGTGATTTGCACATCGCTTTCCAAATCTTTACTTTTTTCAGGGTCTATTTGCGCTTCAAGAAATTTCAGATAGGTGCCGGGAGGGGTGGCCAGCACGCTGGCAGTGGTTGGGTCAGGCAGGAACGATATAGCCGGTGGTTTTGTCCAGTCCAGCTTGCCTTCCAGATGTAGTGCATGGGTCATTAAGAAGTTTCGCGTCTGGACGCCGGAGCGGGTTGTTTGGGCCATGGCACGCAGAGCGTCGGCTTTTAACTGCCGGGCGGCCTGATGATTGGGTTCAACGGAGATCACATAAGATAACAGCTTGGCGGTCAAGTTGTATTGCTTTTCGTTGAAAGCTCCTTTTGCTTTGGCGATGAGTTTGTCTGCCCCACCGAAGCCCTCGACGATGACCGCGCCAAGCTCTTCCGGTGTGGGCGGATGTAGATCGGCCGTATCCTCGGCGTACCAGCCCACGATCCCGCGATATTGTCCTCGAAAACTGTATTCGTTATCAATATAACCTGGGTACAGCCAGGGATGCTGATCTAGGTGTTCGGGCAGGCGAAGATTGTTTGCCATCTCATCCGGGGTCATGCCCTTATTGATAGCGCGTACCGATTGGTTGTAGATAAAGGCATAGGCATCGCGGTGAGCGGTGGCTACATCCTGAATCTCTTCCTTTGAAATAAGTGGGTTGCCGTGACACCCTACCATATAGGTGGGATTGATAGAACGGATTTTGTCGATCCCGGCAATCATCTCGGTTGGGGTTCTGTAGAAATCGCCCCGTAACGTATACAACGGAAAAGTATTGGGAATTACCGCCGCGTTGTGGAGGATCAGATCAAGATCAGGGAAGTGCACGATCAGGCTGTCCCTTGTATCGGCCACGACATGGTGGAAAACGGTCTTGATCCCGTCAATGATCACTTCCTCGCCATCGGCGACCGGATAACTGACTGGGACGTGACCGTTCGCATTCAAGGCGGGATCATCAAAGAGCGGTTCGGCTGGACCAAAGACGGCGTCGGGCCCTTCATGGGGTAAATACATACCCAGTTGAATACTGGCCCGGCGATACTGCATCGGTCCTAATAAACCTGTAGTTGACTGGATATACATGTCCAAATCCGGATGACCGTAAACTTCTACTTTCTCCGCACCTCCTTCGTCCACATAAGCCCGGGCCCCACCGGTGTAATGGTGATGGGAATAGATAATCGCTTTGATGGGCTTGTCTGAGATTTCTCGGATCATCGCCAAGATATCCTTGCCCATCCCAATATTACCGCCCGCATCAAATGCGATGAGCCCCGATTCTCCTTCGATAAAGGTGTAATTCGACAGGCTGTAGCCAACGATGGTGTGGACACCCTCCCGGACTTTGATGGTTTTGGTCTTAGCCCAACCACCACCAGCAATGAAATCCAGATACGTCTTGTTAACGATCGCCCCGTTGGGGGCCTCGGCTTTATCATTATCGAAATCGCCACGATAGAATAATCTGTGTTTAGACATGTTTGGAAATTCTCCTTTCTTGATGCAAGGAAGATTTATCGAAGATGCTGTAATAGAAACGCATTTAGCTCAGCAAAAGCATGCTGTGTCTCTGGCGCTGTCAAATCCACCGCATAATCACCATGGGCTATTCCTTCATAGACGAAAAGGTCGGCCACGACGCCCGATTGACGTAATTTGATATGGGTACGAACAGTGGCGCTTAAAAGTAAGTCCCGTGTCCCCGTTATCAGAAATGTGGGTGGGAAACCATGTAGGTCCCCATACAGGGGGGAGACTAGTGGATCCTTCAGGTCGCGGCCATTTGCATACAGTCTGACGGCAGCCTCGAGGAATCCATCGTAGGTGACCAGGTTCCGATCGATGCCGTCATTGATGTAGTAGGAGTCGCCCGTTTTGCTCATGTCTGCTCCTGGCGTGCCGAGGAAGAGCGCGCCAGGCAAGTCAACTTCCTGCTCGATAAGCTGCTGCACTAGCCCCATGGTGAGGTTAGCACCGCCCGAGGAGCCACCGAGAGCTATTTTCTGCGCCGACCCTTGTTTCAACAAGTGCTGGTACACAGTGACCACATCGTCCCTCGCAGCCGGAGCCGGATGCGAGGGTGGCATGCGGTAGTCAATAGACAATACGCGAACTTTGGCCAGAGCAGCAATGACAATTGCTTCAATCGTACCCGCCTCACCACCATTCAGGACGAAGGCCCCTCCGTGCGTATGGACGAACAATTTATCCTCCAGGTCAGGAGCGACTTCGACAGGTGTTACGTAATAAACGCTAACTCCTTCAATCGCGCCATGTTCGACAGAAACGGAAAGCTGTTTGCTAATTTCGCGCGCCATGTCGACTTTTCCTTCGTCCAATTGCGTAATGGCTGCCCGCCACTCGGATTCGGTCCGGGGGACGAGGTTGAGGTTTATCGTGGGAACGGGTGTTGGGGTATTGCTGATTATGTTGTACAAAACATCGCTCGCGCCGCTAGGGGCAGGTAATGTTCGTGGCCCAATTTGCCAGCTATTTTCTTGGGTCTTGCTGTTCGCAAATTCGTTTTGATTTGTCATGGTTAATTCCTTGTGATTCGCGTTAGTGTCCTTGTATATGCTTGATGACTGCATTGTGCCAGTTTCAGAGCGAAATAGTAACAGGTTTTTACTTAGTCTATAACCTGGTAGATTTATCAGGCTTCTTGAAATATCAGTCTGCTATATGAGAGTCCGATATCATGTTAATATCGTATATTGGGTGTGGTATTTCGATTGCCGCATCGTGGAGTGCTCGCTGGAGAGCTGCATTCACCAGGTCCGTTATCACAAGCTGACCGTTGTAGCTTTCAATCCACCACCTCACTCGGATTTTTAGGGAGGAGTCGCCGAACGTAATGAATAGTACATCGACCGGTTGGTCAGGCATCACACCTTCAACTTCACGCACCGCCTTCGTGATAACCTGCCGCAGCTGCTGGATGTCTGTATCACTAGCGACGCCAAATTCGATCTGTGCTCTAAAACTTGGATCTGGGTTGCTGTAGTTGATGACCTGGTTTGCACTAATAAGCGAATTGGGAACGATGATTTCACGGTTATCATATATATACATACGGGTGCTGCGGATGCCGATTTCCAACACCTTACCCCAGGTGTCTAATTCCTTGATCAAGATATCATCGCCAACCTGGAATGGACGGTCAACTAGGATAAGGAAGCCGCTGACGGCATCTTCGATAGCAGCCCTGGCACCAATGACAATGACGGCGATGAAGAAGAGGAATAACACTGTCGGAAGCGTGATGTCTACGCCAAAATGACCTAGACCAACGTTCAGTGCGATTATGCTCACTAGCAGATACCCTAACCGTTTGAGCATCTCAAGGAAGGAGGCCCACCGACGCCGATCTGTCCTAGTCTTCAGGCGCTCCTCATAAGTGTCAGCAGCAAACGCGATCAGCCGAAATCCAATGATGGTAATAACTGCTAACGCAAGCAAAAAGAAGATGTCATCCAGGGTGTTCCTTTGCGCTGGGCTCCAAAATTCCAGCCGTATGGCAGCCTCATGGGTCAGCAAAATCACCACTAGCCAGCTCAACTCTCGCTCAATAGTGGCCATAAGAGCATCATCTAGTTGGGTGGTTGTGCGGCGGACGGCCCATCTTAGGAAGCCGAAGAGTAGGACGATGACCAAAAGGCTGCTAATCAGAACGAAAACGACCGAAACTCCCACGTTGATCCAATCTTCAGTACTCAAGCCTATAAGAGTACGCCCGACCAAACCGGACCTAGTGGCAACCTGTTTAACCGCCCTATCAACAGGTCCCGGAGTCGGTGACGGTACCGGTGGCCTTTCGGCCACGATTGTGGCTAGAGCGCCAACTACTTCACCCTGGAGAGCTGTCTGTGGAGATTCATCTACGGCTTCGTCCGTATCAGTTACTGAAGGCGTAGGCGTGACAGAGGGAGTTGGGGCAGTTGGCTCTGCCCCACAGGCCGTTGCCAGCAAAATGAACGAGAGAATAGTCGATAGGATAATCAGACTTGCAAATTGGTGACGTTTCATCAGAACCTCTGCGGTTAGTATTTTCAGCTGTTAGACTTGAACCAGCATGCTACAGTCAATAGACGAAATCCGTAGGTTCCACTCTCGCTGTCCACTCGAAACCGCAGGCTATAGAGGGACTGCTCGCACTGGTCACATTGCCTATGCAAACGAATTGGCCTCATTGAACAATACTTCTTA
>JAACFF010000466.1 GCA_009937635.1 Chloroflexota bacterium
TGGGTGGCGAAGTCATCGACCTGGCCATCCCAGAAGATGTACAAATGGAAGTTAATGAGGCGGCGATGGCGGCACGCAGAACTGGTACGGCCGGTATGGATCATCTTGCTTAGCCAGATACCCATGCCTGACTATATTTGATTCAGTTAAGAATATGGGGCTACCGGCAGGTAGCCCCAGTCACCCAAGTACATTCAAAAAAGTTATGCGGGGTGTTTCGCCCCGATAATTGACAAAGTTTGCGCTGGCGTTCGATTGTAGCGGTCAAAGAAATCTTGAGCCGCTACCAAAAGCGCTTTCACAGTTTCAAAAAGCTCACAATGAGTGACCTCTCGGCGAAAATGGCGCCACAGCATTTCACTCGGATTTAACCACGGACTATAAGTGGGAAAGTACATTAACACGAGACGACCAGCCGCCGCCCAGACTACTGCTTCCACCCCATCATCTTGATGCGTGTCGACATTATCCCAGGCAACATAGATGGTTTCGTGTGGATGTTTGTCCACAAGTCGTTGCAGAAACTCGGCAATCTGAGGCCGCCGTTTGCGGCGACGGAAGATGACAACCGTTTCTCCTGTGTGGTAATTGATACCGCCAATGCCATAATGCTTCTTTGGTTGTCCCGGAGTCGGTATCATGATTTGTTGTCCTTTCGGTGACCACATCGCTTTGAGCGTCGGTTGCCAACTGACATTGAATTTGTCTGCATAATGGAAGACTTCACCAGTTTTCAGGTTGTCGCGCCGCTCTTCAATCGCCTTTTTTTGACCTCGTACTCGGGGTCAGGACTGCAGACTTTGTGTTGCGGTCGGCTGATCACAATGTCGTTGGCTTTCAGAATCAAACGCACCGTTTCTGTTGAAAAGCGGAGACCGGTTTCTTCTGCCATGAAATCAACCAGCCGATGTAATGTCCACAATGAGTAGGGTTGTTCCAGAGAACGTGGTCATCTGCGCACCACAACCAAAAGGCGTTTTCGATAGGCATCGGTGACGCGTTTCGGGGCTCCTGATTTCGGCTCGTCGGATAAGCCGCTGATGCCTTCGGCATTGAAACGTTTGATCCAACGCCGCACCGTTTGCTCATCCTGACGCACAATCTTGGCTATAGGTGGGGCAGTCATCTTATCTTCAGCGCCTAACAAAATCATTTGGGCTCTGTTGCGCACACGAACATCCTTGGTCCGACGATACAATTCATCGAGCTGGGTCAATTCTGCTGTTGTTAATGGTCGTACTTCAATGGGTTTCATGCCCATGGTTTTTCAACGATGGTTTATCCATACTTGTTAGCACCGCAAACTCTGTATGAATGTGTGGGGGATGTACCCAATGTCGCCTTTCCGTGCGCGGCTCTTTACGATCAGCCAACGGATCGTATCGCTATTTACTATGGCGGTGCGGACACGGTTACGGCCCTGGCCTTCTGCAAGATGGATGAGATTCTAGATTGGTTGAAAGCCAATACAGAGTAAGAAGGGAGATGTCGATAGGCGACCGCTTCGCGATCACAGAGTACGCGGATTTCGCAGATTAGGTTTTTTTGCCTAAGAAGTCGAGTTGGTGCGTGATGAAGATTAACTCGTTCTGGTCTATTTGCATATGGCGTTGCTCAATCCAAGGTTGGATATCGAAGGGCGCCTGATCTTGTAGGGCGGTTTGGATGGTGTCGACGATACAATGCAGAAAATAGGCTTCGTCCTCGTGATATCCATCTGTGCTTGGGAAAACTACCCAATCTGAACTTCCCGCATCGACTATTTGGCCTCCGGCCAATTGCTGCTGCTCGAATAATTCTCGCCCGGTTTGACTGCCCCCAACATAATGCCCGCCAACTGTTTTTTCATCCATATGGCGATGATAAAGTTCGATAATTTCGCGGTCTTGAGAGGGATCAATTTCAGGTAGAAAGATGGTCTGGCCGTCGAAATTGATCGTGAAATAATAAAATCCATCTGACCTTAAAAGAGAAAGCAGATCGGGCAGCATGGTGGGAATATCAACAATATCCCAGAATGCATGAGCTATTATCAGATCCCACTTTTGTAAACCAACATTTCTATTCACAAAATCAAATGCATCGATCGCTTGTAGCATAATGGATAGTCGTTGGTTCGGCCGTTGAAGGATGAATATGCCTGCCGCCTTCTGCTGTATGCGAAATCCTAGGTTTGCAGCCCAACTCGGCAAGCGGCGTGCAGCTTCGGCAATGTTTTCTGGCTGGAGGTCAATGGCAGTGTAGGCTGTATTGCCCAATATTTTCCACTCTAGCAATCTTTCGAGCATGGTGCCGATGCCAGCACCGATTTCTAGGACATGTAAAGGATCTTGGGCTTGAATCGGCTCCAGGTGTTGAACCAGGCTCTGCAATACGCCGCGATTTAAGGCGCGATCATCAACACTTTTTTTGGCAGACAAGTAGTTTGCGAAGTTGAAGGTCATCTTAGGGTCAGGTGTTAGCTACAAGGTATAAGGCACTTATTATAACTGAATTTACGGAGATGAGAGGCTCGAAGCGCACATCACCTAACCAAGTTGGGATGGCGAGATGTGGTGTTATTGGAGCGCAGCCAATTGACGGCGGGTACGATGCGACACGCCGCGAGATTGTTCATCAATGGGATGTCATCCAAGAGGATATTTTGCGTCTGACATATGTGCATTATAATATGGTCTTTGTGGGCAAAAACTGGATTTTGAAAGGGCGGGGTTTCGGAAGTAAGATGATTATGTTAAAATAACGGCGGAAAGTGACGTGTGACAACTAAACTGGAATTCCTGGCAAAACATACGATCTTTGCGGATCTAGATGACGCTGAGTTATTGGCGCTCAGCCAGATTGCGGAGGAATGCGATTTTGGAGAAGGTTCCGTTATTGCATACCAGCGTGACGTGGCGGATGGCATCACTATTGTTAAGAGCGGCCGTCTGCACTCGAAGGAAGTTGATCAGCATGGACGCGTTCGCGATGCGAATACGCGACAGTTTGCGGAAAATGATTTCTTTGGTGCTGAATGGTTGTTTGAGACAGGGACTCAGCCGGCGACAGTGACAGGTACCCATGAGGGACGCATCATCATCATCAAGGGGGAAGATTTCCGCCGTTTCTTGATCAGCTACCCCGATGCTGTCCATAACCTTGAACCGATCATTGATGAGGAAGGGCATCGCTATAGCGGTTTGCCCGAAGAGGCATGGGAACGGGCAAATAAACTGCCGCTCACAGAACGACGCGAACACATTGGACCTATCCGCCTTTTGCCAGATGAACTCGTGGAGTATTACTCGCGCCGCAGCACGATTGTGTTGGTGACAAGCCTCCTATGGCCTGTTATGGGATTGATCCTTGTGCCTATGTTGGCGTACTTTTTAATTTCCAACTCAAACGTTGCTTACGGCACACTGCGGGCAGGGATCATTGTGGTTTCTATCGCCTTTTTTGGCGCGATAACTATCTTTCGCCTGCTTGATTGGCGCAACGACTATTTCGTTATCACCAACAAGCACATTTCTCACCGCGAGTTTGAATTACGATCTTTCCGTACTCAACTCAATAAGGTGCCCGTAGGCGAGGTTCAAAGTGTAACAGTGGAACGGCCGACTTTAACCGCTAACCTGTTTAACGTGGGCACGGTAAGGATCACCACTGCTTCCGTGGTCGGCACGATCCTTTTCGATGGTATTGATAATCCGCTGGAAGTAGAAGAGATCCTGGATAAATTGCGCAAGCGGGTGCAATTCACGGATGCCGCTTTGGCACAGACCACCATGCGTAATTCTGTGGAGCGTCACTTCGGTATTGAACCGGGTGTTACGCCGGTGGTCGACGAAAATGAGATCGTGGATGAGGATCTTTTCCTGCCTGCGGAGCAGCGGAGCGTCTGGTATGCCCTCACGCGCTGGGTAAACTGGCGGGTAGAAGAAAACGGTGTCATCACCTATCGGCGCAACTATTTCATTCTCTTTTGGGATATTCTGCTCCCGGTATTGGTGCTTGCCGTGATTCTCGTGATCGGAGGTTTGTTATATCGATCCTTGGATACAGATCTGATCAATATTGTGGCCGTGCTCACGCCGTTCATTTTGATTTCGCTCTTTTGGTTGGTGTGGCGGTACGAAGATTGGCGCAATGATAAGTTTCAGTTGACCCAATTGGACGTAATTGACATCGATCGCAAACCATTTGGATTTGGTGAGAGTCGAAAGCAAGCGCCGCTCAGTAATATTCAGAATGTCACGGCGGAGAGACCTGGTTTCTTCGCGACTGTATTTGACTATGGCAACGTTCACATCGAAACGGCCGGTGCTGAG
>JAACFF010000009.1 GCA_009937635.1 Chloroflexota bacterium
TCCCCATTGGGATTCTTACTTGCTCCACTTGCCATCCAGGAAATGGTGTTTGCGGTATGGGCGATCGTTAAAGGATTCAATTCACCTGCAATCGTTGCCCCATCTGAAAAATCGAAATAAACGGCGTCTAAATTAGGATAGATTGAAATGACAAACCGTACCGAAGGAACATTGCCACTAGTTTATGCAAGAGTTGCTGGGTTACTGTATCTAATCATATTTTCCTTGGGATCTTCGGTCAACTTTTGTTCGCGACAGTCTCATTGTGCCCCATGATGTCCGTGTTTTCTTTTCCAAAGGCACCCGAGAGCGAAAACGCTCTTGTACTTTATGAGTACGGATCTTGCTTGCTCGACCAAAGAGATTTTGCAAGGGTATTCCTGGCACTGGTCTTTGGAAGTTGTTAACTTCTATCTCAAGACCCAACTCGGGCTGGCCCGACTTCCGAGTCCGTTCCTACGAGGCGGTCGACAGATATATGGTAGAATGACTACGAAAGAAAATATTGTTACTTTGTATATACCTCTTTCTTCAATTCCGCCACATAGGGTAGTGTTCTGAATCGCTCGGCGTAGTCCAGACCGTAGCCCACAACCCATACATCAGGGATTGTGAAACCAAGGTAATCCACTGAGACCGGAATATGCTCTCGCTCTTTTTGGACGAAGGCAACAGTTTTCAGAGAAGCGGGCTGCCTGCCAGAGAATGTTTCATTCAGATATTGGATGGTTTTTCCAGAGTCGACGATATCTTCTACGATCAGCACGTGCTCGTCGGTTATTGGCTCGCGAAGGTCCATGAGCAGGCGGACTTCACCGGATTCGACACCTTTACGACCGTAGCTTGATACGGCGATGAAGTCAACAACGTGATTGGTGCGCAAATAGCGGGCCAGATCGGCCATGAAGATAAAAGCCCCTTTGAGAATACCAACCATGTATATGCGCTCGACGCCTGCATAGTCGGTCGCTATCTGCGCCGCCATTTCTTTGATTCGCGTCTGGATTTCTTCTTCACTTAACAAAACTCTGGCAAGTTCCTGCTGTAAATCAGTCATCATTTCCTCCTGTCTTGTTCCCAAGACCAAATGCTGCCAGTGTGCCAATTGCGATAGATATCAGCCTGCGCCTTGATCTCGATCATTCCAATTGAGATTGCGGTAGTAGACAATAGTCTATTATGGGCGGCACTTCTTCGTCATCTCCTAACGGCAAGAAATTTTCAGGGTGACGGCTAAGGATCAGAGCCAGTAACGCGCTTTTCCTGCGTAGGGGATCTTTCTGGCAACTTTCTGTGTCCTTGTCTCATTAAGCTGGACTCGTGAATCCATAACCGCCTCCGGGGGCGGATCATCTGACAATAGCGCGGCCGGTCCAACCTGGGTGATCATCTCCGCCGCCAGGGCTGAGGCCTGGCGGGCGGCCATGATGGGATGTTTGTCTTGCAGCAGGAAGGCCAGCGTCGCGCCGCAGAAGGTATCTCCCGCGCCGGTCGGATCCAGTTCGGTAGTGGGAACGGCCGGTATGAAGGTGGATGCCTCGCCTTGAATGACGGTAGCGCCCTTTGCGCCCATAGTGACGAAAAGCACTTTTCCGGGTGCGGTATGGGCGGCTTCAATTGAACCAAAGACGGCCGTTGCTTCCCGGGCGTTCATTAAAAAGATGTCAGACTGTTCGATAACCGCGCGTACAGCCTGCGGCCGTTCCGTTGCATCGCCCGGATAGGTTCCCGCCGAAATCAGTTTCACCCCTCGTTCCCGGCAGGTCTCGATAAAAGATAGTTGCGTTTGCACGTCACTTTTTTGAGCCACGTGAGCGAGATTATACTTGGACAGATCCGCTGGAAGCATTGAGGGTGAAACCATTGCTGCAGCGCCAAAAAAAAGGGTTAGGTATTCTGTTTTTCCATGCCGGTAAGAAATCTCGAAGCGTGGCATCTGCTCAGGAGAAACAAGCGGGCCGAGCCATTCCGCTAAATACCCGGCCACAGGCCGCAAACGTACTGGGCAAGGATCAGGTTGAGGACCAAACATCGATACCCGCGCCCCACATCGACGCGCGGCCATCGCTGTATACATCCCTACCCCGCCCGCGCTCTCAACCGTTCGATCTTTTAGATGCAGAGTATCGAATGATGCTCCACCGACGACCAGTAAGCGATTCATGATTGGCTACCTCCTCCACGATTGAGATCAAGCGTTAGTGGCTCTCCCTACCTTTTTGGCGGCTGCGATTTGTCTCAGAAATCATACTTGAAGGCCCCCACAGCGGTTGTTATTGACAGTGAACTACCAATTCTGCTTGCAACTATCAACGAATATAACGCAAAAGTCATTTCCTACATTATAAGGCATCAGTCAATATCAAAAGACGGCATGTACGCGCAGAAATCTTCGATTTCAAGAGGGCGATGGTATCCAAAATCACACCCAAAAAAGAGTTGGCAAGAACATGTGTTCTATCATAAAATACATGAGAAACATAACAAACTTTCAGGAAAGAAAACACGACCATGTCCGCTCAACCCTCCAAAACTGCGTCTACAGCCATCTTATCTAAGGAGCCCGACTACAAGACTACCCGACCAAATAATCGATTTCGTTTCCGGAATTTTAAAAACAAAATCAACCACTGATATTATGTAAAGTTTCTGATTGACCATGCGCCGTTAACTCGCCGTTGTCATTCAGACTTAATACCCTTCCTCAGCCAACTCTTTTGCCGTCCATTTAAGGACATTCAAAGCTTCGTCAATATCACTTAAATGGGTGCGGAAGGAGCTGATGGCGACTCGCAGGATGAACTTGCCGTCAATACGCGTAGAACTGATAAAGATACGGCCGTCTTGCTGGATCTTCTTGGTCAGCATTTCGTTGAAGGCGTCCACATCCCCTCTCGGCGGCAAATAACGGTAGGTCACCACGGATAAATCGGGAGTCGGTCCAACCTCAAAGCCATCGATCGACTGGATCTTCTGGTGGAAATAACGAGCCAGCTGAATTTTCTCTGACAAAGCGGCGCGAAAAGGAGCCAGGCCGAATAGCTTGAGTGGCAGCCACAGTCGCAGCCCGCGAAAATGTTTGGTTAATTCCGGCGATAGCTCAGCAGGTGACAGCTCTTCCATATTTTCTGGGGCATCCTGCATATACGCGGCGTCCCAATTCTGCGATGCGTAAAGTTTGGCTCCATCCTTAACTAGCAGCGCCCCCGTTCCATACGGCAGAAATAATGTCTTGTGCGGATCCATCACCAGCGAGTCAGCTAGTTCCAACCCGTTTAGGGCTGCCCTACCCTCCGGACATAGTTTGAAAAATCCGCCATATGCTCCGTCAGCATGAAACCAAAGTCCATGATCGGCGGCGATGCCGGCAATTTCGGCCAGCGGATCGACCGAACCGGTATTGGTCGTACCGGCCGAGCCCACAACCAGCCAGGGGTTCAAACCGGCCGCACGGTCGGTTGCGATCGCGCTGCGCAAAGCTTCGGCGTCCATCCGGTACCGTTTGTCGACAGGCACCTTGTGTTTGACGCAACCACTTAATCCGGCTACATGTATCGCCTTATCAATGCTGTGATGGATGTGCTCAGTGAAATAAATGACCGATCGGGCCAGTTTATCGCCCGTTATGCTATGCGTATCCCGCGCCGTTATGATTGCTAACAGGTTGGCCAGGCTGCCACCCGACGTTAGATTGCCCGCTGCTTTGCTGGAATAGCCGATCACGCCAGCCATCCAACTGATCAGCATATTCTCAAGGCGTACGGCCCCGGGCGAAGCGAAGAAAAATCCTGCATAACGGTTGCTGACCGCAGCCAGGTAGTCACCCAGGGCGGACGGGAAGAGCGCGCCACCGGGGATATAGCCTAGGAATCGCCCAGAGGTGGTGCCGATGCCGCTTTTGTCTACATTCTCGCCCAACAGGTCCAGGGCTTCACCTATCTCGATTCCCTCCTCGGCAATAGGCGACTCATAAAGACCCCGGCCATCTTCAAAGGCATAGTTGGCCGGCGCATCGCTTATACCTTCCAGATACGCCTGGCTGTAGGCACTCACCCGTTGAATAAGCTGCTCTCGTTGATTCTTGTTGGGCTCCAGTTGACGGGCTATGGCTTCTAGTTGATTAATCTCGCTTATCATCATGTAATCCCCATGCGGTTGGCAGTCCGTCGAGGCTGATCAAATTGTTATCCTGCCGGTAGGCTGCCAGCCCCTCAGCACCTTTGGCTTCCGCCCATTTGAAGTGCTGATCACGCTCGCCCATATACTCAAACAGGGGCACACCAAAACCACATGACGTCTGAACTTTGCTTATTTCGGCAACGATCAACTGCCGCACGCTGGGAATTAATTTGAAATGTGGGCCAAGCGTGTCCCACTCTGCGTGATCGGGTAGCACAGTATAGCCGTTGCCATAAAGTCGTAATATGTTGGGGTAGCCTGCAAAAGAGCAGAACATGAAAGTTATCCGGCCGTTTTCTAGCAAATGGGCCGAGGTTTCGTTTCCACTGCTGACCAGATCCATATAGGCAACGCACGTTGGCGATAGGACGCGAAAGCTATCCATTCCTTTTGGTGAGAGATTGACGTGACCTTCACCACTTAATGGCGCGCTGCTGACAAAAAATATATGTTGTTCTTCAATAAATGATTTCTGTTCTTCAGTGATGGAATCGTAGAATTTGGCCATTTTTTCTTGTCTGTTCTCCCGGTTATCTCGATTGGTATGAATTCGGCCGAAGCCAATGCGATCATAACATAGAGACAAACATCATGCAGACTACCGGAAACCAGAAAAGTCAGGCTACCAGGGGCATGGGAGAATAATGTATCGCTGAATAAGTGAGTTGTGAATTGTTAGTGAAGTCTTGCGCTGGGTGGTGATTCGGATGATTATATTTGGTATGCTATCTTGGGTGGAGCTTAACTGATGGCGGCGAGATTGATATTGATCTTGCGAGCTCGATGGGTGCGACTATGAATAGAATCTCTTATACCTTGCTCAGTGGCGCGGTTGGTTTACTTATGTTGTTAGGGGTGACGGCCGTTTTGCAGCCCAATCAATCAAAGGCGCTGCTTGCTGCTGACGCGGATGCGGACTATACCATCATTGACCTGGGCACGTTAGGCGGCGCGGAAAGTTGGGCCAGCGACGTCAATGAGGTGGGGCAGATTGTGGGTTTCTCAACGATGGCCAATGAAGCCGGAACGTCCGCTTTTCTTTGGCAAGCAGGGGCGATGGTTCCCCTCTCAGCCACGGAAAGCATGACCACCTATGCCTATGCTATCAATGAGCTGGGTCTGATCGCCGGCACAGCCATCAGTGAAGGGGAAGGAATAACAAAGCAGTGGCCCGTTCTGTGGGCGGGGCAGACGGTTACAAAACTGGAAACCATCAATGGCATGCCTGGTACAGCACGGGCGGTCAATAACCTGGAGCTGGTCGCCGGTAACACGCTCTCAGACACAGATAATCAACTGCTGCTGTGGCAGAACGAAAGTCTATCGCAAACGCTCCCGGTCTCAGGCGGTTTAGGCTGGGCCAACGGATTGAATGATCTGGGCCAGATGGTGGGCCATATCGACGATCAAGGAAAGAGCGTGGCCTTCCTGTGGCAGGATGGCCAGTTCACCAACCTGGGCGCATTAGGCGGAACATCAGCCGAGGCCCAGGATGTCAACAATCTGGGACAAATTGTTGGCAGGGCTGCGGTAACAGGTGATCTGGCTACCCACGCCTTTCTGTGGGAACAGGAGACTATGATTGATCTGGGTACGCTGGGAGATGCGCCCATGGCGACAAGCCGGGCCAATGGCATCAACGATCTGGGGATCGCCGTCGGGCAATCACAGGCGGGCCAAGAGGAGCACGCGGTGCTGTGGCAGGATGGACAAATCTTGGATCTCAACAGCTTGCTGCCGCCCGATTCTAAATGGGACCTGTTGCGCACGGCCGAAAGCATCAACGAAAAGGGGTGGATCGTAGGAACCGGTCTGATCGACGGCAAGGAACGCGCCTTTTTGCTGCAGCCCGTGTATAGATCCTACCTACCCATCATTATGGACGAAGAGCCGCCACCGACGCCTACTCCAACACCAACACCTTCCCCGACACCAACACCCGTTCCAGGCGAGGCGATGGACATGACGCGCTTCATGATTGGCGACGGCCGACTTTACGAAGTGCAGCACAGCAACGGTTCACAGGCCCGCCACCAAACTCAGGTGGAGGGAAAGCGCTTCTTCCATACCAAGGGTAATGAAGTCAAGGCCGAATGGGAAGAGCTATGGACAGATAATGGTTTGATCTATCGCGGCACGGATACAAGCCCCGGCTCCGACCTTTATTACACGCTGTACAAGGACGATCAGCCTGGCTCGCCAGTTGGATCGGCCTGGAATCCTCGATATTGGAAGGTAGGCGAGATCTACACGCGCCTGCCGTACGTGGTGTTCTATCGCAAATCAGATTGCAAGGTCGTGAGCAGCGGCGATCATCTGAGCTGGCTGCGGTTCGAGCGCTACTACCCGGAGTACACCTTTGAATCGGGCATCACCTTAAAGAATGTCGTGCAACTGGCCTGGCTGTTGAAGCCGAACGGTGAACCGGAAGAGTGGTATTTCTACGCTGAAGATTACGGGCTGGTCGGCTGGCGCAGTCAAAGCCATGGCTCTAGCTACATCAGCGAAATTCACGAAACAGGAACCCGGCCCGATAACTCAAAAGAAGTCATTCCCTGCCTGGGCACGCAGGATAAACGGCTGAGATTCAGCAGCGAGCTGAATTCTGGCCCGCTGCCGGAACCTTATGCCAGTATGGTGAAGTAGCGTTAGCTTCAGAGCCGGCTGCAAACCGGCGATCCATTTATGCCTCGCCACGCCAGAGAAACTCCATTTCCTGGCAGCGGGATAGAAGTTCGTCGAGAGATCCTTCGTCCAGGATACGGCCGTTTTTTAAGACAATGATATGGTCGGCGCGTAACAGGGCGGTCCGCCGGTGGGAGACGACGAGGCAAGTTGCGTCGTTTTGACCAGTTTGGTCACGAGCAAAGAGTCGCTGCCATAGCAGTTGCTCGGTCTGCACATCCAGGGCGCTGGACAAGTCATCAAATACGAGGAGCTCCGGATGGCGAACGAACATGCGCGTGGCAGCGGCGCGCTGAACCTGGCCACCGGACAGGCGCATCCCACGCGGACCGACGGGTGTGTCCAGCCCGATCTCCATGGCGGCGACATCCTTCTCAAAAACGGCCGATCTCACCGCTGCTGCCAGGTCCTTTTCGGCTGAAGGAAAACCTAACAGAATATTGTTGCGCAATGTGTCACTGAACAAAAGCGGTACCTGCGCCGTGTACGCCACGCGGGGAGGAACGAAGAAGCTGGCCGGATCAACTACCGCTTGCCCATTCCAGCTAATCTGTCCCTCCTGGGCCGGCAGCAATCCTAAGAGGGTTTTCAAGAGCGTTGTCTTGCCTGATCCAATACGCCCAGTAATGACAGTAAAGGAACCCCGTTGCAGCGCAAGATTGATATCATCGATTCCGCCGCACCCACCGTTGAGGCCATGCTGCCCGTTGGAGACTGGATATTGGTAAGAGAGACCACTCACCTGCAAGCTTTGCAAACGGTGAACATGCGATTTTGGCGTATAAGGCAGCTCCGGCACATCTCCTTCCAGGTAGATCGGATGATGAGCAACCACAGCTCCCGTGGGCAAGCCCTGCATGATCCTATCCATGCGTTTGGTGGACACGCCCACCTGGTTATAGCGCGTGATCAGGTTTCCTATCTTACGCATCAGGTGCGTCGTGGGCCATATGAAGGAAACAAAGAGTGCAAAATCCCCTACGGTGAATTCACCAGCATACATGGCCTGCGCCGCCACTAACAGAATCAATCCCACACCAATGTCTACCGTGCCACCACTCAGCGCATCGACGAGTTGGGTCACGAGGCGATCCCTGATCATGGCCTCTCGCCGCCGGTCATTGATGCGCCGAAAACGACGCAAGATATGTTCTTCTGCATTGGCGACTTTGACAGCTTGCGTGGCATGAAACATGTCGGCGATCATGCCCGTGACCTCGCTGGTCGCCATGCGACTTGCCCGGCGGTAACGTCTAGCCGGTGCGCCGAGTCGCTGCGCGGCAAAGATGACGATGGCCAAAGGCACGAAGGTGCCCAACGTCACCAAGGGACTAATACGGAACATGATGGCAAAAGACACAAGGGCAGTGACGGATAAGGCAACGACATCATCGATGATGATGATCGAGCCGGCCATTTCTTGCACATCATCGCGCAAGGTACTGATCACCTTTCCCGTGGTCATTCTCGTCCCATCCTCATCGATGGGCAAGGCCTGGCCTCCAGGCAGGCTCAGAATGCGAGCCATCATGTTGCGAATCAGCAGCGCCGAGCCGTTTTCGGTGAAGTTGACAAAGGCCATCACGGCGATGTAGAGAGAAAGCAAGACTAGAAAGAGCTGCAGTAACTGTAGGCCAATAACCTGCAGCAGCGGCAGACCCCCCTCTCCGGCCAGCCAGTCAAAGAAGGCCTTGAGTATCAATCCCTGCACGGCCGACAGGCCAAAGTGAACCGTCGCAGCGATCAGATCCGTGGCGTATAGTCGTGGACGGTATCGAATCAGTTGCCAGAAATATTTGTAAGTCTTCATTCGCTACACCAATGCCTCCTCTAATCCGGCACGCAGTAAGCCACTAAATTGGGTGTTTGGATCGGCCATAAGCGCCGTACGCCGGCCAACTTCGACGATACGACCTTCGGATAAGATCATGATCTTCCCGGCACGCTGCACGGTAGCCAGGCGGTGGGCGATGATGACGGCCGTACGGCCGCGGATCAATTTTTCTACGGCTAGATTGAGCATAGCTTCCGTGGCGGGATCGAGGCGTGAGGAAGCCTCGTCGAGGATCACCAGTCCGGGGTCGGCCAGAAATACCCGCGCCAGGGCCAACAATTGGGCTTCGCCAGCGGAGAGGCTGTCACCGGCTTCAAGGCGTGTATCCAAACCACCAGGGAGAGATTCCAGCCAGGGGATCAAACCCAGGTCATTGAGCGCAGCCACAATCTGCCCATCGTCTATCGATTCATCAAAGAGCGTTAGATTGTCGCGTACACTGGCATGAAAGAGCTGCACCTCCTGGGTAACAAGACCGATACGCCTCCGCAACTCAGCCTGGCTAAGATGCCGGACATCCTTGAAATCGCCGCCGGCGTCTCCCAGTCTGATACAACCGGATGTAGGATCATAGAAGCGAAAGAGTAGACGCGTCATTGTCGTCTTGCCGCTGCCGGTACGGCCCAGTAAACCAAGGGTCTGTCCTGCCTCGAGGGTGAAGCTAAGATCAGTGAGTACACTTTGGTCAGGATCATCAGCATAGTAAAAAGAAACGCCATCAAATTGAATGGCCAGGGCACCAAGCGGAAGAGAATCAAGCGAACTGTCGAGGAGAGTGGGCTGCTGGGCAAACAAGTCTGAGATGCGATTGATGCTGGCCGCCGCTTTCTGCAGATCTTGCACCTGGCGCTGGATCACCCATAAAGGATTCTTGATGACATCAATATAGTAAAAGATCAGATACACGGTGCCGATTGTTAGTACGCTGCCGCGGAAGAGCGCCGACCCCCATAGATAGGCAGCGATATAAGCCAAGGTAGGAACAATAATGGGCAGGGACATGACACCCAGATTGAGGCGCATGGCGTTCTGCATGCTGCGCCACCGCTGGCGAAAGAGGCGATAGAGACGGCCCATAATGAAGGGAGCTGCTCCGTTGCTGCGGATCATCTCCGTGCCATTTAACCACTCTTCCAGGTAACCAAAAAAATCTGAGTCGACCTGGCGTACGCGCTGCCAGCGCGGTACGAGGCGCGCATTCAAAGCGTAAAGGGCTACCATACCAAGCAGCGCCAAGAGGGTTATAATAGCCCCGACCCGCCAATCCACCATCCATAACAAGATAATTACGCCAGTGATGAGCAGGAAGTTGCTGACTAACTGGATCAGCAGCTGCGAAAAGAAGGTGGCCAATTGGTTGACGTCACCATCCACCCTTTCAATCAGTTCGCCGGGCTTGTGTGCCTTGTGAAAGGTCATGTCCAGCTTAAGGCAGTGCAAGGCCAGGTCGGCGCGAAGTTCATTGGTCGCCGTCCAGGCAACGCCTTCGCCCACGTAGGTTGCAGCCACCATGAGGGCCTGCGCGAGGAGGGCAATAGCGATAAAAAGCAGCGCTGTTTTGACCAGTTCGCCCAACTCCTGGCCACTTTCTACGCCATCAAGGAAGTGACGGACGAGCTGGGGGTTGGCCAGCTGCAGGGCAATACCGCCGATAATCAACAGCGAAAGCAAAAGAACCGCCCCGCGCTGCGGTTTCAGATAACGTGCAAGCAGCGCGAGGTGAGTATTACGAGGAGAAGTCCGGCGAGTTTGGGTCATCCTGATCCTTATCCAACCGTGGGCTGAACGGCCAGTGAGGGTCGCTCCAACTGCGGCTGATCGGTGAACTGGGTCAGATACAATTGGAAGTAGCGGCCTTGTTGCGCCAGCAGTTCTTCGTGTGTGCCCCACTCAATGATGCGCCCCCGATCGATGACCAGGGTACGATCAGCATTGCGAATCGTACTCAGGCGGTGGGCGATGACAAAGGCAGTACGCCCTTGGCGTAAGGTGGCCATCGCTTTCTGGATGCGGCGTTCTGTCTCTGTGTCAACGCTGCTTGTCGCTTCGTCGAGAATCAGAATACGGGGATCGGCCAATAGGGCTCGGGCAAAGGCCATAAGCTGACGCTGCCCTACGCTGAGGCGATTTCCTCGCTCGCCCACGTCGTGCTCATATCTATCATCTAAAGTCTGCACGAACTCGTCGAGACGTACCGCAGCGGACACCGCTTGAACTTCTTCGTCGCTGGCGTCGAGACGGCCGTAGCGAATGTTATCAGCAATCGTTCCCGAGAAGGCGAAGCCATCTTGCAGTACGATAGCCATTTGGCTGCGCAGCGAATGCACTTGCACCTCCCGCACATCGATGCCATCAATGCGCACAGCGCCTTCGATGGGATCATAGAAGCGCATGAGCAGGTTAATGATGGACGTCTTGCCACTGCCGGTATGCCCCACCAGGGCAATCGTTTCGCCAGGCCGCGCGCGGAACTGGATGTCGTTGAGGATCCAATTCTGCTCCGGATCGTATTTGAAGAAAACGTGGTCAAAGCGCACATCTCCGCGGATGGCAGGCATTGCCTGCGCGCCCGCTTTGTCATTGATTTCCGGCATGGTATCCAGAAAGGCGAATATGCGTTCGGCCGAAGCCATAGCGCTGAGGGTCATGCCGTAAAGTCGGCTCATCGCACTGAGCGGCATCCAGAAGCGCCACACGTAGTTGATGAAGGCGATAATGAATCCCACGGTCAACGACTCGTTCAAGACCAGAGCGCCGCCGACGATTATCACCAGGCTGGTACCCAGAACACCGACGAAATCGACTGAAGGCCAGACGGCCTCGTCAGCGCGTACGGCACTCATCCACGCTTTGTGAGAGTCCTTGGTCAGATCTTGAAAAGCGCCGATGTTGGTCTTTTCGCGGACGAACGATTGCGTGACCTGGATACCATTGACAGATTCGTTGGTATAGGTGTTGATATTAGAGACGCTCTTGCGGACATTTTTCCAACTGGTCTCCAGTGACGTGCGCAGCTTGTAAAGGATGACCATCAAGATGGGCATGGTGACGAAGGCCACCAGGGTCAAGGGCACGCTCATCCAAAGCATGACCAGGATGATGCCTACGAGGTTGAAACCTTCGCCGACGAATGTAACCAGCCCTGTGTTGAGTAAGCGAGCGATGGACTCCACATCACTGGTGATGCGGGACATGATACGGCCAACTGGGAAGCGGTCGTAAAAGCGCAGGCTTAGTTTCTGAATATGTAGATACAGATCTCGACGAAGATCAAACAGGACTCCTTGGCCGATGACGGCCGCAGTCCAGGTGCGCGTACGCCCGCCGATCCAGCCCAGGATGTGCAGAATGGCCAGCAGTAGTGCAATGCGGCTTACAGCAGCCAAGTCGCCAGGGATGATGCCTTCGTCGACAACTTTGCCTAGCAGATATGGTTCAAATAGGGGAACGCCGGCCGCCAACAAGATACCCAGCGCTGTCAAAGCCATCTGGTGCTTGTAACCACGCAGATAACCGAGCATGCGCAGGAAAAACTGCTTATTGAACGGCCGTTGTTCCGCTTCTTCCAATTCTTCTAAAGGTAGATATTCAGACATGATTCACACCTTACTCGTTTATGCTGCCAGCGGCATCTTATCCCTACCAGACGCTGGCAGGTATTGAGCCATATAGTGGCGGATTTCAGCCGCCAGTTCGTCACTTTCGCGGTATTGTAACTTGTGAATGCGCGCGTATTCGCCACCCAGGGCTAACAGTTCGGCATGCGTGCCGGCTTCGGCCACGATGCCATCCTTGAGAACGACAATGCGGTCTGCATGTTTCACAGTACTAAGCCGCTGGGCAATGATCAGGCTGGTACGGCCACGCATGACCTGGGACAGCGCTTTCTGGATCTCATGTTCCGTTCGCGTGTCTACAGCGCTGGTCGCCTCATCCAGAATAAAGATAGCGGGATCAACCAGGATGGCCCGCGCCAGGGAAAGGCGTTGTTTTTGCCCTCCGCTTAGGCGGACACCCCGTTCTCCAATCTGCGTAGCGTACCCATCGGGCATCTCGCCTATGAATTCGTGGGCCTGGGCCAGCTTGGCGGCTCGAAGAACATCTTCCATGGTGGCGTCGGGATGGCCATAGGCGATGTTCTCGGCTACGGTAGCCGAGAATAGGAAGGGTTCCTGGGGAACGATGCCGATATGCTCGCGCAGACTATGCAGTTGCACACTACGCACATCGTGACCATCTACCAGAATGAGTCCTTCCGTAGCCTCCTGAAAACGACCGATCAAGTTGACCAGCAGCGATTTCCCACTGCCGGTACCGCCGAGAATGGCCACTACCTCACCTGGTTGAATATGCAAGTTGAATCCTTTCAGTACCAGCCTCTCAGGTTCATCGTCAAAGGCGAACATCACATCTTCAAAGCGGATATCGCCGGCGATTTCAGATAGCGGAATCGCTTGCGGGCTGTCGCTGATCTTCAGCGGCGCATCCAGGATCTCAAAGAGGCGCGGCGCCGCGGCCAATGCCTGGCGCATCATGCTTATCAGCCAACCCATAAAGCGCATAGGCCAGATGATGCCCCAAAGGTACCACTGGTAAGCGAAGAACAGTCCCAGGGTGCCATTGCCGCTGATGACACGAAGTGCGCCGAACCAGGCCAGAAGCACAAATGAAAGTCCAACCATCAGGTCCATGGCCGGGAAGGCGTTGGCCTCCAGGCGCAAGCGGTCCAGATTGCGCTGCCGGTTCAGTTCACTGCGTTGCGAGAAGCGGCTGGCCTCCAACTTTTCACGGGCGAAGGCTTTGACAACCCGTACGCCGCTGATGTTTTCTTGCAGCAGCGTGGTCAGCTTGCCCATCTCCTCACGCACCGCTTCCCAGGAGGGGCCAATGCGCCGGTCAAAAGCGGCGACGATGATGAGCAGCACGATCATAGGCAGGTACATCAGAAGTGTCAGTTGCCAGTCCAGCATAAACAGAATCACGCTGGTGCCAATGAAGGACATAGCAGCCATGAGTTGGATCAAGAAACCCCAACCAAGATACTCTTGCACGGCCTCTACGTCGCTGGTCAAGCGCGACATGATCTGGCCTGTCGGCATACCCTGATAGAAACTAACAGGCAGGGCTTGTAAACGCGTGTAAAGTTGGTCACGAATGTCACGCACCACGTCCTGTCCCACCTTTTGCTGCACCATCCATTGCAGATAGTTGAGCAAAGATTTCAGACCTTGAGCCAAGACGAGGATTACGGCGAAGAATATTACGCGCTTCATCACGCCCGATTCCAGCCCGCGGCTGATGGTCCAGCCAAAGAGCATGGGCACCAGCAGATCGAGGCCGATGATCAGGGTTGCCAGGAAGAAGGATAGGGCAAAGCGTTTTTTATATGGAGTTAGATAACTTAGCAGTCGTCGAAAATTGCTCATGATCATTAGTCCTTTGTCAACAGTCGTTAGTCGTTATGGCCAAATAAAAAAGCCCCGCATGTCTGCGACATGCGGGGCTTGAACCTCAAAGGGGTGGAAGGTCAGGGAGATCCCTCTTCTATACAAGAACACAACCTACCAAAAGGCAACCGCCAACGCATGCCGCGCGTCATCCCCACAGGGGCGTTCGCACCCTGCGGAACAAATTCGCGATTATCATTAATTAACAGCATTAACATTGGCGTTCCTTGTTTCACTTGGTTTTTTCTAAATGCCGAGGATCATTTTACATGGCGGCGGGCAATATGTCAACATCAATTTTGGGAGTGAAGAGGAAGCGAAGGGCGGGCGGCGGGTGGGAGATCGCCGGCGCATGTATTCTTGATATGTATCCTGTGCCGGTGAATGCGATTTTGATCATGATTTTTCTCCGGAGATATCAAAGACTTCGCAGATTAGGCAGATTGAAGATGGGACTCAGTTAGGATGATGTCATAGTTCATGGGCGATTCCGTAGGGCAAGTTGTGTTGGCGAAAACCTATCTTATTCCTAGCTACCGATCTGTCCCACAGTTTCTGAATTTGCACAGGGCTGCCAAATCAGCCAGGAAGTCACTGGGCGCCCGATCGAGCAAATATTTGCACAGACTGTTGATGGCATTGTCGCCGCAGCACAAGCGAAACCTGCCACCAACTGGATTTGAAGTAGATAATCCATGCAACAATTTGTTGCATAATTAGCCTTGTCTCAGCGACCGGGCTTTTTATATTTACTTGTTGTGGCAGACGGCCGCTTCTTATGCTTTCTGAGCCATTATCGTCTATAGTTCGTAGCAGTAGATTCAATCCTTGAGTCGGAGGTAAACGAGATGGAAGATTTTCTAATTATCAAACTGCTGCTGGCTGTCATCGTCGGCGCGCTGATTGGCGCTGAGCGCGAATTTCGTACGGGTATCGGTCTACGCACCCTGACTCTAATCTGTCTAGGTGCAACGCTGTTCACCATCTATTCAGATTTTTTTGCCATTGGTGAGGGGGATCCTCGCCGCATTGCAGCAGCCGTGGTCACAGGTGTCGGTTTTCTCGGAGCGGGGATGATCTTGCGCCACCATGGTGGGATATTTGGTCTGACCACGGCTGCGACGGTATGGTTAGTGGCCGCTCTTGGCATGGGAATTGGCATCGGGCAATATCTGCTGGTAGCCGTGGCCACGGTTCTGGTGTTGATCGTGTTGTGGGCCATACCATACCTCCAACGCCTCACCAACGCCCGTCAGACTCTATCTTATGAGGTGTTTATTCCACTGCTTGAGCCAAAGTATGAAGACCTTTTTGCAGTAATGAGAGCAAACAATTTGAAAGTATCCAAAAATGCAATGTCCAAAAGTGAAACGGGCATAAATTATGTCTGGCAGGCGTATGGTAAACCTGATAGCCACCGGTCGGCAATGTTGGCGCTGATGGAAAAGGAAGATGTCAAAGAATTTCGGGCTGTGTAATTCCGCTGATCATGCACGCTCCAATTGAAAGGTGCTTGCAGCGGGTCATGGGTATTGTTGCAAAGCTGCCCAAATGAAGTTGAACTTCTCCGGATTTTTGCTCGGTCACATGAACTATTAATATAGGGCTTTGGCAATCTGCCGGGACATACTAAACATGATAATATTCTTGTCGCCGCCGGTCCAGACCGATGCAGCATTGAGAATGGAAATCGCAGGTAGATCCTATGGCATATTATGAAGCCGTTGGCAATATGCACATGCATACCCCCTATTCCGATGGGGAGAAATACCATGCCGCTATCGCCGAAGATGCGATCAAAGCGGGGTTGGATTTTGTGGTTGTCACCGATCACAATATTTGGGTGCAGGGATTGGACGGCTATTATGAAAACGAAAACGGCCGCGTGTTGCTATTCACAGGCGAAGAAGTTCATAACGTAAGGCGCAAACCGCAAGCCAGTCACTTCCTGGCTTATGGAGCTAAGCAAGAATTGGCTCCTTTGGCAACCGATCCTCAGAAGCTAATAAACGAGACAATTGGCGCCGGTGGATTTGGCTTTCTGGCCCATCCGCACGAAAAGGATCTGCCCATTATCAACGAGCCAAACCTGGGCTGGCACGATTGGGAAATCGAGGGCTTTACCGGACTTGAAATTTGGAATTACATGTCCAGCATGAAGAATCGGCTGGCGGAAGCGTTGGAGGGTCTGCGCTGGCAGAATCGGATGACAGGAAATATGGTTGCCCTGCGCATCGCTCTTAACCCTGAAAAGACAATCACTACGCCTGAGCCGGAGACTTTAGCCCTTTGGGATGAACTACTTGCCCAGGGAAAGCGCATAGTCGCTATCGGCAACAGTGACGCTCACGGCACGCCAATGAGTATGGGGCCACTGAAACGTGAAATCTACCCCTATGAGTTTCTGTTTCGAGCAGTCAACACCCATATCCTAACTCCAGAACCATTGAGCGGCGAAGCCGAATTTGACAAAAAGCTGATTCTTGACGCCGTAGGCCGCGGCAATGCATGGGTGGGTTATGATATGCCGGGTTCGACCAAGGGCTTCAAGTTCAGCGGCAAAGGCGAAAATAAAGGCATTATGGGTGACCGGATCAAACTGGATGCAGGCGCAACATTGCAGATCCTTACACCGGTCAGGGCCAATATCCGCCTGATAAGGCATGGAGACGTGGTGGCCAATGTGGACAATGAGACAACGCTCACACATATGCCAATAGAGCCTGGTGCCTATCGGGTCGAATGTACTATTCCGTATTTGGGGCAGGATCGTGGCTGGATATATAGCAATCCTATCTATTTGCACCATTAATGCGGATATTAGATTACGCAGCAAGGACGGTAAAAACTGCGCACAAGAAAAACTTTCTGAGCTCGGCGTCTAGTTAAGCTTCGCTCAGTTTATATTGGAAGAGGTACTATTTGGGGAGAAAAAGTGATTTATTATGGCTGATGGAACAACGCCAGCAATACGACCGCTAGAACCACAAAAACGAGCCATTGTTGTCGGCGCTTCTTCGGGGGTGGGCGCGGCGCTGGTTCGCCGCTTGACCTGGCAGGGATATCGAGTCGCAGCGCTGGCTCGGCGGGAAGAGGAACTAAATGCTTTACGTACGGCCGTGGAGGCCAACTTGCCCGATCATGCCGATCCACGCGTGCTCGTTTACACTCATGACGTGACGGACTGCGCTGTGATTCCAGAGCTGTTCCAAGACATTGTGCGAGACCTGGGCGGTCTAGATCTTATCGTCTACGCAGCCGGGATCCAAAGGCGCGTGGATAGAAACGAATACAATTTTGAAAAAGATTCAGCGATGGTTGCGGTGAATACGTTAGGAGCCATAGCCTGGCTCAACGAGGCAGCCATGCGCTTCGATCGCGCAGGTCGCGGCCAAATCGTCGGCATCAGTTCTATCGCCGGGGATCGTGGCCGTGTTGGCGCACCTGGCTACAATACAAGCAAAGCAGCATTAAACACCTACCTGGAAGCGTTACGTAACCGTCTGGCCCGGCGCGGCGTGACTGTCACTACGGTCAAACCAGGCTTTATGGATACCAGGCTTCTGGCCAACGCGCCGAAGACTTTTTGGGTGATTTCCCCGGAGGATGCAGCTGCGCAGATCTATCTGGCTATCCGGCGTAAGAAGGGAACTGTCTATATTCCGCGTCGCTGGGGATTGGTAGGGTTGATAATACGGCATATTCCGTCAGCCATTTTCAAGTGGATGAATTTTTGAGCTGGTGGCGGGCTTTACAAGGTGAGCGGTCAAGGCTTCCCGATGGTAATCACGTTTTGTTTGCCGGGCTACTGCAAGATATCGTGCTCGATAAAACACGGTCACGTAGGTTGAACCATGATTGAAGAAAACACAACAAGTGAAATCGTCAACAGCAAAGTGTCATCTCCTCTCCGCCCGCTTGCGGCGGAGCGCCTGGAGGCAGTATCCGCCTGGGGTGGAGCGAGCAGCAGCGTCAGCTACGTATACCGGCCCACGACGGTGGAGCAGTTGCAAGAGATGCTGTCTGTGGCGGCGAAGAGCGGCCGTTCCGTGGGTTTGCGTGGTGGCGGTAATAGCTATGGCGATGCAGCCACAAACAGCGAGAATGTTCTGCTGGATATGCGGCGCATGAACCGTATTTTGGCTTGGGACCCGCTAAGCGGTGTTGTTTGTGTCGAACCCGGGGTTACAATCTCCCAACTATGGCAATACGTTTTGGAAGATGGTTGGTGGCCTCCCGTCGTCACGGGAACGAGCATGACCACAATCGGCGGCTGCGCAGGCATGAATGTACATGGTAAGAACGCTTATCAGGTAGGGCCTATCGGCGACCATATCCAGGAATTTGAGATGATGCTCCCTTCAGGCGAGATCGTCATCTGCAACCGGGAAGAAAACAGCGATCTATTCTACGCGGCTATCGGCGGTTTCGGCGTATTGGGCGTGTTCACCAGCATTATGATGCAGATGAAGAGAGTCTACTCAGGTCTCCTAGATGTGTATACGCAGGCGCAACCTAATTTGGCAGGCATGTTCGAATATTTCGAAACATTTATGGACAGTTCAGATTACATCGTGGGCTGGATCGATTCCTTCAGCAAAGGGGCTGGTCTAGGCCAGGGTGATGTACATCGCGCCAATTATCTGCCCCCTGGCGCCGACCTGGCCCCCAGCCAGACGATGCGTCTGGATTACCAGCATCTGTCGCCCAATATGTTTGGTTTCATGCCGCGATCAGTCATCTGGATTTTTATGCGGCCGTTTATGAACAACCTGGGGACAGCACTGATCAATAAGGCCAAATACCTGTCAGGCCATTTGGCCGGCCCCAGGCAAGTTCGGCAATCCCATGCCGCCTTTCATTTCTTGCTCGATTATGTACCTGACTGGAAGAATTCCTACGGCCCAGGTGGATTGATCCAATACCAGCCCTTCATCCCCAAAGAAACAGCGCGAGATGCCTTCGTCGACATGTTGCGTTTATGCCAACGAAGAGGACTGCCCAATTATTTGACAGTATTCAAACGGCACCGTCCCGATGATTTCTTGATGACACATGGCCTGGACGGTTATTCACTGGCGATGGATTTCCGCATTACTGAGCGTAGGCGGCCACGAGTCGCAGCCTTAACGCGAGAATTGGATGAGATTGTGCTTGCGGCAGGGGGACGATTTTACTTTGCCAAGGACAGCACGCTTCGTCCTGAAGTCGCACAAGCATACCTGGGCAAGGGAACGATAGAGAAGCTTAAGAAGTTGAAGCGGCGGACCGATCCGCATAACCTGCTACAAACAGATCTTTGGCGCCGGGTGTTCGGCTAGAAGACGGCTACTCTTCTTCTTCTTCCGCTCTGTGCTGGGCGGCCAGGAGACCCTGAGCGATCACTTCAGCATCATCGTAACGGGTGAAGAAATTATGCTCCCCAGTCAACGTGGCAAGGCGTAAGTGTATAGTTCGGCCATCGTCCGCCTCATAAGCAATAGTAATCTTACACCCCACCAGATCACCTACCATGCGCCAATATACTGGCGCAAAGCTTTCCTGCGGCAACAGTTGCCCATCTTCATTTTCCTGCCGCCCCGCCAGCAGTTCAACTAAACGAACAAGATATTTGTCGGCTTCCGGAACAAGATCCAAAACTTTAGCCTGGAACACGGCACGAACATAGTCACCGTGGGGAAGCTGCCAAGCAAACTGTAGGGGAAAAGTATCTCCCACGCCGAAATGCGCAGTTGGCATATTGTCTCTCAAAGAAAAAGGCCGCTACTCAAACAAGCAGCGGCCCGTATCTCACTTGCAAAAAATTAGCGTATGGAGCGCTCGGTTTCTTTATCAAAGAGGTGCGCGGCACTCATATCCAAAACCAGATCGATCTTATTGCCAGGATTTACATCCATTCGGGGGTCTACCGTGGCTACGAATGTATTCTTACCCGTGGTCACGTACAGGTGCAATTCCGCGCCAAGCAATTCCATCACGTCAACCTCACCTACGATCTCTGATGGATCGATGTTTGGTGGAGCATACTTCGGCGCGTGAATGTGTTCGGGGCGCACACCAAGGACTACTTCCTTGCCCTCGTAGTCTGCGCAGCAGTTCTTGCGGTCCTCTGGCAACTTGGCCCGGAAGTCGCCTGTATCCACAAAAAGATCCCCTTCTTCAGTAATGAGCGTGCCATTGAAGAAGTTCATACTGGGGCTGCCAATGAAACCAGCTACAAATATATTGTCAGGAGAGTTATAGAGGTTGCGTGGTGAATCGACTTGCTGCAGGATACCATCAGCCAGCACAGCGATACGATCGCCCATGGTCATAGCTTCTACCTGATCGTGAGTCACATAGATGAATGTGGTTTCCAAACGCTGGTGCAGCTTGCTGATCTCGGCGCGCGCTGTAACGCGCAGCTTGGCATCTAGATTGGATAGAGGCTCATCCATCAGGAAGACTTCCGGTTCGCGGACGATGGCGCGACCAACTGCTACGCGCTGGCGCTGGCCACCAGAAAGCGCCTTGGGTTTACGGTCGAGCAAACTGGCCAAACCTAAAATATCGGCGGCTTCCTTCACACGCCGGTCAATCTCATCTTTGGGAGTCTTGCGCAACTTGAGACCAAAGGCCATGTTGTCATAAACCGTCATATGCGGATAGAGAGCATAAGATTGGAAGACCATGGCTATGTCACGATCTTTGGGCGGCACATCGTTAACCACACGGTCGCCGATCAGGATATCTCCTTCGCTGATCTCTTCCAGGCCGGCCAACATACGTAAGTTTGTTGACTTACCACAGCCAGAAGGTCCTACGAAGACGACAAACTCCTTGTCCGCAACTTCCAGAGTAAAATCCTTGATCACCTCGACATCGCCAAATCGTTTGAACACGTTCTGATAGGTTACACTTGCCATCTAAAATCTCCTTCGCAATCTTGCCTGTAAATTAACAATTCAATGGGACTGATAATTGAGCGCACATGAGCCCGCACTTGATTAAATTCTTTTGCACTACGAGGAAACTATAACCAGACGGAACGTATTAGTCAACGGAAAATCATTTTCTGTCTAAATGCGTGGTGTTAGATTACTGCTACTTACGGCCAGAGACAGTGCGTTTTTGAGGTGGCACGTAAAATCCATCTAGCTCGGCAATTTCCAAGATACTGGGGGGCAAGTCCTGAGGGAGGTAATTTGCATAGCCGTTGATCCAATTGGCGACGCTTTGATGATTAACATCCAGCAAACGGCCGATCTCGCGTAGGCTGATGCCTTCCAGGTGAAGCGTCAAAGCTTGAAGCCGCACTTCTGCATCGTAACCATGTTCCTTTGGATCCGGCGTATAACGACAACCGCATCGTTTGCAGCGGTATCGCTGGCTACCGGCGGGAGTAAAACCATCTTTGATTTGTTTATCCCGAGAACGACATTTCTGACAAGCCATGAGTTAGCCAACTGTGTATCAGAGTATGGTAAAAATCACGGCAGCGATAAAGAGGAGCACGGCGATAATTGCTGCTATCCAATTGGCACGGACGATAGAGAGTGCTCCTTGAACGGCCGTTTCTCCATTCGACGCCGATGGGTGCAAAATCTTACCTTGCAGCGCATCTTGAAACTCACGAACTGAGCTTGGGCGGTCGTCAGGATGCATTTCTATAGCCCACATAACCGCATTTGAAACATGGCGTGATAACTTCGAGTTCACTGTGCGGGGCGATTGCAGCACATTGGGGTTCAAGAATCGGGCCTTGGCATGGGGCGGCGGGAAATCGGTCAGCAATGTGTACAACGTTGCCCCCAAAGCATATATGTCCGTCCGCGCATCGGTGTGCCCACCTTCCCCACCATACTGCTCCAAAGGTGTGTACATGATGGTGCCCTTTCCTTGTACGACGGTTATCGTACGGGCGTCTTCAGGAGCCTGTACCTTTACCAGGCCAAAATCGACAAGCTTTATCCGATGCTCCGGCGTCAATTTGATATTAGATGGCTTAATGTCCCGGTGCAGCACAGGCGGGTTGCGACGGTGCAGATAGTCAAGAGCATCAATGATCTGTTCCGTCCAAGCCAAAACTGTCTCTTCGTCGAGCAGTCGTCCTGAAGCTCTACTTTCCTCCAGCACTTGCTGTAAATCACGGCCAGGTACATAATCCATGACCAAGTAGTCACTATCTTCTTCAGAGAAGAAGTCGGAAACCTTAGGCAGATTCGGGTGGTCAAGCTGCGCGAGGATACTGGCTTCTTTTAAAAATTGGCGATGAGCCTGTTCAGCCAGTTCAGGGGATGCTAATGGATCGGGCGGCAAGACTTTTATGGCGCAAACCCGCCCAGGTAAACGCAGGTCCTCCGCACGGTATACGCTGCCCATACCTCCCTGGCCAACAATGTTGGTCAGTCTGTAACGTTGGCGTAAAATAGGTTCACTTTTATGAGTTGCTAACATCATCAGAGATTATAGCAGAATGGTTAGGAACTGTGTTCTTTGTACATATGAAACACCTATTTACGTCCGTCGAAGTGTTTGTGCGGTTCGGATGCAGAAGGTGAGGCCACGAGCATTTTGCACGTCGCAAGGAATATGACTGTGAGTGCAGATGAACGATAATAAAATCGTTCACCATTTCAGGAGAGAGAAATCATGAGCGACCAACCAGTTTTGATCATGCGTGAAGGGGAATTGGCCGGTCAACAATGGACAATAAGCACAGATGAATTTCTGATTGGTCGCGGCGGTGAATGCGACCTAACACTCCCCGAGCGGCAAGTCTCACGCCAGCATGTCAAGATACTACGAGAAGATGGGCGATTTATTCTGCAAGATCTGGGCAGCAAAAATGGCACGCATTTGAATGGTACACAAGTTCAGGGACGCGTTCCTATTCAAGATGGGGACGAGATCCAGGTGGCTTTATGCGTCAGGCTCGTATTTATTGGAACCGGGGCAACTTTGCCATTGAGTTTTGACCCACCAAAGCCGGAAAAAGCCTTAACTATCAATGAAGCAGAGCGTTCGATCTCAGTGCGAGGCCGGCGGCTTGACCCGCCCCTTTCTCTGGCGCAGTTCCGGCTGCTACAATTGCTCTTTGATGCGGATGGCGCCGTGCGCAGCCGCGACGAAATCGTAGAAGTAGTGTGGCCCGGTACAGAAGGTATTGGCGTTTCGGAGCAAGCTATTGATGCCCTGGTGCGCCGCTTACGAGATCGTCTTGCTGAGCTAGACAAGCACAACTACGTAGTTACTGTACGCGGCCATGGTTTCAAACTTGATAACCCGATGGCTGTATAGGCGAATTCGTAAGGGCACGGCAATCGGGGGCAAAAACGGTGGTTAACACGCAGCTTTTACGCGGCTATCTTACCCCAATATATTTCTAGTTCAGCCGTGCGGCTATCAAACCCTTAACCCGCCCCAAGCGATCGACTAACTGCTCTTGACCTGATTCTTTCACTTGATCCTGCAGCAGATCCACAACCTTCAGCAAATCATCGGAGAGCAGATCCTGATTTTGGTCAAGAAGTTGCTCCATTTCCTCGTCTGTTTCGGCGTATGTCAGCTTGGTCAGAAGTTGAATTTCAGGTGGGGTTTGTCCTTCAACCTGGTTAATGATTAGTTCGCGAACTTGATTGAGCCGTTCCAACCGCTCTGGTTCGTTGTTCTGCTCGGCACGACTGATCTCAGCTGTAAGCACATACATGAATGCATCATCAAACTTATTCATGTTGGCCTGCACTGTCTGCTGCAAATCAGCGGAAGCCAGGATCATTTCCAAATCTTGTTGTGCCTGCTGCATGACTTGTTGTGATGCTTTCTGCATTTCCTCTTGCATCTTGAGCAGGTCGTCACGCAACAGAGTCAGGCGCGCCACCGCCGCCGCTTGCCCGGCCATCTCTTGTTTTTCAATTTCGGCCGTTAGCCCGGTAAAGAACTCATAGGTCATAGCGGATGCGCCAGCCTGGGCAATGGCCAAGACAGTTTCCCTATCTTCCTGATTCTTCAAGACATGCTTGAGCAGTATGAGGGTCGTCAATCCGTCCGCTGCTTTGGCATCCTGGTTCAAGGCATGTAGGGCAATTTGTCGCTTTTCAATGCGTTGGCCAACGACCGTGGCCGTCATCAATTTTGCCTGCAAATTGACCAGCGGAAGCACCTGCTCATTATCATCCATCTGAACAGCTCTTTCTATAAAGGACTTCAACATCAGGAAAAACGTCTCGTCAATCTCGTTGATTCTTTCCTTGATCAAGTAATCGGCAACATCGGAATCCGCTTTGGCCAGGGTTTCAAGTAGTTCAGCTTGCTTGCGCTGCCTTTCGATCATCTCTTTAGTGATCCCTTCCGTTTCTAGCACATTTTCAATGAAGCCTTGCATAGTAAGGACCATGGTTGGCTGCAGCATGTAGGCACGACGCTGCTCCATGGGGGTATTGTCCAGCACCTCACGCGTCAAACGGCCAATGTATTGCTCTTGTTGCATCTGGTCTAGCTGCATCTCCTGCGGCACATAGACCATAAATAGCTCATGGTCGGGATCGTGGTAGAGAACCACGCTGCTAAGCTGTCCGCCTGCCCCACAATTAGGGCAAACGGCAACGTTCAACTGTCCCGACAAGAGCATTTGCTTAAGTTCGGGCTGGCGTCCGACATCAACAATCTGGTGGACTTCGGCCGTATAGGGAGTGCTACAGTTCGGGCAGGTTATTTGTGAGTACATGGTTGGTCTCCTGAAATTGAGCACGAGGAAAAGGCCACAATCGTCGTCGGCCTTTGCTCATCTTCGTGTCACTCTATTGATAGTGAGAAGGTAAAGGTCGTACCGGGAGCATTGGGTTCGACTTCGTTGTTGTTTTGAAACCAGATACGGCCATTGTGCGCCTCCACAATTGCTTTGGACAAAAATAGGCCTAAACCAGTTCCTTCCGTCTTTCGGCTCAGCGCATTATCAAGCCGGGCGAATTTCTGAAAGATACGGCTCTGTTCATGAACTGGAATGCCGATACCCTCGTCTTGCACAGATACAGTCACATAATTAGGGTGCAGTGCACCTTGGATCGCGATTTTGCCTCCATCTGGTGAATACTTAATAGCATTGCTGACCAGGTTGTTCAGCACTTGCGTCAAACGGCGTTCATCTCCAATGATAGTTGGGAATTCTGGGTCGAAGAAGAGCGTTATTTGATGTTTCTGCGATTGGCGACCCAGTTTACGCACAACATTGGCGGCCAAAGCGGGTAAGAAGACATCATCACTCATTTCTAACTTGAACGTGCCAGCCTGCAGGCGGGATACCTCTAGCAAGCTGTCAATGAGATCGTTGAGATTATCCGCTTCTTCCTCGATGACTACGAGAGATTCATCCAGAACCTGCTGCGACCAGTGTGCATCCTGGCGGCGCAAGGTTCCCGCGTACCCTTTGATGATGGATACGGGCGTCTTCAATTCGTGACTAACCACGGAAATGAACGTTTTCTGCAATTCTTCCTCTTCGCGATAGCGCGTCAAGTCTCTTACGTTGGCAATGATGTTAATTAGATGCCCGTCGTCATCCAGGAGGGGAGCATAGGTAATGCCCAGACTGACCCGTTCACGCCCTTGAACACAGCCAGAGCTGTAACAAGTCGTATCCCCCTCTACATACAGATGGGAAGCACCGGGCAAAGGCCAGCCATCGCCAATGGCATCGTTCAGATCGGAACCGGTTTTAAGCGTAATCCAGCAAATGACTTCGTCATGGCAACGGCCGATGGCCTCTTCCGACGGCCAACCAGTCATGATGCTCAAAGCCTGGTTAAATACCGTGATGTTCAGCGCTGGATCCAAGATCATGACTCCATCAGCACTATACTCGAGGATGGCATCCAAACGCTGTTTCTCTTTGTTGATCTGCTGGTACAGCCAGGCATTTTTAACGGCTATGGCTGCTTGTTCGGCAAAGCTGCGCAGCAGGTTCGATGCGTCGGGCACAAAGTAGTAGTTCCTGGCCTGGAAAATATAAATCAGCCCGATCACCGATCCGCCGACACGCATCGGCAAGCGAATAACCTGGCTGAGACCGAGATCGGCTTCTTGGGCTATCAGGCGCAAGCGGCGCATCAGTTCTTCACGCTGGCCCTCTTCAGCTTCAGGTAAATCGCGCAAAAGTGGACCGAAATGATCGACGAGATGGCCGGGAATGCCATAAACGGCCGCCACTTTCAATTGCCTGCTATCGGGGTCGACGAGAGCGATCATACCTGCCTGACCTGAGACAAGTTCCACGGCCGACTGGAGGATGAGGCGTAGCAGATCATGGAGATCCAGTTCGGCGGTTAGGGCACGGCTTATAGCCAGCAAGTACTCTCTCTGTAAGATGCGAACGTCTACCAGCGCTCGGGCCATTTGCTTTTTCCTGACAGGTACAAGAAGGTACCTACTGCTTTGCTAATGAATAATTCTGATAATCGGTCTACCAAAGATTCAGTATAGCACGTTCGTCTATACGTCGCGTAAGAAATCCGATCGTTGGCAAAAGGAGAATGAGACATACCCTTTGCCTTGCCCAATAAACAGTGTATGCGGCAAAATAAAACGGCCGTTTCAGGGAGAAAACGGCCGTTCCGCAAGTTACAATCAGATCAACCAGTTACAGCTTAACACTTTTAGGATCCACGCCCGCTGCCTTCAACGCTTTATTAAAGGCTGACTTGGCCTTGGAATTGGCGATGCGCGCCTGCCGCTTTTCGTCCGGCGACATTTCGTCACTGATTTCAACTAGCTCAGGGGGTGAAATGCCCAACGCAGTCAAATCTACAGTTCCGCTTTCAGCGGTAGCTGGGGCCGCAGGCACTGGTTCCGCAGCGGCTTGGACAGGCGCTGCCGCGGGAGCCGCGGCGGCCTGTGTGGCCCCTTCAGCCATAACAGCATGACCACTATCATCAATTTTCACTGATTTGGGATCAATGCCTGCCGCTTTTAGTTGCTTGTTAAATGCTGACTTGGCCTTGGAATTACCTATACGCGCTTTGCGTATCTCATCAGCCAGCATATCGTCTGTGATCTCCACCAGTTGGGGAGCGGTGATGCCCAATGCGGCTAGGTCCACAGGTCCTGCCGCCGGAGCGACTGCGGCTGCGGTAGCCGTTTGCGATGGTGCAGCAACAGGAGCCACAGTTGCCTGTGGTAGGACGACATTACCCTGGTCGTCGATTTCAACGGTCTTCGGATCGATACCTGCCGCCTTTAACTGCTTGTTAAATGCTGACTTCGCTTTAGAATTGGCGATTCGTGCTTTCCGTTTTTCATCGGCCGGCATGTCATCTGTGATCGCGACCAGTTTTGGCGCTTCGATGCCGACAGCAACCGGCGCTGCGGCAGGGGCGCCTGGTGCAGTGGCTATAGGTGCTGCAGCCGGTGCGGCCGTTACACCTGCCGCCTTGGCCTTCTTCATGGCTGCTGATTTGGCTTTGGAGTTGGCAATACGGGCCTTGCGTTTTTCTTCCGCCGACATACCATCAGTGATCTCAATCACCGGGTAATCTTTTCCCGGGACCAACTTGATCTTACCCGTAGCCACCGGTGCAGCAGCAGCTGCTACTGCAACGCCACCCGCGGGAACACCCCCGGCAGGTATACCGACTTTCGCACCATCCCAGTCGTGAAACTGGGCGATCTTGCTGGCGGTCCACGGATCCTGATCAAGCCCCTTACTGGCCGTCGTCAAGCCTGCCCCTTCGCGCCAGCCAATTTTGGCGTTAGCCCCACGGGGCAAATCAGCCGCTTGACGGGCGGCGACCCGCCGCGCCTCTTTGATCTGTTCTTCAGCAGAGGCCTTGGAATTAATACGATAACCCATGGTCAAAGCTGGGTTATATGCCCGATCCTGGTTTTCGACATTCTCTCTGGTCTTGACGACTGCCTTATCGAAGCCCTTGAAGGCCCAGGCTAGTAATGCGCCAATAATGAAGGTCAAAAAGACTATCACAGCGGCGAATATAAATGTCATATCCTCTTTTCCTCGAAGGTGGATTATGGTCAATCAGCGTCGCCCATTATACATTTTGTGCCGGATTTCTCAAAAAGAGAAAGGGCCCAGTATCGACACCGGAGCCCTTTTTAATCTAATGCCGAAGGTGGGAGTCGAACCCACACGGGAGTAAATCCCACTACGCCCTGAACGTAGCGCGTCTGCCTATTTCGCCACTTCGGCCATGTGAGCGAGATTTTACCAATTCAGTGGTAGAAGTCAACTTTGTGAGGGGCGGGTTGCAAGGAGCAAGGGGCAAGCTTGAAAAAGTTTCTCAGGCTAATTGGCTGGCTTCGGCGGCAAGATGGCCGGCGACTTGTAGAGATTCGAGATCCTGTCCCTTGGCGTTGACCCAACGCACTGCATAACCTTCCCGTAGTTTATCCAAAGCCTGCCAGAGATCTGCATTGGCAACTGGTTTGCCGTCGCGTTTGAGCCAATCGCGACGACGCCAGCCGTGAATCCAACGGGTAGCACCCTGGAAAAGATAGTCAGAGGTGGTGAAGATTTGTACAGCGCTGCCACGAGGCAGTAAAAGGATGCCTTCGATGGCGGCCGTTATCTCCATGCGATTATTGGTCGTGTTTAGTTCCCCGCCGGAATTCTGCTCAGTCTCCTCTCCTGATTCCAAAACAGCACCCCACCCACCAGGACCGGGATTGCCCTTGCAGGAGCTACGCAGGTAAAGGCGGGGCATGTCGGCAGAGATTTGTTCCGAGGGGGTGATCTCCAACCGTGATTGTCGAGCCAGGGCATCGACGCGTTCGTTCAGGGGATCGCCAGCATGCCCTTTTACCCAGTGCCAGTTTATTTCGTGCCGTTTGACCAAGGGCCACAGACGCTGCCATAGATCGACGTTGGAAACCGGCTTGCCACCTTTAGTTTTCCAGCCTCGCTCAGCCCAACCCTCGATCCATTGGCTGATGCCTTTGCGCAGGTATTCGGAATCGGTGTGGAACTCGACGGAGGACGGCCGCTTTAGAGCTTCGAGAGCGGCAATGGCGGCCATCAGCTCCATGCGGTTGTTGGTGGCGCTGGGATCATTGCCGGACAACACTTTTTCGTGCTTTCCGAAACGTAAGATGGCTGCCCAGCCACCAATGCCTGGATTGGGATCGGCGCCGCCGTCACTGTAGATGATGACTTCGTTTGTCATGGAAGGTTGTCTGTTACGGCATTTAGGGCCGTGCAAGGCGTCCCGCGGCTGTTCGACTTATTGGCGAGGCCGTTTGCGGGATGCCATGCACGGTTAGAGTACAGGTTCTGCAGCTTGTTTGCCTATGGCTGCGAGCATCTCTTCGACGCTCGTAAATTTGAGACGCGGGCGTCCTAGGGCATACCCTTTGGCCACTTCAATTTCGTCCAACTTCTCCCAGTCGGCAAAGGTGAAGTAGTCGGGCTGTCGGTTGTGCACAAGTTGCTCGGCGGCAGCGGCCTCAGGGAAGTCCGGGTCTAGGATGCGACCACCAGTCAGGTCTTCCAGCATAGCCCTCACGGTCTCCAGAGCATCCGGTTTGTTGGTACCGATGACGCCGCTAGGGCCACGCTTAATCCAGCCAGCAGTATATTGGCCAAGCACAGGCTCCTTGGTATCCGGATCAATGACACGGCCGTCTGCATTGAGGATAACACCCCAACTGTCATTAAAGGGTACGCCCGGCAGCGCTACGCCACGATAGCCGACAGAGCGAAATACCAGGCCGACGTCGATATCTTCAAAGCGGTCGGTGGCCCGCGGTCGCATGGTGCCGGCGCCGGTGGCGTACAATTCATTGTGGACCAGACGCATCGATTTTAATTGGCCGTCTGCATCGCCGAACATCTCTGTGGGCGAGACCAGGAAACGCAAGATCAGTTCGCGCGATTTTCCAGTAGGCACATTGTCAGCATAGCTCTGAATAATCTGCACCTTTCGCGCTGTGCCACGATCGGCGCTTTCCGCTAACGATTCTTCGCTCAATGGATCCAGTTGCGCTTCTTCTGGTAATACAAATATATCGGCATCCTCCATTTCACCCAGTTCCTTGATCTCCGGCGTTGTGAACTTGGCTTGTGCTGGCCCGCGACGGCCCAGGATGTAAACCTTTTTAATGTTGCTATTGGCTAAGGCTTCCAGGGCATAATCGGCAATATCGGTCTGGGCGAGCTCGTCTCGCGTACGGCACAGAATGCGGGCCACGTCCATGGCTACATTACCGATGCCAATAACGGCAGCCGATTCCTGAGACAGGTCAAACTCATAATCGCGGAAATCAGGATGGCCATTGTACCAGGCCACAAATTCGGTGGCCGGGTGGTGCCCTTGCAGATCAGCCCCAGGGATATCAAGATAGCGGTCTGTTTGCGCGCCGGTGCAGTAGATGATTTGATGATAGTGCGCTTGCAGATCTTTAAGTGAAAGATGGCGGCCCATCTCCACATTGCCAAAAAAGCGAAACCCGGGTTTCTTAGCCGTGCGGGCAAAGACCTTGGTCACAGACTTGATTTTCTGATGATCGGGTGCGACGCCTGCACGCACCAGGCCGTAGGGCGTGGGCAGGCGATCAAACATATCTATTTCAACGACGAGATCCTTATGTTTGTAAAGGTGCTCGGCAGCATAAAAGCCGGTCGGCCCTGCACCAACAATGGCGACACGTAAGGGATTCTCATTGGTTCCTACTTCAGACATCGATAGAACTCCTTTCAAGACTCCTGCTATTCAGTGGGATTCCTCTTAGTAATCTGCCGCGATTAGCGGCGGTTCTGCTGGCTTGGTCATGAAACCGGTCAAAGCAAGGTACTGCTTCTTCTGGATCAATCGCGAGACTGGTCAAAGCAAGTTGCTAGTCTTCACCAGCCATGATTTGTGTTTCCAATGTGTCAATTTCTCCGCTATACTCATCTCGCTGGGCTTTCATGACATCTCCAATGGATATCATGCCAATCACCTTTCCACTATCGTCGACAATGGGCAAGTGCCTAAAACGGCGTTCGGTCATGACATGGGCCACAGACATGATGTCGTCTTTGGGCACGCCGACCACGACATCTTTGGTCATCACGTCACCCACAGCTTGAGAGAATACATCCTCATTCTTTGCGGCCCAACGCACGATATCCCGTTCAGAGAGGATGCCACAAAGATCGCCCGCATCGTCGACAACAATTATCGCGCCAATCCTATGTTCAGTCAGCCGGGATATGGCTTCTCTAACCAAATTACCACGCGAGATCGTAATGATTCGGGATGGTTTGGTTGCCAAAATGTTACCTATTTCCATGAAAAATATCCTCCAAAATTACTGCCGCAGGGCATCACAAGCCGGGCAGCCACCGCCAGGACGCACCATCGCATAACCCGCCTGTGGATCGCCATCAGGATCATACCCAGTGAAGTCCACATTAAATATAATGACCAAGCGCGCCTTGCCACTTGACTGCGCCAAGCGAACTGCTTCGGCCAACCATTGCGCATGTTCTGCTACTGTATTATCAGCTGCCCAACCAAAATGGGACGAGATACCTGGGAAGCCCTCGGGAGATACATATCCTAGTTCTGTAAAACAGACCTTGGTCGCCCCACCGAATGAATTGTAATATAGGTCCAGGGTGGGCTTGAAATACCAACTGTAGTGGTCGCCACCAGGATGGCCGCTGGTGGCACTCGGCGAGGTAGCGCCGGCATTGTGGTGCGCACCAATACAATCCATATAACGAGCCGCGCCGGCTGCGGCCATGCCGGCCAGGTATCGATTGTCAGCCCAGGCGTTTACGCCGTTGTCAAAACCGGTTGGGGCCAATGCGCCGCCGATGACCAAGATGTTAGGATTCACCGACTTGATGGCATTGTAAGATGGAGCCAGCATATTGTTTACGTAGGAGGCGGGGTCGATCTCACCGGCCGGCCATTCAAAATCAATGTTCTCTTCGTTCCAAACCTCGATCGCATCGGGACCCAAGGCAGCAACACCTCGTAGAAATTCCACGTAAGCGCCAAAATCGATGCCACCGGGCCCGGGATAAGTCGCCGCTCCAGGAATGGAGAGCAAAACCTTGAAACCACTATTGTGTGCATCGGCGATACGACCAGCAACCGCCTCGGGTGAATCCCCAGGTGACCATTTATGCTGGAGTTTCACCCAGTTCATCCCCACATCTTTCATCAACTGCTTGTTGGCAAAGCTTTGCGTCTGGCCCCCTAGTTCAAAGCTGCCGCCATAGGAAGGCGCGGCAGCCGGTGGAGCTGGAGGGGCAGCAGGAGCTGGCGCCGCGGCAACGGGAGCTGCCGCAGCTTGAACTTGCTGTGTTGACGTGTCCGCCGCTGGGGCAGCTGGCGCGCCGGGAACTTTCAGCACCTGGCCTAAGCCAACGATGTAGGGTTCCTCTATGTCATTGAGGGCAGCCAAAACCAAATAGTTGGTGCCGAACTTGGCTGCGATCTTGGAGAGGCTATCGCCACTCTGTACCGTGTAGGTTCCTGGCGCTGACCCGGATTGCGGCTGGGTAGCCGGCGCCGCTACGGGGGCAGCCGGGGCCGGAGCAGCCGGAGCAGGTACGTCAGGGCTGGGAGCAACCGGGGCAGGCGCATCTGGCTCGGGGGCCGGGGCGGGGCTGTCGGTCGGAATTTGTAGAACCTGTCCTTCCTGAATGACATAGGGCTCCTCGATGTCGTTTGCAGCAGCCAGAGCAAGCCAGTCAACACCAAGCTTACGGGCGATGGAAATTAATCCTTCATTCGGCTGCACCACATAAGTGCCATCGGCAGCAACGGCCGACACAAAAAAGGTTAGCATCAGAATAACAAGTATAGGGATGATCCAACGGGGCTTTTTCATTTAATACCTCTCCATGGTAAATTGCTGTCTGGTGTCTAGCGTCAGCCGTCAGGCATCAGGCAAACAGTCCCTCATGATTATAGGCATCTATTCCATTCGTTCAAGCATAACGTCGCCCAATTCAGAATAGCGAATGGATAGCGTAGGCCTGGATGCACAGGCCAAAGAGACAGTGGTAAAAATGTCACTTTTCTGTTACCTTAAGTTCCCCTTACTAACGGCAATTGGGACAGGGAATACGGCTCTGGCCCCACTAGAAATGACGCTTTGGAAACAGGATGATTGCAGATACAGCAGCAAGGCTACGCGAGAATATTCAGAAAGTTATCGTCGGTAAAGATGAGACTATCGATCTGGCCCTCATCGCCATGCTCTGCGAAGGGCACTTGTTACTAGAAGACGTTCCCGGCACCGGCAAGACGACCCTGGCCAAGACCATCGCTGCCTCATTAGGCTGCACCTTCCGGCGCGTGCAGTTTACCCCAGATCTTCTACCCTCTGATTTAACCGGTATCTACTATTTCAACCAAAAGGGCCAAGAGTTTGAGTTTCGCCCAGGCCCAATCATGTCGCAGATTCTGTTGGCGGATGAGATAAACAGGGCAACGCCGCGCACACAGTCAGCTCTATTGGAAGCGATGCAAGAACGACAAGTGACCGTCGACATCTTCTCACACAAGTTACCTCGGCCGTTTCTGGTTCTAGCCACGCAGAACCCGATTGAACTGGAAGGCACATTCCCTTTGCCGGAGGCGCAGCTAGACCGTTTCCTGTTGAAAGTAGGCATAGGCTATCCCAATGAGGAAGGCGAGAATGACATATTACTGCGTTTTGAGAGGGACGATCCCCTGGACATGCTAGAGCAAGTAGTGCAGCCAGAGGAAATCATCGAGATGCAGGATAAAGTGCGCGAGGTAAATGTGGAGGTCAGCGTACGCCGCTACCTCGTCCATGTTTGCCGCGCCACCCGGTCGCATGAAGAGATTGCGTTGGGAGCCAGCCCCAGGGCGACCATGGCCCTCTACCGTACCTGCCAGGCACGGGCGGCTATCCAGGGGCGATCTTTTGTCATTCCAGATGATGTCAAAATATTGGCCCCCCATGTATTGACGCACAGGCTCATCGTCAATCCACAGACACGCCTGCGCGGACGAACTGCGCAAGACGTGATCCGCGAAGTAGTGGACACCGTGCCCGTTCCTGTCGAAACTACATGACCATCAATCTCTCCGATCTCCATCTCGCCGAAAGGGGGGATCCGGGAAGGGAACGTCGGGAAGCGCGCCAGCGTCTACTGCGGTCAGCATTGAGAGGAGACGAATATGACCCGGTCGACGTAGCCCGCTCACGGGGTCTCGTGCTGAGAGAACGGGAGGACAGCATCTTCAGTGATTCCTGGGTTATGGTTGCTCTATTGGTCTTGTTGGTGGGTTTTTTTGCAGGGCGAAACCCTGCGTTGTTGGCTTTGGGCCTGGTACTGTTGATCATCGTCGGCGTCAGCACTGTCTGGAAAAACCTGGCTCTGACTCGTGTCACTTACAAACGCAGCTTTGATCGCGACCATGTTTTCCCTGGTGAAGCGGTGGAAATGACGATAAGTGTAGCCAATGACAAATCATTGCCGCTTACCTGGCTGCGCATCAACGACGAATTGCCCGTTTCGCCTGATACGGACAATGTGATTTCGCAAACGTCTACGAATGTAACGGGCAAATATAATCTAATCAACAGTTATTCCATGCACGCTCGAGAACGGGTGAATCGCGTCGTAACACTACAATTCCCCGCGCGTGGCTACTATACGTTGGGTCCTGTCACTTATAAGTCAGGCGATGTGTTTACATTATTCACCATCGAGCGCGCGCACAATTATCAGAGCACAATCGTCGTCTATCCAGAGATCGAAACTTTAGATGAGTTGGGATTACCGGCCAAGGAACCGTTTGGCGAGCTGAAGATCAGGCGCAGCTTGTTCACAGATCCAATTAAAACCAGGGGTATTCGCGATTACCAACCTCAAGATCGTTTCCGCGATGTGCATTGGAAAGCGACAGCAAGGCGTGGCGAGCTACAAACCAAGATTTACGATCCATCTACAGGTATGACCCTGGCCGTATTTCTTAATGTGGCCACGATGCCACGGCATTGGTTGGGCTTTTATCCGGAGTTGTTGGAGAAGGTTATTAGTGTGGCCGCTTCGATGGCCAATTATGGCGTGGAACAAGGATGGGGAGTCGGGGTTTATGCCAATGGCTCCTATCCCGGATCAGACCAACCAATCCGCGTGCCTCCCGGCCGTTCGCCCAGCCAGTTGACGCATATTTTAGAAGCACTAGCCGCGGTGACGGAGTTCGCCACGGCCTCTATAGACGTGATGATGCTGCGCGAAAGCCCCAGATTGCCCTGGGTGTCGACGATTGTTTTAGTGACAGCCGTCATCACAGACGAGATCATGGTCGCACTGGCACGGTTGCAGGAAGCAGGCCGGCGTGTCGTATTACTTTCACTGGCTGACGATTCGCCGGCGGCGGACGTGGGACAAATATTAACCTATCACATCGCATCCGGCGTACCCGCGTTCGAGCACCAGAATCAGCCGGTGGAAACAGGGCGACGAGATGGAAACGGGGCGCATCCATTAGGAGTCCGGCAATGAGTGAGACGGTTCTGGCGGCAGCGGTTGACGGCCCACCAGTATCACGCGTCTGGCAGGTATGGGGCGCGATTAAACTGGAACTCCTCTATTTATGCTGGGCGTTGATGGAGGTTGCACTCATAGCGCCTGTGGTCCTATTCATCATGCGCTGGGCTCGATTTTGGCCTAGCGGACAAATCGCATTGTGGATTTTGCTGCTGATGCTCTTACCTTTTAACCTGGTGCGATTTCTAAGCGCTTTAGAGATAGAGAGAAAATATCAATGGCGCGTTGTGTTGGTTGTGCTGCTAACGACGCTCCTGCTCGCCTGGCGACTGTTGTTATTTTATCCGTGGTCAGTATTGGACCTAAGTTGGCTAGCCGATCTCTTTGGAAACATAGGCGCATCGAGCGGCCCACTCTGGGGGCGAGCCCTGACCGTGTTTTTGATTGTCCTTTTTATGTGGTGGCGAGGATTGAGCCTGGTGCAGTTTCACCCGGATATCGACGGCGTTGGTCTGCGGTTGCGAGCCGGAATCTTGATTTTCGTGCCTATCATCCTGCTGCCTCTAGGCAGAGAAAGCGCCTGGGGTGTTATGCCCTTTGTGCTGCTGTATTTCGTAGCAGGGTTAATGGCCATTGCGCTCATTCGCGCTGAGCAGGTCGAACGGGAGCGGTCTGGCTTCGCGGCCAGCTTGAGTCCGGGCTGGGTTGGTACCATTTTCATCACGAGCTTGCTGGTCATTATGACTTCAGGGCTGATCGCTATCATTATCAGTGGCGACACGTTGGCGCTCATCGTAGGGTGGTTTTCACCCTTGCGGTCTGCCTTGCTGGCTGGCACGGCCGTGGCCATTGGTACGGTATTTTATCTGGCTTCCCCTTTGTTACTTCTGTTTGAGTTTCTATTGATCTGGCTGACCGAGTTTTTTGCGGCAATTTTCACTGGCCTCAGCGCAAGGCTGGGATTCATGATGCCCCAGAACCTGGGGGGGCTCGATGAATTGTTACCAACGCCAGAGGAAACGGCTGAGGTCACAGGTATCTCCATTCCGATGGAGGTAACGCAGGGGCTGACTATCTTGATCATGTTGGCTGTCGTCGTTTTTGCAGCGTTTATCTTAACACGTCGCTTCAGGCAACCCGCCCTCGGTCCCCGCGCCGGAGCGCACATCGGCGCGGCAGGCAGGAGCGAATTACCAGGCGAGGGTATTGGGCAACGACTCCTACAGCGTCTGGGATTCTTCCGGCGTTGGCAAACGGCCGCTTCCATCCGCCATATTTACAGGCAGATGTGCCACGCCGCGTCCGGCGCCGGATATGCACGCAGTCCATCAGAAACGCCTTATGAGTATCTAAATACGTTGGCCCAAGTATGGCCGGACAAGCAGCCGGACAGCCTCTTGATCACGGAAGCGTATGTGCGGGTACGCTATGGTGAGATACCGGAAAACAAAGAAGAACTGGAAGCGATCAGAGAGGCGTGGCGCCGGCTGGAAGAAACGAATCCGGAGGAAGCGAGCTTAAGCGAACTGTGAACTGATTTGCCACCATTTTCCCGGATACTCGGATGGCATTTCCCCCTCTATCGCCCGCAGAAGTTTCCGGAAAAATCGTGAATATATAGCTATGGAGCAATCACAGATGATCCATTTCCGCGAAGTACAGTACATACGCCACGTGTGGTGGGTGATGCTCCTGGTTTTAGGCGTGGCGGCGCTTATGTGGTGGGGCTTCGTGCAGCAGATTCTGCTAGGTGCCCCTTGGGGCAAGAATCCTTCACCTGACTGGTTGATGTGGATTCTGTGGCTAATTATCGGTATCGGATTCCCTCTCGCTTTTTATTGGATGCGGTTGATTGTGGAAGTTCTGGATGATAAGGTTACCATCCGCTACGTGCCGCTTGTTCGAAATGAATTTCTACTAGACGAGATAGAGGGGGTCGAGGCCCGGACGTACCAGCCCATACGTGAATACGGCGGATGGGGTATTCGCGGCCTGTCAAGCAAACGGGCATACAATGTGAGCGGCGATAAAGGTGTAGAGTTGACGCTGGCGGACGGCCGTAAAGTGATGATCGGTTCGCAGAAAGCGGAGGAGTTGGCTTTAGCAATTCTTAATGCGCAAGAAATCCGTTTTTGAGATAGGTAATGGACGACAATTCTTGCTTATTAGCGCATTCTGAACACGTAGATACCGGAGCACGAGACTGCGTTTGACAGGGCCACTCTGCCTATGATATGATCCACCCGTTCACGCTTATCTGCTGGAGTTCTATATGAGATGTTTTTGCGAAAGAGCCTTTCGCAGGAAAATTTTGAATATGTTTTTTGAGGGGCACGTCACCCAAAGTGGCGTGCCCCTCTCTCATTATTAGGGGCAATCATGACTAAATTTATCTTCTTTACCGGTGGTGTAGTCAGTTCAGTAGGCAAAGGGGTTACGGCCGCCGCGCTAGGACGGCTGCTTAAGGCACGTGGCTTCACGGTCATGGCCCAGAAGTTAGACCCTTATATCAATGTAGATCCGGGCACAATGTCCCCTTACCAACATGGCGAGGTTTTTGTCACCGAAGATGGCGCGGAGACGGATCTGGACCTGGGGCATTATGAACGCTTCATCGACATCAACCTCAACCAGGCTTCCAATGTGACTACCGGAGGCGTTTATGCGGAGGTGATCGCCCGGGAGCGGCGCGGGGACTACCTGGGAGGCACAATTCAGGTCATCCCCCACATTACCAATGAAATCAAGCGTTGTATCCATGCCGTGGCGGATAAGAACGGAGTGGATGTGGTTCTGGTGGAGGTAGGAGGCACGGTGGGTGATATCGAGAGCTTGCCGTTCATGGAAGCGCTACGCCAGATGCGTTCGGACGTGGGGCGCGAGAATACACTTTATGTACACGTAACCTTTTTGCCCTACATCGGCGCCAGCAACGAACTCAAAACAAAACCCACGCAACACAGCGTGCGTGAACTGCGTGGTATCGGGATCCAACCAGATGTGATAATCGCCCGCGCCGACCACGATATTCCCAAAGAGCATATTAATAAAATCTCCCTGTTTTGCGATGTCAGGCAAGAGGCGGTGATCCCGGCCAAGACCAGCGAAATATTATATAACATCCCCGTGCTGCTGGCGGAAACGGGTCTGGACCAAATTGTCGTAGACCGGCTGGGATTAGCCTCAAAACAAGAGCCAGACTTAAGCATATGGAAAGGGATGATCGAGGAGATCCGGCGGCCAAAACCGCCAATCCGGATCGGTCTGGTCGGTAAGTATGTGGAATTACACGATGCTTACATGAGCGTGCGGGAGGCTCTATACCATGCGGGCCATGCCAATAATCGCAAGGTTGAGATTGAGTGGATTCACTCCAATGACCTGGAAAGAGATAAAGGTTGGGAACGGTTTACGGATCTAGACGGCGTGGTCGTGCCCGGCGGATTTGGTGAGCGGGGCGTGGAAGGCAAGATCCTGGCCGCTAAATGGGCGCGGGAGACCCAGGTGCCTTACCTGGGTCTTTGCCTTGGCATGCAAGTGATGTGCATTGAGCTGGCCCGCTATATCTTGAACAGCGATGAGCCAAACAGTACGGAGTTTGATTCCCAAACGGAACATCCGGTGATTAGCCTTATGCCCGATCAACATGAACTGGCCGATATGGGCGGCACCATGCGTTTAGGCGCTTATCCCTGCGAGCTAGTGCCGGGGACGAAAGCCGCTCAGGCTTATGGAGAAGCGGCCGTTTCAGAACGGCACCGGCATCGTTGGGAGTTCAATAACAGTTATCGCGACCGTTTGGGAGAGGCAGGAATGGTCTTTAGCGGGTTATCGCCCAACGGCCGTTTAGTGGAAATCGCCGAGCTGGCGGACCATCCGTTCATGTTAGGCAGCCAGTTCCACCCCGAGTTTAAGAGCCGGCCCAACCATCCGCATCCGCTATTTATGGCTTTGTTGGCTGCGGCCGTGGAGCATCAAGAAGCTCGCCTGCCGCAGGTTGAGCGAATTGTGGAACAAGTGAACGAGCTGGAGTTCTAATCATCTACTATCGTATTCGTAATTGAGATAAATCGATTGCGATTGGGATTGCAATTGGGTTATGCTGCTCCGCAGGCTCTTAGCGTGTCGAGCACGGCCGATTGTTGCACGGTGCCATGGAGATAGACGTCTCCGACATCTCGCAGGAGTACAAAACGCACTTTGCCGCCGGCCTTTTTCTTATCGCTGCCCATAGCCTGGTATAGATCGGTAGCGAGCAATTTAGCGGGGATGCGACTTGGCAAGTCCGCTTTTTGCAAGGTTTCCTCAATGCGTGATTGAAGATCAGGGAAGCAAATGCCCAACATCGCCGATAGATGAGCGGCTGCTACCAAGCCCATGGCCACCGCCTCCCCGTGACGAACAACATACGCGCTTACTTGCTCAATGGCATGGGCAAAGGTATGGCCCAGGTTAAGGACGGCGCGCTTTCCTTTTTCAAAGGGATCTTCCTGGACAACGTCGCGCTTAACTTGAATAGCGTCGGTGACAATAGGCGCCAGGGCAGAAGCCTGCGCAAGGTCGCGAGGGGGTTGCAGGCGAGGTCCGCTTTCCAGCCGCTCGAATAAAGTAGGATCGGCGATTAAGCCGGCTTTTATCACTTCGGCCATGCCGGCGGCAAACTCCGCTGCGGGAAGCGTGGTCAGGGTCCCTAAATCGGCAAATACGCCAAGCGGCTGCTTAAAAGCACCTACCAAATTCTTTCCTTGGGGTAAATCGACGCCCGTCTTGGCTCCTATGCTGGCATCAACCATGGCCAGAAGCGTAGTGGGGCATTGGACGAAGTTTAGACCGCGCATGTACGTGGCGGCTACAAAACCCGCCACATCTCCCACCACGCCACCGCCCAGGGCCAGAATCGTGCCCTGGCGATCAATCCCCGAAGCTAACAATTCGTCGTAGATCTTGTTGACTGTGGCCAGGGTTTTATGCTGCTCACCGGTGGGGATGGTGACGATAGAGGCGACTCGGCCACACTGATTGGCATACAGCGGGCCGACGTTACTGTCCGTAATTACGGCGATCGGACCTTGAATCTGAGCAAGTTGGCGAATGGATGGCAGCAAGCCTGGTCCAACGACAACATGGTAACGGCCGTGGGGGTAGGTCACATTCACAAGTTCATTGCCGAGCAACAGGCGGATCTCTTCCACCAGCTGTTGGGGCGTCCTACCGGAACTGCTAATCTGCGGGAAACGGCCGTATTCGAGCGCACGCTGTTGGAGTAGATCACGCACACGGTAAATGGGGTTAGGCACGTCAAGCAGGGGGCGCCGACCAGCATCATCCGCGAGTCGCGCTACGATTTCCTGCGGTTCGGCTGTCAAGCAAAATACGGGGCCGGTAGCGCCCAGCGTGGAAGCATTGAGGGGATCGAGCATCAGCCGGCCACCGGTGGAGATGACCAGCCCGCTCCGGGTGGCCAATTCCTTTGCTGCAACAGCTTCCAAATGCCGGAAGGCGGACTCACCCTCTTCACGGAAGATAGCGGCGATGGTTCGACCCTCATGCTGCTCAATTAGAGCGTCTGTGTCTACAAACTCATAATTTAGTTCGTCGGCCAATAGCCTCCCAACTGTTGATTTGCCCGTGCCCATAAAGCCGGTAAGAGTGATGTTTATGTTGTTCATAACACGATTCGAAAGGCTCCCTTATTATACTTAGGCGGTTATGGTCAGCTTGGCGACCAGGAGATCGAGCGCCGTTTGCATATCCGCCTGCCCCGTCTTGACGTCCACATCAACCTCTAAGAGGTGACGATAAATCTGTTCTAATTCTTCTTGGCTGAAGCCGCGCGCTTGTTGGCACAGCTTGCCTACGACGAAGCTGTGTAGTTTCAGTTCGCGGGAAATAC
>JAACFF010000103.1 GCA_009937635.1 Chloroflexota bacterium
AACTGTCGTTCTTTGCTTTGGAGTGTAGAAGCGATTTGTGTTCTGATGGACTCACTTTCTTCTCGGGCGAGCAAGATTTCGAGCTCCCTAACCCGTTTCTCCGTGCGGTCGCGATCACGGTCTAATACTTCCCGTTCTTGTTGGTAACGGTCGATGCGCTGTGCGAGATTATAAATATGTTCTAACCAGTCATCGATCTGGGTGGCTGTTGCGCTAAGTTCGTCCCTGACCATGGAATCGTCTTGCTCGCGAATTGTCTTCTCGATGCGGCTGCGATAATCTAGTGCTTCATAGACTCGTTGCTGTAATTGAGGATCGCTTAACTTTTCAGGGTGAAACTCTCTTCGTAATTCCTTGGCCGCGACTTTACTGCCAAACTCAGGATCAGACAGGCTACTGTAGATCAGTGCGCCTTCCGCGAGTGCCCCGCCGAGAAGCCACATCCAAAAAGGTATGAATTCGAGATATCCAATTTGGGGAGCAAATACAGCCAAAAGCAACGTGATCGAAATCACCAGGGCGCTCTCCGGACGCACAATCGCTTCCTGAATCAGCGCTTTTTGTACCCTATCGCCGAGCGTCTCGTTTTTCTTGGTTGTCACAGTTTGAAATGCTGAAATCTGTTGTATCAGTTTGAAATAGCAGGAATGATGTTCCTGATATTCGATTACAACATAAATTAATTGCTAGAGGCAGCTTCATCTGCCTCATCACCGGCCGCGACGGCAGGTGGTTCACTTAGACCTAAACGACGTTTGCGTTCTTCAAGCTGTAAATCTATTTCAGTTTTGCCCAGGACATCATCCATCTGGCTGTCGAGGCTATCGGCATACAGCTCGCTGGCAGCAGTGGCCTTATCTAGTCGACTACGAATCGACTCACTCATACGAGAGATGTCACTGTCACCCATACCTTCCAAATCGTCCAGGCTCTTGATCGCTTTGACAGTGAGCTCTTTCGATTTTGCAAGTTGTAGTAATGATTCCATCTCTTTCTGTTCTTGGCGAATCGTCATCAGTTTAGCCTCTAGCTTTAGGCGGGCGCTCTTTAAGGCTTCATATTCGCGCTGTTGTCGTACCCACTGTTCATGATATTGTTCCTGCATACGGCGTGTGGAGTTTAGTTCGCCCTGTGCAGCGGAAGCAAGATCAGTCTTCCCCTGCATAAGAAGCATGTCAATGTTACGGTCCAACTTGTCGCCTTTCTTCTTGTATTCGTTGTACTTGCGTTCCAGAGTCTTGACCTCACCACCAACCGTCGCCGTTGCGTCTTCAAGGTCGTCTAAGTTCTGTTCGGCATCGCGAATGTATTGTTTCATGACGGCAACAGAATTTGCTTCTAGCGCACGATCCACCATATCGTGCAAATTGGCCTGGATGAGTGTCTGAGTTTTTTCTAATAATGATGCCATTTGATGTCTCCTCAAGTTGTTCGTACTGGGTAGGCATAGACATTGTAAATCATTGATGCGGGTTTTTCAATTTTGGGGCGTTGTCGTTTGGTCTGTAGTGCATAAGAATCGATCTTGGATTACAGTGCTTGATTTAGTTCCCGCCGCCTGGTACGACATCGTTGTTTTCAATACTCGTCATGTCGGGATATGGGATGATTTGCAGGGCGCCCGATGGTGTTGGCGTAACGGTCATTTGCTTTGACGGTGTCGGATTGATGTAGATGACAACATAGTGGTCCCCTTTTTCTACTGTTATGGTGGGTGTTAGGATAGCTGTGTTAGTAACGGTAGGGGTTGTAATTTGGGGCACAAAAGATGTCATTGTTGCAGTTATTATATGTTCTCGAACAACCGTAGGAGATGGAGTTGGCGTAACAAGAATCGTCGCCATATTTTCGTGCCGCTCCGAAAGCAAGAGCGTAATCAAGGCCGCTGAGAGTAAAATCAGCGACGCGAAAAGAGGTACGGCAATTAATAAGAAGATTTTGTTGGAAGTGTTGGCCTTTTCGCCTTCTGGGAGAATGAATTCCTCTTCCATGACTACCCTTCCTGCGGGGGAATCAAGATGTGATAGGTCTGGAAAGATTGCTCGATCACGTTCGTGAGTGCCTAGATAGGATTGTCAAGCTTGGCAAGCCGGCAAGGGTTGACGTAACATTGGATCTCGTGTTCAGTTTAGCATGATTACCTATGCGTGTAAAGCAGCGCTCAGCGGGCTCAGCGGGCATTGTGGCACCAGCCAGCAATAAATAGGAACGGCTGGTTCGAATTAGGTATAATGGTTAGAAATCGTTGGTGGCAGGACGATCTCGCCTGCCAGAACGCATCAGAAATTGGAGAAAATCCAAATGCGTGTAAAGGTTATCCTAAATCCTTGTGCTGACCTGGGGCGTGGATTTCAGCAGAAGAAACTTATCGAGACAGAGGGGGAAAAGTGGAGTGGCCTCGATCTTACCGTTACGGATCGACCAGGGCATGCGCGCAAATTGGCGCGTTTGGCGGCCGCAGAGGGTTATGACGTCGTTGTAGCCGCTGGCGGAGATGGCACTGTTCATGAAGTCGTGAATGGATTGAAAGATGATGGAGATTCCGGAGTAAAATTAGGCGTCATTCCCGTGGGATCTGGCAACGATTTTGCGTATGCGATGAATATACCGGAGGAGGTTCCGTTGGCAGTGGAACGTATTTTTCAAGGTCGTAGTTGCCCTATTGATCTGGCCGAGGTAGTGGATGATCGCGGGATAAACATACTGTTTGGAAATAATCTGGGCGTTGGTTTTGATGCTAATGTCGTCATTCGTGTACGAGCGGTTAAGCGGTTACATGGTTTCCCAAGGTATTTCTGGGGTGTGCTCAAAACCCTGGCGCTAGACTTTCGACCTTTCCAGTTTCAAATGCGGTTCGACGATGAAAGTCTGGCACAAGATGTGTTATTCGTGGCGTTCGGATTGGGGGCTCGGCATGGAGGTGGTTTCATGTTGACGCCGAACGCACAAAACGATGATAATCTGATTGATACGTGTACGGTACGGCCTATGAACCAGTTGATGGCTCTCTTTTTGTTGAATTCGGCCGTTCATGGAACGCACGTTGAGAAACCCCAAGTAACCATGCGCCAAAGCCGGCAGATTGAGATCTCGTGTAGTGAGCCTCTGCCAGTCCATATAGATGGAGAGGTATTTGCCAATCCACATGACGATGTACATCGACTAACTATTAGGAGCGTACGGGGCGCTATCGATGTCATGGTGTAACAAGGTTGATTTGATAGCGCTTTAGGAATCGGTCTGATTGATGCCACATTAAACGATATCACGAGGCAATTATGCGTTCTCTGGAACAAGCATTATACGACCATGAATTGCTCACCCTGCGGGTCATAGGCGAGTGGTGGGAGCTTGATTTGACAGGCGTGGATAAGGGTGGCGCAGTGGGGGCTTTGGCAGTGGCCCTTGCGAAGGTAGATATGCAGCAAGAGATGATTTTTTTACCTCCAGAAGAGGCAGCTGCCATTAATGACCTCGTGGCACAAGGCGGTCGCGCGCCGGTTGCTGTATTTAGTCGAGATCATGGGGATGTGCGAATGATGGGTCCTGGACGTATGGAACGTGAAGAGCCGTGGTTGGATCCGGTAAGTGCTACTGAGGCTCTCTGGTATCGAGGCTTCATTTATAGAGGATTTGACGAAACTGCCGATGAGGTGCTTGAATTTTTCTATATGCCTAATGAACTTCTTGGAGGCTTCGCGCAGATAAAACCTGCAGAAACGAATCAGCCGCAGTCGGCTATGATGAGACCGATAGATGGAACACCGGAACGGTGGCAAGAAGCGGTCACATATGCTGTGGACGATCTAACCGCGCTCATGGGCATTGCCCAACAAATGACTTTGCAGAAGGGGAAGCGGTCAGATATTGAACGGTTTTTGCTTGATCCTGATCCTGAGCGCCGCTCGTTGCTGTTAACGCTGGCAAATGAGATGGGTTTGGTGCGCCAGAGCGATGGGCGTCTACGGCCGACACGGGCAGCTATCGCCTGGCTCAAACGGAGTCGCGATGCCCAACTTTTTGCATTGGCAGATGCTTGGAGTAACAGTGACTGGAATGATCTGTGCCATACGCCAGGTTTGCAGTGTGAAGGTGAAAACTGGCATAACGATCCAATTTTAGCGCGTACCGCATTGTTGGATGCCCTGCCGCGCAAGCCTGATTGGTACTACTTGGCCGATCTCATCATTACAATCAAGCATGTTAATCCAGACTTTCAGAGGCCAGACGGCAATTATGATACCTGGTATATCAGGGATGCGGATAGTGAGGGTTATCTTGCAGGTTTTGATGCCTGGGATCACGTAGAGGGAAGACTCATTCGTTTTCTGATCAAAAGCCCTCTGTATTGGTTGGGTATGGTTGAGGTTGCCGATGCCAGTAAACGTGAACAAACTGCTTTTCGTCTGACGGAACGGGCGCTAAGATGGCTTGATGGTGATTCGCCTGCAGAAGATGACGTAAGGGAAGTGATCGTCGTGCAGAAAGACGGAATTGTTTTGGTCCCACAAAACGGGGACCGGTATCATCGTTTTCAGGTGGCACGCATTGGTGATGCAATGGAGGTAGAAAAAGGACAGCCGTTTCGATACAGGCTTTCGCCGCAATCACTGACTTCTGCCCGTGAACAAGGTATCAAGAGCGAACGACTGTTACAATTCCTAGCTCAAGCAAGCGGCCGTTCGTTGCCCAAGAGTATCCAAAGGGCTGTGGAACGATGGGAAAAACGCGGCATCGAAGGTCGTATTGAATCAGTAACTGTTCTACGTGTAAATGATGAATCAATTTTAGAGACTTTACGTACAAATCCCCGAACTCGGGATTATCTTGGCGAGAGTTTGGGTGATCTGGCGGTAGTAATCAAGCCAGGATTGTGGGAAGAGTTCTGCGCGGCAACAGCTGAGCTAGGCCTGTTTTTAGAGACCGGATTATGACACTAGAAAAGCGGAATCGAAGGTTGCAAGCGCTACGCAACCTCATTCAGCGCTTGGATCGGCACCTCATTCAGTTGAGGAATCGTAGCGATCAGCTAACTCGATGGAGACTGGCCAGTTTTGCATTATTTGTAATCCTCGGCTCAGTTATATTATTGACCTTTGGTGCTCTTGTATGGGCAACAGCCGGCATTATATTGTTGCTACCATTCCTTATGACCGTAGTCTGGCATCGTCGGGTAGAGAGAAGTATCGATCGCCATCTTTTGTGGCGACGACTGAAAAAGGCGCAACTAGCACGCATGGTCTTGGATTGGGACAACATTCCGCCTGTACAAAGATTACAAATCTTGCCGGAACATTTATTTGCAATAGATTTGGATCTTGTAGGCGATCGGTCGATTTTTCGGCTGCTCGATGTGTCCTTAACTTTGGAGGGAGGCCAAAGACTAGGTGACTGGTTGTTGGAAACAGAACCAGATCCAAAACGTACAATGCGCCGACAGGCAATTGTCAGTGAGCTGATGCAAATGCCTGCTTTCTGCGATCGTCTGAATTTGAATGCTGCGATAGCCAGCGAGAAATCCGCTCCGGAGCTACGATTCAATCCACAGAGGCGATCAGAGCAAAGGTCTGGGCAGCATAAGTGGTCGGCGGATCGATTGCTGAAATGGCTTAATTTGAGAACTGAAATCGAACCACTGCGCAAAGTTTTGGTCCTACTTTTGTTGTTGGTGCCGGTTAACTTTGCCCTCCTGGTTGGCCATTTGACGGGTTGGTTGCCCCCTTTATGGATCGCTTCCTGGTTTGTGTATGCTGCGATCGTGCTCAGCCAATCGCGGAAGGTGGAACCGTTATTTCGCAACGCTTCTTTGCTCAGCGATAGTTTGAGACAATTGGCTGCTGTGTTTAATATCTTGGAGAAGCGGTCACTTGAAAATAGACCGGCATTGTGGGAATTGTGTGCGCCTTTGCGGCATGAGAAGTGGCGGCCTTCGGAGCAGTTAAAACGTGCAAACCGTCTCCTTGTCGCCGCCGGACTGAGACTCAATCCGGCTCTTGGGTTTCTACTAAATGCGCTTGTGCCATGGGATGTTTTCTTTGCTTACCGTCTGGACGTATTTAAACTAGGAGTTGCTGATCTACTACCTGGTTGGTTGGATCTTTGGTACGAGCTTGAGGCATTGAACGGATTGGCAAATTTTGGCTATCTTTACCCTGAGGCAACTTTCGCCAAGATTATTCCGCTGTCAAGGGAATCTTCTCTACATGAGGCGAATGGTGATATCGAGGAACGAGTTATGTTGCCATTTGTGGCTCACGATATTGGCCATCCACTTATCGCAGCAGAAGAACGTGTAGGCAATGATTTTTCCGTGCTCGAATTAGGCACGACAACCATTGTCACGGGATCGAATATGGCGGGGAAAAGTTCGTTCTTGCGCACGATTGGTGTCAATATTCGCCTCGCCCTTGCAGGTGCCCCGGTTCTGGCCAGTAGTCTAAGACTCGTACCTTTCCGTGTTGCGGCCTCGATCACAGTCACCGATTCAGTCACCGATGGATTTTCGTTTTTTTATGCTGAAGTAACGCGCCTAAAGGCTCTATTGGACGAACTGAAACGGCCGCATCCTTATCCGCTATTTTTCTTGATCGATGAAATCTTTCGCGGCACGAATAACCGCGAACGGCTCATTGGCAGCCGGTCATTCGTGCAGGCGCTCACCGGTTGCTACGGTATGGGAGTTATCGCTACACATGATCTAGAGTTGGTGAAACTGGGGAAGACGAATCCAAATATCCGCAATGCCCATTTCCGTGATGATGTTCAAGGTGACCGCATGGTCTTTGATTATAAACTGCATCCTGGACCTTGTCCCACTACAAATGCTTTGCGAATTATGAGATTAGCCGGCTTGCCAATCGATTTAGAGGGTTTGGAAGAGACATTTACCCCTTGAGGCATTTAGCGTTTGGACGCGGAAGATTCAATTCGCCTGGGGTAACCATAAAGCCACCAAGATTCTTCAGGCGGGTAGGCAGGTTTCCAAACCCCTTCCCAGATGAATTCATGACCTTCTAGTCTGAGACGAAGGTTATTGTCTAGTGATTCGACTTCTTCTAATACACCTTGATCCAGTTGGTAGGGACGTTTTTGCAGCTGGTTGATCAGGCTATTGATGACCACCCGCGTGTCTACTATGCCGGCATAGTAGTTTGCCTCATTTGCGACATGCCCGCCTAGATCCCTGAGGTAATTAACCCACTCCGCGATTCGAGTGTGCAATTCCTGGTTTGCGCGCACCTCGAAACGGACAATTCTCTCGACTAGAGCTTCGTCGAATTTCTGCACGGCTACCCAGTACCGCGCGTGCGCATCGGGCTGGAGCCGATCTTGCAGAGCTTTCAACCGTTGCTGACGCATAAGATAGCCACCAATTGTCAGCCGGGGCATATTTGCCCGAGGTATGGTCCATTGCTTGACGTCACTGTCCAAATAGGCTGCCATATTGGCGGCCATTTCTTCCAGGATCAATAGATCGTGTAGGAGAATAGTGTATTCTTCATTCATAGCCAGACTCCCTAACAAGTGTGAATGCCTTTTTGAATATCATACACGAAATATTGTTGTTTTGTCACGCAGCTTCCGTCACATGTGTACGAAACGTTAGGATTCCGGTTCAGCCATGATGATCCACAAGATAATGTAAATAAGGAATCCGGTGAATCCACCCCCAAGGAGTGTCACAGCTATGAACAGTATACGTACGATTGCGGGATCGGCGTTGAAATACTCTGCCAAACCGCCCGCGACACCAGCAAGTATCCGATCGTTTGCCGAACGGGTTAATCTTTTCTCTTTCATGATTATACGCTCCGTTGATAATGGGATGCAGATGATTAATGATAGGTTCGATTAGGACCCAGCGCTCTCGATAGCCTATGTGTGCTATGTTATACTACGCAGCCGATTAGTCTAAGTTGCACATAACTCGCAAGCTCGTGCACCAATGTAAACGGCTTGTAGTCCGAAGTTCGGCGAAGGATTATCAAGTGCCAGACTGATTGACGGGAAACAAACGATTCACCTAGATGGAGGTGGCAGACGCGATGGAGAAACCCTCTCAAAAGTCTCCGCTGTTACGATTACTTGGTTATTCTCGCGAACATCGAAGGCAGACAATTCTAGCTTCAACCTGCTCTATTCTCAATAAGATATTTGATTTGGCGCCCCCTGTTCTTATCGGTATGGCTGTCGATGTTGTAGTCGAGCAGGATGAATCCTTTCTCGCGAGCCTTGGTTTCACTGATCCCGCTGAACAGTTGGTGATTCTAGGAATATTGACCATTGTCATTTGGGGTTTTGAATCGCTGTTCCAATATCTCTATAGTATCCTCTGGCGCAATCTAGCTCAAACGGTGCAGCATGATTTACGCATCGATGCTTACAGCCATCTGCAAGATTTGGATATGGCTTACTTTGAAGACCGCAGCAGCGGTAGCCTCATTTCGATACTAAATGATGACGTCAACCAGCTGGAGAGATTCCTGGATCATGGGGCTAATGAATTGTGGCAGCTTGTGACAACAGTGATCGTAATCGGTCTGATGTTTATTATCCTAGCTCCTTCGGTGGCTTGGATGGCTCTCCTGCCTATGCCGTTTGTGCTCTATGGTTCACTTCGCTTCCAAAGACAACTCGCGCCACGCTATGTTTCGGTACGTGAACGTGTAGGCATTCTCAATGGGCAATTGATTAACAATGTCAGTGGTGTTGCCACCATTAAAAGCTTTACGGCTGAGTTGTTTGAAAGGCAACGCATTCAATATCTCAGCGATGACTATCGGGAAAGCAATCATAAGGCGATTAAGTTGAGCTCTGCTTTTGTGCCGATGATACGCATGATCATTGTAGTAGGTTTCTTATCGATCCTCGTATTTGGCGGTTTTCTTGTGCTCAGCGGGCAATTGAATGTTGGCATTTATAGCATATTGGTCTTTATGACCCAGCGATTGTTGTGGCCTCTTACAAGATTGGGGGAAACGCTTGATCTTTATCAACGGGCTATGGCTTCGACTGCTCGAGTGCTCGATTTACTAGATACGCACGCAAAAATCAACAGCGGAGATCGGCCTTTACCTATCAATGAAGTCCGTGGCGAGGTCGCTTTCGAAGGTGTAGGCTTCACTTATCAGAATAGAATAGATTCAGAGGATGGAGAGTCGACTGAAGGTTTGCACCCCGTGATTCGAGATCTAACGTTACATGTCACTGCGGGTCATACGGTAGCCATTGTTGGGGCAACGGGTTCAGGCAAAAGTACGGTTGTGAAACTTTTATTACGTTTCTATGATGTACAAAATGGGAGCATATGCCTGGATGGACTCGATATTCGCGAATTGCAATTGAGAGATTTACGCCGAGCCATTGGTTTTGTTAGCCAGGATGTATTCTTGTTTCATGGCACCGTGCGCGAGAATATCAGTTATGGCTCGTTTGATGCCTCACTGGAAGAAGTGATCGCTGCGGCAAAGACTGCAGAAGCGCACGACTTTATTATGGAGCTTCCGAAAGGATATAACACGATTGTTGGCGAGAGGGGGCAAAAGCTGTCTGGAGGGCAAAGACAGCGTCTATCTATTGCACGCGCCGTTTTGAAGGATCCGCCCGTTCTGATATTAGACGAGGCGACATCGGCCGTGGATAATGAAACGGAAGCAGCAATCCAACGCTCGATGGAGAGGATTATCGTCGGCCGGACAACCATTGTCATTGCTCACCGGCTGTCAACGGTGCGGAATGCTGATACTATCTACGTTTTAGATCGGGGTGAGCTGTGCGAACACGGCCGGCATGAAGAATTGGTCGAAAACAACGGGATTTACGCCGCCTTGTGGCGTGTACAAACGGGCACGCTCGTTGCTGCCTAAGGGTTACCTCATCTACGCCTCAGACCGAGGATTTGAGGCTCTCTGCGGAAGCGATATCGCTGCCCTGACCATCGGCGCGGCGATATAGAGCTAGTACGGGCGTGAGCAACACGCCTGCTAGTACAATAGCCGATCTTAGTCCAAACAGATTGGCTACGATACCAATAGCGGGTCCACCCAATGTTTGCCCAATAGCATCCATCTGACCGTATGTGGAAAGTACTGTTGCACGGACCTTTGAGGGAATTCCCCGATTGATCCAAGCGCTATAAAGGGGTGACATTGTCCTACGCACGATAGCCACGGCGCTATAGGAGAAGAGAGCTACTACGAAGCCAGATGCCAATCCGAAAAGTATGAGGCCAGCAGATATAATTGCGCTGAAGAGTGCCAACAATCGCACCATGTTATGCCGGTCCAGTTTGTTTGCTCTTCTGCGGACCAATTCTGTGGTGCCGATGACGACGATCATTATGGCAGCATTGATAAAGCCAAACCAAACGACTATGTTCAGGCTGTCAATCAGGGGTAGAGTGAAATTGTCCAAAATGTGCGCTTCCCATAATCTATCTAGCGCTTCGCTGTAGAGACCATAGATTAGGGCAATGCCCAAGATCGTGACCAGGAGCGGCCGTTGCCGAATTGTTGCCATTCCGTCACGAAATGTGCCATTCATTTTTTGCCACGTATGACGATCCGACTGGGGCGTTGGAGCGAATCCACTTTCAGGCATGAACAGGATCAGGAACAATGCCAGCCCGATGTGCCCGATCCCGGCAACTAGAAATGGCAGGTATAATTGGATAGAAGCGAGAGCAACGTTAACCACAATGCCAGTTAGCGCTGCGATCTGGGCAAATTGCGACCCACGTAAGTAAGCGGTTGTTAATCGCTCTTCTCCTACTTCATCTGCCAACCATGCGTCTTGAGCGCCGCTTATGAACGTATAGCCGATGCCCCAGACGATCTGTGCCAGTAGAATTGTGACGAAGATTTGAAAAGAGCCTTCAATTAGCATCCCCAGACCAATGAGCGAATAACCGACTATGATCGAAAGGCGGCGACTGTAAATATCGGCTACAATCCCGGTTGGGATTTCAAATAGGAAGACGGAGGCTTCAAGGGCGGTACCTAAAAGGACGAGTTGCAAGGGATCCAGTCCAGCCATCTGAAAGCGATAGATTGCGCCTGTAGTGAAAGCCACAGAGAAGAAGAAAGCCGAGACGGCCGTCATGACCAAGTAAGTGGGATATGCTTTTAGTCGTGCCAATGGAAAATCAGGAATGAGATTCCTCTCGCCGATAATGGTTGGCTGACAAAAAGGGTCGCTAAGGTAAGGCTGATATAAAATACCAACCTTACCTGCTCATTACAAAGCCTGTTTGCTTATGTTGCGACCAGGGCGCAATTCCTTTTCATAAGCATAGGATTCTCGCGCTACATGCATGCCCGCTTTTTCATAAAGGCGGGTGGCGCCGGTCAAACTGCCGGCATCGACGCCAAGACCTACACGTAATTTCCCTCGGCGATGAAACTCAAGGAAGGCGAAATGTAGCAAGGCCAAGCCGAGCCCCATTCTGCGCCATGGACGGCGTACGCCGAGAATGTTAATCCATCCCATATCGGGATCTGCCCATTCGCGACGGCGGCAGAGACAGAAGCCTGCGATTTCTTTGCCATCCATTGCAAGATACCATTGCTCCGGATCGAATTCGTCATCAGAGGCTATCCAGTGTTTCCATTCTGCGACCATCTCATCTTCAGGTTGTTGCACATGTCCCCAATGGTCCTGAAATGCGTCGTCAAAAGCACGATACACGGCCCTGATATCGTTTGAGTCTTGCAGAGTTTGCACGGTTATTCCTGCAGGCCAGATAGGCTGAGGTGGCGATTCTTCGAGATCGATGACCATGCGCCAGAAGTAGCGTATTAGTTTCATATCCAAGTTCTCGAGGAGCTGTTTTGTTGGGGCATGGGTTTTCAGACTCGACGAATGATAGACAACTCGAAAATCTTCCGGCACACGCGCCAGGGTTTGTTGAAGACGTTCTTCAGCCCAGAACATCAAGGAGGTGCCGATTCCAAGTCCTTCGAAGTCTGGGTGAACGCGCGCCCAGACCCAGTTGATGACCGGCAGTGGATCAATATCCCAGACCTCGATGTACCCTATGATTTGACCCTCCGGCGTTACAGTGATGCGTACCGATTCAGCCAGATTGAATGCAGGGCTGGTCCAATCAGATAGGACCTGGCTAGGGTTAGTATTAGGCTCTCCTGTTTGATCAATGGCACAGGCATTTAACAAGTCTACAACTGCCGGTAGATCGGCCTCTGTCGCCTGACGGAGTTCGAAATGATTTGAATAGGCTAATTTTTTATCTACTTGAGCTAACATAATTATTACCCTTCAATATTGCAACTGTCCTACAAGATTTTTAGATTTAGGGGTTCAAAATCATCCTTGTAGGTAGGGTGATGTAGTCTTGTTTGAGCGCAGCTTTAGTTTGGCCGTGGCACGCGATATCAGTAGGCTGTTCAATATAGCCAAGGCATATATGCCCACCGGTATCAAAGAACCATTGCCATAGCGGCCGATCAAAACAGCAAGAGCTGCAATCGCTAGTTCAATCAGCAGTACCAATACATACCTTTCGCGACCTGTTGTGAGGTAACCCAGGCTGGCGCTGGTTGTGCCCAGAAAGGCACCGTTTAAGATAGCCAATAAGGCCACAATTATGATAGGCGTTGCTTTTTGTGTCAGGAACATTAGGCCTGCTAATACCACCAGAATTGTCAAGACGCTTATTGTGACGCCTATCAATGTTCCCATTACTATTACTTTTACCGTACTCATGTCATTTTCTCCGGTCGTAATGGGAACAGATGGACTTGCACTTTCGGATCGATTCCCGATTACATACGCGTTGTTACTACTATTTTTCTTAGTTTTTCTACTCCAGTCTTAGGTCGTTTTTCAGAATGCAATAAATCTCGTTGAAACTTGACGGTCCATTGCTTGGCCATGTCTTGCCTTTGGAAACATTTGTCGCTGCTAATCTTCATATTGTTCATGTTTTGCACCTCCGTGGCATTCAGAAAATAGATGCCCAATTTGGCCAACTTGACTGGCAAATCTTGGCCTGGTTTCAAGTGGATGGCGACCAAAACTAGTCGCTGCGCGGACACCACTTATTAAATTCGTCACTTCTATGATGTACCAGTTCATTCCGTCAACCCTAATTTCATTGCAGATAGCTGTGGTACGTGTTTGCCAAAACAAAAAAGACGTGGTCTCTGTCCACGTCCTTTATCAAAAGAGTGCTGCGTAAAAGCAACAATAAAAAAAGCCGTGGGCATCTGTGTGCACCACGGCCAAAGCTTTGAAGTTATTTTAAGCTATCCGGCACCAGGCGCACCTCGACAAGGAGCATGGTCATCTCCACCGATTATGGATGAATAGATCTGAAGCATTGGTGAAATTATCTCCTTTTTAGAGTCGCATAATTGCGCCAGCGACACTTTAGCATAAAAGGGTGCCTGGCGTCAAGGGCAATTTTGCGGTTGGGTGCCGGTTCGCTTTTCTGGATATAACGCTAGCACGCATTCCTCTGAAGCTTCACAGATTCCCCGCTCTGTTATCAATCCGGTAATCAGACGTGCGGGCGTTACGTCAAATGCGTAATTGGCGGCGGGGGTATCTGGGGGAGTGAGGCTAATCTCTAGAGTATTGCCATTATGAAGACCGCGCATGGTACGGACTTCTCGGGCGTCTCTTTGTTCAATGGGGATTTCTGATACACCGTCGCGCATCCGCCAATCAAATGTGGATGATGGTAAGGCGACATAGAAGGGAACTCCATTGTCTTTGGCTGATAATGCTTTGAGATAGGTGCCGATCTTGTTGGCAACATCTCCCGTATATAGAGTCCGATCGGTACCGGTGATGACCAAGTCTACTTGTCCATGTTGCATAAGATGCCCGCCGACGTTGTCGACGATGACTGTATGGGGGACACCGTGCTGGCCAAGTTCCCAGGCTGTGAGCCGTGCACCCTGATTTCGAGGTCGGGTTTCATCTACCCAAACATGAACAGAAATACCTTTGTCATGAGCTGCATATATTGGGGCGGTGGCTGTGCCATGGTCAACAAAGGCCAACCAGCCAGCGTTACAGTGGGTAAGAATGTTTACGGTTGCGCCCCCTTTTTTTTGACTGGTATCTTCTATGATGGTTAATCCGTGCTGGCCGATCCGTCGACAGAACTCAGCATCCTCGTTGGCGATCTCTTGCGCTGTAATGAAAGAGGCCTGTACCTTGGCTTCAAAATCTCCCACGGTGGTCAGGATTGCATCTAGTTGTCGTGTGACGGCCCACTCGAGATTGACGGCCGTCGGCCTTGTCGATTTCAGTTTTTCGCCATCAGCCTTGAGGGCGGCGAGAAATGCTTCTTCCGAGGCTTGTGGCGCGTCAAGGGCGGCGAGATACATGCCGTAACCAGCCGTTGCTCCGATCAGGCCAGCTCCACGAACGTGCATCTCTTTGATCGCGCGAGCTACATCGTCTACCGTGGATAGATCCTCAATAACGAAGTCAAATGGTAGATGGCGTTGATCGATTATCTGCACAACGCGCCGATCGTTCTCTTTCATCCAAATTGTGCGATACTGCTTTCCGTCTACGTTCATTGCCGGACTCCTATTCAAGGACTTGGTATTCTTGAGAGTGATTGGGTTCTTTCTGAACGAAATCGATGTAAATGAAATGGGGTACGATATCTTAGTAACTTTCGATATAATTGGCAACCACTTTCAACTCATATGCAGAATGAAGGTGGCCGGCATTAAATTGATCCTCATTACAAGTGGTTCCCCAATTAGCAAGTGGGAGGTGGCATGGAAGAGACAACTCTCAATTTGCCCTCAATGGACGAAATTGAATACCTGATTAGTCAGGGTAAATTTGAACAACTGCGCGTAATGCTGAAGGACGTCCACCCGGCTGACATCGCAGATATTCTTGATGAGCTTTCTACAGAGGATGCGATAACGGTCTTTGGTTTGCTGCCAACTGAAACGGCTAGCGAGGTTCTGGATGAAACCGGCAGTCTGGTGCGGCAGGAACTGGTCGAAAAGGTAGATGATGAAAGGTTGGCGGATCTGCTGGAAGAGCTGCCAATGGACGATGCTGCCGAATTCCTTGAGGATTTGCCGGAACCAGTTGCGGATCGCCTGCTGGGTTTGATGGAGGAGGAAGAGGCAGAGGACGTCCGAGAATTACTTGGTTACGAGGATGAAACCGCCGGCCGGCTCATGACCCGAGATGTGGCGGCAATTAGCCGGCACTGGACCGTGATGGAGACGCAGGCTTTCTTGCGATCGCTTGAGGAACCGGAAACGCTGGCCTACCTTTACGTAGTCGACCGGTTTGATATGCTCATTGGTGTGCTTCCATTGCGTGATTTTGTCCTGGCTAAACCAGAAGCGCTGATCGAATCAATCATGCGTCCTGAAGTCGTATCGGTGCCAGTGAACATCGACCAGGAGGAGCTGGCTGAAATGGTTTCGAGGTATGACTACGTGGCGATGCCGGTAACAGATGAAGACGGCCGTCTTTTGGGTATTGTCACTGTGGATGATGTTCTGGACGTCTTCCAGGAAGAAATGACAGAGGATATCCAGCGACTTGGTGGTTCGGAACCTCTTGAACAACCATACTTCTCCGCGTCTGTACCACGCGTATTCAGCAAACGGATCGGTTGGCTGCTGTTGCTCTTCTTGGGTGGCACCTTAACGGGCGCCGTAATGAGACTTTATCAGGAGCAACTTCGGATCGCAATCACTTTAACACTCTTCGTACCACTCATCATAGGGACTGGTGGCAATGCCGGATCACAAACCGTAGCAACGATTATTCGGGCAATTACACTGGATGAGGTACGTCTAGGAAACTTATGGCAGGCGCTTAAACGAGAAGTATCCGTTGGTTTCTTTCTCGGCGTGGTGATGGGAGCTATTGCCTTCTTTGTCGCACTTTTCTGGATTCAAGATACCCAGATCGCAACAGTTGTGGCACTCACTTTGCCTGTGGTGGTGCTGTGGGCTATCACTGTGGCGACCGTAGTACCCACGGTCGCCGATTATTTTCATATCGACCCAACTGTAATAAGTGGTCCCATGATCACTACGATAGTGGATGCAACGGGTCTGCTGATTTAT
>JAACFF010000467.1 GCA_009937635.1 Chloroflexota bacterium
GGTGACGCCCCACCAGCCACAAGAAATGGCAGAACGGATTCTCTATTTGCTCACCAATGAAAAGCAGTGCAACAAGATGGGCCAAGTTGCAAAGGACCGGTCCAGCGCCTTTTCCAAGCAAAGAATGGTCGGGCAAATTGAATCCTTATACAAAGAACTCTACGTCTCTGCCCACCAAAGTCCTAATCTATAATTGGCACGAATCCATCTGACTCGCCCCTTACCTGTTTTCCCACAAGCATTGAACATAGCTTGTTTCTCACATCCCATAAGTTCCAGTTGAATCGTATCGGAGGCTAGCGCCATAACGGCGCCTGTTTCAGTCGAAGATGCGCAAGCGTTTTGTCAGTCGTTGATCGGGGTCCTTCCAACCAACATCGTACCTACAAACCCTAGAAGATCACCTTTGAAGTATTAGGAAGGAATTATCATGAGCTACTTGAACTATGTTCACACACAAATCCTAAGCACATTTCAACGACAGCGGAGGTTTCCCTTGCAAATCTCTCAGCGCAAGATCCTCTTGGTTGGTGCAGACTTATTTCTGCTCAATGTAGCGCTCCTGTTTGGACTCTATGTCAACTTGGGAGCACCCCCATCCTCTCCAATCATTACCCCCAACCCGGTGTGGTTTGCCGCCATAACCTTTATGTGGCTGGTGGTCGCCTCCGCTAATGACAATTACGCCGTCAAGCAAGCGGCCAAAGTGCGTCCTAGCGTGATCAAGATCGTCAAGAGCGTGTTTATCATGGGCGGCGTTTTAATTATAGTACCCATTCTCATTCCAACGTTATGGGCGGATTGGCCCCGCTATCTGCTGGTTGGCACCCTGGCAGTTACCTTGCTTCTGCTTTGGCGCGTTTTTTACGCCAAGATTTTAGGTCGCTCCAATTTTAAGCGGCGCGCACTCATCGCAGGAGCGGACCTGGCCGGGCGGGCAATAGCCGAGATCATTAAAGAGCATGAACCCGGCTACGATATCGTTGGCTACATCGGTGGCGATTCATCGGAGAAAGAGCAGGATATCCAGGGCGTCACGCGAATTGGTAATTGGACCAATCTTACCAGCTATGTTCAGGACCATGGTATATCGGATATCGTCCTGACCAGGCCCAATGATGTTCATAACGGCCATATGCAGGATGTGCTTACTTGTTTCGAGAGAGGCGTGCGCATCGTGCCCATGCCGGAGTTGTTCGAGGAAATCACCGGTCGCGTCCCCGTCGAGCACATAGGCGAGCGCTGGTCGGCCTCTTTGCCCATAGACTGGGATTCCAAGGGGCTATACCTGTTGTTGAAAAGAGCCATGGACATCGTCATAGCCAGCATCGGGCTCATTATTCTGGCTCCCTTTTTCCCGTTCTTTGTATTGGCCATCAAGCTGGATTCGCCAGGCCCGGTTTTCTACCGTCCACAGCGCCTGGGCCAGGGTGGCAAATCGATCCGTCTTTGGAAGTTCCGCACGATGGTCGCTAATGCGGACCGCATCGGCGACCCGACGTTCACCGCAAAGAGTGACAGTCGCATCACCCGAGTCGGCCGTTTGCTGCGCTTGACCCATATTGACGAACTGCCACAGTTCATTAACGTCGTCACTGGTGATATGAGTCTCGTTGGGCCGCGTCCCGAGCGTCACGTCCCTGAGCTGGAAGATAGCATTCCTTACTATCGCGCGCGCTATGCGGTCAAGCCTGGTGCGACTGGATGGGCTTTAGTCAATCAAGGTTATGCTGAAGGAATTGATGGCACGCTCATTAAGCTGCAGTACGATCTTTACTATATCAAACACCAGTCCTTGACCCTCGACGTACTAATCCTATGCAGGTCGGTGATTCACATGCTTACCATGGGAGGACAATAGTGCGCAATAGACAGTAGTTACGGGCAGTTTTATTTTAAAAGTTAAGCAAGATCCTAATTGCACAAGACAGGAGGGAAACTCCATGAGCCTAATACAAAGGATTGAATCTCGCGAGGCGACCGTAGCCGTGATTGGCCTGGGTTACGTCGGCCTACCCCTAGCCGTGGCCTTTGCTGAAGCAGGCTTCCAAACCGTCGGCATCGACATCGACGAACAGCGAGTGAACGCCATCAACAATGGTGAGTCCTACGTTACAGATATCCCAAGCAACAAGGTTGCCGCATTAGTTGGCGCGACGGCTACTGTCGTCTCCAAGATAAACTCGGGACGAGAGGCAGAAACAGATCAGCATCTGCCTTCTATGAAAATGTTGGCCCTTCAACAAGCCGGTCGGCTGTCAGCCACAACGGATAGTGATCTGCTCAACGATGCGGATGCGATAATCATTTGCGTCCCGACACCGTTGGACGAGAACAAGAATCCCGATATTTCACATATCATCACCGTGGCCAAAGAGATTGGCAATTGCTTGCACAACGAAAAACTCATCGTTCTGGAAAGTACAACTTATCCAGGTACCACCACGGAGATCGTGCTCCCGCTCCTGGAAAAATCCACTTGCCCAGGTGCCTTAGAGCGGGTAAATGGATACGATGCACCAAGCAGCGGCAATGGAAGGCACATCGCAGTCAACCATCTTCCGAAAGCAGTCGGCAAGGATTTCTTCCTCGCGTTCTCGCCAGAGCGCATCGACCCTGGCCGCACAGACTATAAAATCCACAACACGCCCAAAGTTCTGGGCGGGGTTACGCCGCAGTGTACGGAAATGGCCAGGAGCTTATACTCATGGATCATCGACCAGGTTGTGCCGGTTTCCTCCCCTAATGTAGCCGAGATGGTGAAGCTGCTTGAGAACACATTTCGTGCAGTAAACATCGCTTTGGTCAACGAGGTTGCTATCATGTGTGACCGGCTAGGCATTGATGCATGGGAGGTCATTGAGGCAGCCAAAACCAAGCCCTTTGGCTTCATGTCTTTCTATCCGGGCCCCGGGCTTGGCGGTCATTGCATTCCCATTGACCCGCAATTCCTCGCCTGGAAATTAAAGACGCTCAACTACAACGCTCGCTTCATCCAATTGGCGGCGGAGATTAACTTCGGCATGCCCGAATATGTGCTGGGCAAGATCGCCAATGCGCTGAATGACGAAGAGAAACCGTTAAATGGTTCCAAGGTGCTGATTTTAGGTGTGGCCTACAAGGCAGACATCGGCGACTTGCGGGAATCCCCAGCCCTTGATTTAATTGGTCTCCTATTTGAAAAAGGGGCGATAACATCCTATCATGATCCCTATGTGCCGCAACTTCACGCTGCCGGTCGTGATTTACTGAGTATTTCCTTGGAAAAAGAGGCGCTTCAGCAGGCGGATTGTATCGTGATCACGACCGCGCACAGCTCCTATGACTGGCCTTGGATAGTGCAAAACAGCCGGCTGATAATAGACACACGGAATGCAACACTTGACGTGGCCGAAAACTCGGCCCACATCGTAAAAATATAAGAGAGGATATAATCAGAATGTTTGATCGAGAACCTTCCACCATTTTGATAACTGGCGGAGCCGGCTTCATTGGCTCGCACCTGGCCGATACATTATTGGAACAAGGGCATCGTGTGCTGGTCATCGACAATCTCTCCACTGGTCGTATAGAAAACATCCAGCACCTGGAAAACAACCCCTGCTTCCATTTCGCCCGAGCTGACGTAACCAATGAAATCGTGCTCGATCGCCTGGCATCGCGGGCCGATGTCATCGTTCATTTGGCCGCAGCCGTGGGCGTAAAGCTAATTGTTGAGCATCCAGTACATACCATTGAGACCAATGTGATGGGTACTGAGATCGTGCTCAAGGTCGGCCGGCGCTATGGTTGCCGCGTACTGATCGCCAGTACCTCGGAGGTCTATGGCAAGGGCAATAAGATTCCCTTCAGCGAAGAAGACGATGTACTCTTGGGCGCCACCAGCAAGAGTCGCTGGGCTTATGCAGCCAGCAAGATGGTGGATGAGTTTCTAGGTCTCGCCTACGTGCGCGAATACGAGCTCCCCGTGGTGCTTTTTAGGCTTTTCAATACAGTGGGACCACGCCAGACTGGCCGTTATGGCATGGTCATCCCGCGCTTTGTTGGCCAGGCATTAAAGGGCGAAGCAATCACAGTATTTGGAGACGGGAACCAACGCCGCTGTTTTATGGACGTAAGTGATGCTGTGAGAGCAATCGATGGTTTAATCAAAAATCCGGACGCACCAGGCAGAGTTTATAATATTGGCGGGACCGAAGAAGTGAGCATCCGCGAACTCGCCGAGCGGGTAAAGGCAGCCACGGGAAGTGATTCCGAGATTGTGTATATTCCCTATTCGGAGGCTTATCCGCGCGGTTTTGAGGA
>JAACFF010000104.1 GCA_009937635.1 Chloroflexota bacterium
AACTCCTCGTTGGAAAAGACAAAAGTAGCGGTTCGCCAGGAAAATGCTTCCAATTGCGCCGCTTCCAGAATCTCCTTCTTTTCTGGCAAAGCTGCCTTGGCGATCACTGGACGAAATAACCAGGTCACGAATACGGCAGCTACTAGGCCCAAGAGCAGCGCGCCAGGCAGCCGCAACCAAATGGCAAAACCCGCCATTAGCAAGAATACAGTCAATGCGGTCGCCACACCGGCCACAATAGACAAAAGACGGCTCAGTTTCTGTAAACGCTCCTCGGCGGCCGATTGCCGGCGCAGCTGGGGCGCACATTTATCGCAAAGCGGCACATCCACCTGGCGAATCGTACGTCCTTCCTTCTTCTCCAAAACCATGCTCTCCGTTGCGGGACAAGTGCAATGCACGCATACACCGGGAAAGCGCATGGTTTCATTGGGGTCAATCTTTATCTTGATGGTTTGGTTACCCATCATTCCCCTGCCCGAAACTGCCCGTCATAAACAGGCAGTTGGCAACCCACGGCTCATGCCGGAGCTGCTCACAAGCGTCCCGCATCATGTCAGCAGCGCTTTGTTTTTCGTCCTTTAGGGAGAAATAATGCATGGATTTTTACTTGCTTGTTCAGTCTGGTTAGTCAGATTCACATATGGGTAAATCAACGCCATAATTATAATGCCGCACTGCGTTATAAGCAAATCCGGCTAATCGTCTATGCCGAAGACGAACACACCTAAACGGCCGTAAAGCATCTCCATCTTAGGATTACGCGCCAACACCGCCGGGTCAAAGAAGCCGCCCTTCTTGCCTATGAAAACATAGCCAAAACCTTGCTCACGCAACCAATCCGCCTGGGCTGGATCAGACCAATCTGAAACAGCATTTGCCGCCTCGTTAAATTTACGCACTTCCTTAAAGAGATCACGATTATAGATATGATCGATCGGTGGTGTGCTGGCGCTACGACCCGTTAGCGGCAGCAGCCACGCGCCCGCGTCGGCTGCTGCCCAGGTCTCTCCCAACCAACGCCAGCTGTTGACGGCAATACTGGCCTCAGGAGGCAGGTTGGCATCGACCCAGAGCAAACCAGCGACATCTTCTGGTTGGGCCAGAATGGTTTGTACATTTAGAATGCTGATCTGCTGTCGCACGCCAAAAAGGAACATGGCGGCGAGCAAAGCGCCTGCTAAAACGTAACCCGCCAGCTGCAAAAGCCAATGTTGCTGGCGTAACCAGCGCCAAACTTGTTCGACGACAATGGCCAAAAACATAGCCAGAGGCACGAAGAGGATGATGTACATGCTGTTCAGGTTAACCAGGGAAGTCACCGGCACCCCAATGCGGTCCACGGATAGCAGGAGAAAGAGAACGGCCACCCAGGCCACCAATACCAGAGGCAGCACAGTCCATCGCCGGCGTCGAATGGCTGCAATAATTGCCAATACAAGGCCGGCAGCAGCGGCAGCAACAAATGCCCGCTCCCAGCCCGTGGTGAAGTAACTTGCGGGGAAATTATTGTAGTTGGCGATGGTCCTGCCAGCGAGCTGCACGGGATTCGTATCTATCAACAACTGGATCAACCGCGGCGCGATTAACAGCAAGGCCAGACCGGAGGCCATGGCCAGCCAGCGACTATTGCGGCCCAGGCTAACCAGCCAAATCAGGAGGGCAAAAGGAATGTAATAAAGAAAGACGCGAAAATGGGCCAGGAACAAACCGGCCGCGAGCAAGGCCACCAGCCACCAGACGCGCTGCCATTGCCCTTTTCCACGCACCAGTCGCCAGCTTAAGGCCAATAAGATGGGTAATACGTAAACTGCGATTAGCTGGGTAAATCGGCCCCAGGTTGCGTAGTATGCTGGGAAAAATAAGGGCAGCGCCGCCAGAAAGGCAGCAAGCAGCCCTGCACCCTGGCGGCGGGTGGCCAGCCAGACCGCGGCATAAAGGGCCAGGGGCACGAGCGCGTTGAGTAACTGCCCCAGATAAAGCAATAGTCTTTCCAGGGGCCAGGCGCTCATTAAGGCCAGGCTGCCGGAAAGGGCGTGGAAGCCAAAATGGTAGGGGAAGCGATCCACCGGCAGGAATGGCATATACTCGCTGATCGCCTGGCCGCTCTCTACCATAACGGCCGTGATCAGTGCATGGCGGCTCGAATCAACCCAGGGCGGAAAGGCGACATCACGTACGGCCAGCAGCCGTACCGCCAGCCCAAGCAGGATAATAATTAACAGAATGAGATGTTCCGTGCGCCAGGATAAAGTCAACGGCGGATGGGGTGGCAAGCCACTTAATTCCTCGGCTTTTTCAATTCGCTGACGCCGCTCCTTTCTATCACGCCACCACAACCAGCCCACAGCAAACCAACCGGCAGCAATGACCAACCACAAGAGCCAGCCACTCCAGCGACCGCCGATCAATGTCAGCCACAACCAGAGCAAAGGCCAGGCGGCTATTCCTAAAGCCAGCGCCGTGCCCCACCAGGCCGCTGGATCCCAGGGCCATGCATTGCCGTCCGTTTGCGCTTGCCCAGCGAGGGAACTTATCCAACGTTTATGGAAGAGGAACAGTAGCAGACAGCCGGGCATGGGCAGAAATATCAAGGCAAGCAAGAATAACAAGCCCTCGAAATAAAAGGTTTCTCCCAGGGAGTTGAGCGCGCCCAGCCAGGTAAGATGGTAACGAGTTAAAAAGCGCAGATCCTGCGCGGTAGTAAGAACCGCATCTCCGTCCGCCTGGTCGCCTTGCAGGGACACGGCGCCGCCCCCGTAGCTATCGAGGCTGTACCCCCACACGGACATCGTATTTTGAGGGTTGCCGCTGATCTTGAGTGTATACGGTTGTCCGGCCGAATCCGTTTGCCGGGGAAAAGGAAACTTGACGACCTGGTTGTGGGCCAGTGCGGCTGTTTCCAGCTTCTTTTCTCCCAACACCTGGCTATCCTCAGCCAATAGCTGCAGAGTCAAACGGCCGTTATCTATTTCCGTCGTTTCACCATATCGCGCCAGCGTCAATTCAATCTCTTGCAAGCCGTCATGCCGGGGCACAAAGCCCTGGCTGATGGTCAGCTCTCCACGAGGAATGGGTAAGGCGGTATCGATGCGCCCTTGGTTGAGATCGACGTCGACGAGGGTGTCAAACAGCTCACTGACACGGTCGGGTTCCACCTGGCTCCAGGCCCATACGGCAACCAACAATGCCACCGCCCCTACCAGCATAGGTGCCCAGAACCACTTGCGTGTAAGCCGCCGTGTTCGCTCTCCCCATTGCTCAGATGCTTCGTTGTTTCCTGCTTGTTCCATCACCGAGATCTGCCAGATAACACCTGGCGACTGATGATAACGCAGCCCGCAACGGCCGTCCACCTGGAATGCACAACTGGGTCCGCGAACAAGCTGTCATGGGTTTTATGCAGTAGGCAACTTGTTCGTGCATCCTGCGCAATCCTCTGGCAATAGCGAAAGGGATCTTTACGAACGATCGTGCTGTCTCTGTTGCTGCCACAGCCTGGCTATTTCCAAATCCTTATGCGCAATCTCCCGTTTCAAGCTCTCGATTTGCAAATTGTGCATGGCCGCTTCGCGCCGGTCTTCACGCAGGGCGAAGAGGGTGGTGGCGATAAAGCCGCCGGCTGAGGCAACGGCCGTGACAATCGCCACTGCCAGGCTCCAGTTGAAATCCGCTTCTTCAACCAGCTCACCGCTTTCAGGTTCACCAGTTGGTTCTTGGGAATCAATTGGCGGAAAGCTAATAGTGTACGGCGATGTATCCAGGCTGCCGAATATGAAGAAGAGCGATAATACAAACAGGACAGCCCAAAAAACGAGCAGTTTGGATTGTTTTCCAGACATATCAGACTCCTTACGAGTTAAAGATCCACTATCCAGATAACGTCACTGCACGCGGATTTGTTCCCGGGCTAATCAAACAGGGGGAAACCGAGACCCCGAGCAGGCAGAAAGTCTATGCGAAGGTTATGGCCGCAAGTTGATGATAAGGGCAGGCATAGGGCATATTGACGGGCGCGGAAAATCGAGTATTATTCAGTATACTGACCGACCGTCGGTCGCAGCTCAATTGGAAACGGATCAAAGGTTATCTAGAGAGAGGAATGGACATGGCGAGAGTCGTCAAAGAATACGATGAAAGACGCAACGAAATCCTCGATGTCGCCCAGGAACTTTTCTATTCTAAGGGCTTTGAACAAACATCTATTAGGGACATCATCGACACTGTGGGCATCGCAAAGGGCACTTTCTACCACTACTTCCGCTCTAAAATCCAACTATTGGATGAGCTTATTGAGCGCATGCTGGTCCACACTATTCAGATGGTTGAGCCTATTGTGGAAGATAAGAATCTCGGTGCGCTGGAGAAATTTCACCTTTTCTTTAGCACAATCGAGAATTGGAAGATCGAAAACAAGGCTTTCTTGAAAGGCATACTTGAGGTCTTTTATGATGATGACAATGCTGTATTGCGCTATAAGTTAAAAACGGCATCCGTTACTGCTACGACGCTCCCTCTATCCAAGATAATTCATCAGGGTGTTGAAGAGGGCGTTTTTGACACACGCTATCCTGACGAAATTGGTGAAATCATCATTGTGATCGGGCAAGCGTTGGCTGAAAAGTTGGCCTTTTTGTTATTGGCAGAAGAAGGCCATGAGGCTCCGCTTTTGACTATTGAGCGCAAGATCGCGGTTACACAATATTCGTTGGAGCGGGTGTTAGGAGCAGCAAGGGGTTCGGTGAAGATATTTGATATCGGCCGTCTAAGCCAGTGGTTTGAACAAGACGAAATGCAGCCAGAGAGAATCCAGGATTCTCGGCGTGCAGTTAGTACAACGTTGGCATAGCGAATGGAAACAGTGGCGATTAAAATAGCGAAGCTGACCCTTCGAGCCTTCAATGAGCAGGATGTAGACGACATGTACCATATCCTGCTGGGCAAGAATGTTTTACGGCACTTTCCAAACAGTTCTCCCCCATCCCGGGTACAAGTGGAGAAGATGATCCGGGGCTTGCTCGAGCATTGGGGCAAACATGGATATGGATTGTGGGCGGTTCATTCACGCTCAGAAGAGAAACTGATGGGGCGCTGCGGCTTGCAATACCTGCCCGAGACAGATGAAGTCGAGGTTGATTTCATATTAGGCAACAAGTTTTGGGGGCAGGGTTTTGCAACGGAGGCAGGACATGCCAGTTTGCAATATGGATTTGAGACACTGGGCTTAAATACCATAGTGGGCATTGTGCATAGAGACAATATCGCATCACAACGTGTGCTTGAAAAAATAGGGATGCGCTTTATGGAAGCGAAAGAATACTTTGGGATGGCATGTTTTCAATACGCATTAGAAAAGAGTCAATACGAGTTAAGGCACAGTAACAATGATTGAAAATGATGACTATCGGTGGACGATTTACCGATTGTAAAAGTTCTATATTTACGAACATCTTATACGAGGAGATAAGAAGATGGCAAAATACATTAAGATGGCGTGGCGCAACATGTGGCGCAATTGGCGTAGAACATTGATCGCCTCAATCGCCATTGTGCTGGGCATGGTCTTGCTCATTTTTATGGATGCAATAATCAGAGGCTCTGACCAGGCGATCTACAGCAATGCGGTACGCCTTTATGGTGGCAATGTGCAGGTTCACGCACCTGGCTTCCGCGATAAGTCAACCCGGCTGCCATTGCTGCCATTGGATGACGCCGACATCGTGGTCGAGAAGGTGAATAATGAACCCAACGTGGTGAACGCTTCCAAACGGATCAGCACGGGCGGCATGGTCAGCAGCCGTGAAGGAACGTACCCGGTGAGCATCACCGCTATCCAACCAGAAAGCGAAGCGTCGGTCAGTCTCGTTGCCGAGAATATCAGCGAGGGCCGCTTTTTAAACAGTGACGACGGTGACAATATCCTGATCGGACAAGAAATGGCCAACTTGCTAAATGTTAGCATTGGCGACCGCATCACGCTGGTGGGTAAGCGCAAAGATGAATCCATGAGACAGCGCTCGATGACTATTGTCGGTATCTTCAACTTAGGACTCGGCGATGCCGAAAAAGGATTGGTGTACATAAATCTACCTGTAGCGCAGACGCTCTATAATCTGCGCGATCAGGAAACCGAAGTGGCCATTACTCTGGAAGAAATCGGCCAGGAAGAGAGCTTAATTTCAAGCCTGGAGCCCGAACTATCCAACTACGAAATTGATTCATTTTACGATTTGCGCCCTGAGATTGGGGAAGTATTGGCCCAAAAAGGCGCTTTCACAACAGCTCTCGGTTTTATTGTGCTGCTCATGGCCAGCATCGGCATTCTAAATCTGATGCTGATGGCAGTTTATGAACGAACGCGTGAAATGGGTGTCCTGGCTGCTCTAGGAATGAAGGGCCGGCAATTGATGGGTTTGTTTTTATTGGAAGGCATGTTCATAGGCGTCATCGGCGCCGTACTCGGCTGCATCGTCAGTTGGCTGCTGGTTACTGCTTTTGCAAGGGTAGGCATTGATTATTCCATGGCAGAGGGGACAGGCGACATAACCGCTCTGGTAGGCAATCGTATATATCCCAGCATTCCCATCGCCAATATTGTTTTTTATGGTTTCGCGGTTGTAATTATAGCGGCGCTGGCGTCGTTTATCCCTGCCTGGCAAGCCTCGCGTAATGAGCCGGCTGAATCGCTGCATCATATTTAGGAAAAAGAGATGGCTTTAAAGAGATTTTGGGTGATTGCTTACCGCGATCTGGTAAGAAACAAACGGCGAACTTTGTTAACATTGTTGGCTGTGGCGCTGGGGATGATGGTGCTCATTATGATGAGCGGCTTGCTTGCCGGCATTATAGCCGGAGGTCTACGCGATAATATCAGACTGAACACAGGGCATCTGCAACTACGAGACGATACGTATGAGATAGAGAAGTTAAGTTTGTTGTCGAGGGACTTGCTGCAAGATAGTGATATCTTGGTGTCCCAAGCGGAAGCACTCAGTGAGGTCCAATCAGCCGCTCCCGTATTATGGTCTAGTGGCGTTCTAAGTACGGTACGTGAATCGACAGGTTTACAAGTGACCGGGATTGATTCCAATGATGATTTTCATGCACCGGTTCGTGAGGGGATCGTGGAAGGCGATTATCTCACGGCAGACGGCCGTGGCCAGGTTCTTATTGGTAAAAGGCTGGCCGACGATATGGATATCACTGTCGGGCAACGGGTAAGCCTGACCATGGGTGGCGCTGACGGACAAGTTAATGAGGATATATTCACCGTAGTTGGCCTATTCAATACGGGTATTTTGAATTACGACCAGAACACGGTGATTATGCCTCTGGCGCAAGCTCAGGCTTTCAGCAACAGTGGCAGCCGGACTAGCAGTATTATCGTAATGCTCAACGATCGCGAAGACACGGCAAAAGTGGCCGCGGCTTTACAAGCGCCTGGCATCAGCGTCCTCACTTGGGAAGATTTAAATGCCCTATTGTTGACGCTGATGGAACAGGCGGGGGGCTTCTATTACATCCTCTACATCATCGTCATCCTGGTTGTGGCTGTGTTGATTGCCAATACGCTGCTGATGTCCGTTTTTGAGCGTACGCGTGAATTGGGCATCCTGGCTTCGCTGGGTATGAAAGGACGGCAAATCATGTTGATGGTTCTCTTCGAAGCGATCATCCTGGCTCTGCTGGGTGTAGCTGCCGGTCTGGTCCTGGGAGCTGGGCTTATAGCCTATCTGGCCAGGGTGGGCATTGAATTTAGCGCCGATGCGATGGGCGCAATTGAAGGTATGGCTTTGGGAAGCAAGATGTATCCTGCATTTGCTCCCGCTGATGCGCTTGTGCTCTCATTGTTAATGTTTTTCATTGTTTCGCTGGTGTCTATCTATCCAGCCTGGTACGCGGCACGTATAGAACCAGTAAAGGCATTGCATGCACTGTAGGATTTGTAGGGCAAACTTGTATCTTGCCGTGGTGAATAAGCTACAATCTTACTGAACAGGATGAACAAGTATGAAACTTGTTCACCAAGAGGAAATCAGATGTCAGTTATTGAATTGGAAAATGCAACAAAAATATATACGATTGGTGAGGTAGAAACGCGCGCCTTAGATGAGGTAACGCTCAGTATTGAAGAAGGGGAATTCACGACGATTGTCGGCCCCAGCGGTTCGGGCAAGACGACGATGTTACAGTTGATGGGCTGTTTGGATCAACCAAACAGCGGCATCATCAAAATCAATGGGCAAGATGTGACCCAATATAGCAAGAACAAACGGGCAGATTTGCGACGGGAAATGATTGGCTTTATTTTTCAATTCTTCGCTTTGGTCCCCGTGCTCAGCGCCTACGAGAATGTGGAACTGCCCTTGTTATTAAATGGGGTTAAATCTAACGAACGCAAAGATAAGGTTATGGGTCTGTTAGATGCTGTGGGCCTGTCGGACCGCGTAAAGCACCGGCCCGACCAGTTGAGCGGTGGACAACAGCAGCGTGTGGCCATTGCCCGGGCTCTGGCTCCCGATCCCTTGTTGGTGCTGGCGGATGAGCCGACGGCCAATCTGGATACGGAGAACGGCCGGCAAGCGATGGAGATTATGAAGCGTCTCAATGAAGAGACAGGAACGGCTTTTGTTTTCGCCACGCATGATCCACGCGTGATGTCATTTGCGAGTCGAGTAGTGGAGATGCAGGACGGTAAAATTATCAATAATGGCGTGGTGGCTTAATATTGTTCAAGGACTTGGCACAGATAGCACTGCACGTAGGGCGGGAATAGCTTCTGGCTCGTAAAGAAGCCAGCGCGCCAGTTCATCTTGTGCCAGATTATCGCGCAATTCCCGGGATGTTCGCCCTTCTAAATCACGGAAGAAAAGGGCCACGACAATGGGGGCTGTCTCGCCTTTCGGATAAGCATAGTAAACCGTGGTCAAGATTCCTGGCAATGATCCATTCTTGTAACCCAAATTGCTAAAAAGGGTCTGGTTATCGGCGAAACGCATCGGCCATTCCAGGAAACGGCGGGCAATAAAACTGCTTTCGCCATTGCTGAGACCATTTTGGGCTATTCGCGCCATGAGTGCAGCATAATCGGCCGCACTGCCCCGGGCATTGAAATCCTTGCTAAATAAGCGCTGGGTCTGGCCTGAAGGCTGGCGGGTACGCCGTCGCCAATCAACGGCCGTCTGGCGAAACTTGGGGTCACCGCTGAAATTCTCCGTGAGGAACATGGCATCTCGACCGAAGCTGTAAGGATCGGCCATGTATTGCTCCCACGCTTGATACCCGTTATTGTTTGGCAAGGCGTGGTTACCCATCGTCAGAAATTGACCGAGGAAAGGGCAGGGAGCGGTTTGGCTGGTAAGACCAAGGGCAACGGCCGTTTCCTCGACCCTTGTTTGCCCCAACAGTAAGTGCAAGTAGTCAGTGGCAGCATTGGAACTTCTGGCGATCATCATGCGTGGCACTTCGTCCAGCAAGACGGCGGGCGGATCGCCGAAGACACGGCCGTTATCCTCCAGATCCGACAAAGCCCGCGAATGGGCACCCAGGTCGATGTTGGGCAGATAGAAGGCCTGCAATTCATCCAGAAAAACCGTACTGGTTGGGTCAAGATCGCCAGCGGCAACGGCTTCAGCATAGGCGACAAGGTGAATGACTTTGACGACTGAGGCGAGAGGCATCGGTGCTTCGGGGTTGAGATAAACGCCCTGATCTTCCTGACCGGCACGATATGCAGCCAGGCCGACCGTGGCCGGGGCGTTCAAGATGCGGTCGAGAGCAGGCTGTGCTGCAGCGGGGAGCATCTCCTGCAAGCGCGCCAGGTCCTGGGGATCAGGATCGAGCGATTCAACCATGTCACCATCGTAATCGGAAATAATGGGCAATATCTGGCCACACGGAGGAAGTGTGCCAGTCAAGGTATTAAAGGGAGTGGACGTTGGGGCAAGCGTGGGCAGTGGCGTGGAAGTTGGCGTCGGGAAGCCGGCCGAGTCAGTGGCAGTTGGCAGCAGGGTAGGAGCCGCCGCGGACGGGGCGATCGCTGGCATAGCCGCCGTTGCCGGTGAAAGCGTGGCAGCCTGGTTCGCGGACGGCAGCGCCTGACAACCGGAAGGCAGCAGCGCCAATACAGCGAAGATAAATGAAAGTACGGCCGAACGTAACACAATCAATTAAATGTATTAAGGATTCGTGCGGCGGCTCCGTAAACTTCTCGCTGCGCGAATCCTCATTGATCTACTCCAGGCGCTTTTGGCTAACCTCTATTTGGAAATCAAGGGTAACAGAAGCGGGGTGGTTACTCAAATAATATACAATTTAGAAAGTTAGCGAAGGCAAAAGTAGCCCGGCATCTGAGCTTTCGAGATTACCTAATCGCGCATCCTGATGAAGCCCAACAATAACCACATGAAATTGTTGGATTTCTAGCATGCAAGGATAGTTTCATAAAGGAGACCATTCAGAAAGATCTTGAATGGTCCGCCTAACAGTCAGATTTCGTGAGCTGAGGTTAACCCTTTATTCCACCACGAGGCGTTTCTTCGTAAAGCCTCCGAATGACGGCCTGGATCAGAGCTTGGTATCGTTTGTCTGAGGCGTCCAGATGCGTCTGTTGCACTTCCTCCACTAACATTTCCAGATCTAGACCCAGCTTCTGAATTTCCAGGAGATGCAATGTGGCACCAGCCAGATCTTGGCCAACGGTAGGAGCAATCGAGCCGTGCTCAAGAAAGGCGTCCAATGCCGGCGGTGTGAAGGTGAGTACGGTATGCGGGCCGATTAAGGCATCTGCGTAGAGCGTGACAGGATAGCGTGAGTCGTAGGGCGTGATGCGTGTCCATTTCGGCCTGAGCACACGTGCGCCACGGGATGCCAATTGTTGCCACCGTGGACCACTGAAGATCGCCTGGAATCGCGCATATAGCCTTTTGCCCATGGCAATGCTCGTCTTGCCCATCAGGTCGGACCTGTTCATGGCCACCAGTCTCTCGTCTACTGCGCTGTCGATGGGCGCCAGTGAAAATGAAGCAACGGCCGTTGGGGCGGTGCGCCATACGCTGCGCGTCTCGAAATAAGTTTCCAGTCCGGCGATGTAAGCCTGGGCCACGCGCTCAAACACACTGATGGAGAAGATGTGGGTGATATTGAGCGAAACACCATCGGCGGTGAGTGTCTCCATGGCGGCAATGCCCTGGCGGGTCGCCGGCATTTCGACCATGACATTGCCGCGATCGATCCGTGTTAGCAGGCGACGCGCCGTGGCCACGGCGCAGACCTGTTCGTCGGTCAGCGAAGGATCCAGTTCGATGCTGGCAAAACCGTCGAGACCCTCACTGCTTTCATAAATGGGGTGCAGGAGATCGGCGGCGCGCTGCACGTCGTCGACCATGAGCGCTTCTTGAATGCGGGTGGTCGGGGTGCCCGCCATCACCTCTGCGCGTATTTGTTTGTCATAATCGTCATAATTGGAAATGGTCTCTTCAAACACGGCTGCATTGGCCGTGACCCCCTGGATGCCATCGGCCAGGCGCTCACGAAGTCCACCAGACTGAATAAAAGCGCGGCGCATATAATTGAGCCAGGTAGATTGCCCTAATTCGTGCAATTCATGTAATTTGGTCATGTTGATCCCCCTAGTTCTTACAAAAACTCTCAAAGCCTCGACTTTACAACGATCCTTTGAGCATTGCTACGCAGGCATCTGTGTAACAAAGCAATAAGGCGGAGCCGGTGGCGGTGAAACCTGCATTGTGTGGTGCATTGGCTTACCTACTTACAGTATAACTCATAAGGCAAGCAAAAAGATAGAGCGTTGTAATAATTTTCGCGGAAAGAATCGTAACGCAATCTTTCCAGGTTGCGATCAAGCTGGAAAGCTTGAGTTACGGGGGGAGGGAATCGTAACGCATCCTTTCCAGGTTGCGATCAAGCTGGAAAGCTTGAGTTACGGAGGGAATCGTAGCGCATCCTTTCCAGGTTACGATCAAGCTGGAAAGCTTGAGTTACGCGGGGGAGGGAATGAAAAAACCCCCGTAAGTCTCAAAAACCTACGAGGGCTTGGCAGTTAACAACCTGCGTAACAATTTTCATCACGCTGGTTGAAGAGGGGTTTTAGCACTGTGCCCGCAGACACAGCAATCACACCGATAAATGAAGCATAAATAAATACTAGGGCATAATCTATCATGAGTATTCTCCTTCCAGCAGAGAGGACGCCAGCTAGTCCAATTTCATTCGTTGGGCAGTTGGAAAAATCCTTTGACCGCGGCCGTTAGACCCGTCCAGATCGCCATCTGACCACAACGTGCTTGCTTATTCTTTTTGGTCCCTCTCTGCTTGGTGTCTACTCAGAAAGACGAGATGGGTGATTCGTTTCTTACCTAAATAATTGTTTGAAGCGGCTTGTGAATCCAGAACCGCCTTGCTCGTCCCCATCTTTCACAACCTTAACGCCGTGCCAAAAGGCCACATGATCCTTGATCTCTTGGGCCGCACTAGACGGCTGGGCATAAAACCAGGCGGCGTTACGGTTCACCTGACCGTCCACTTCTACGTCATAGTAGCCGGCCACCCCCTTCCATGGGCAGGTAGTGGCATAGCTGCTATTCTGAAAATAGTCCCAGTTTACGGAATCAGGCGGAAAGTAATGGTTTCCTTCTACAACTTTCGTGTTGTCACTTTCGGCCAAGACGGCCCCGTTCCAGATCGCTTTGGGCATAGTCGCTACACTCCTTTTGAAAATTGCGTTTGACTCGCAGCATCCTACGATAATAGTTCACTTAAAGCCGCAAAGTCTGTCATCTAACACACAATGCAAGGCAGCTTACAGTCGCCAGGCAACCCATGTGTGTTAAACTTCGCTTGCTTAGACAATCTGCAACCCAACTTTCTTACGAATAAAGCACGATGTGCCAGGTGGAGGGAGAGATAATGAAATTGTTCAACTTCCTAAAAAAGGATAAAGCCCCAGAACAAACATGGGCCGTGATCGACGTCGACGATAGGGACTTTAAGCAGCAGGTGATCCGGCGATCTTACAAAACGCCGGTGATGGTGGACTTTTGGGCGACGTGGTGTGGTCCTTGCCGCCAGCTTGGACCTGTGTTGGAGGACATAGCCGTCGATCCGGATAGCGATTTTATTCTGGCCAAGCTGGATACGGAACATAATAAGCGCACGGCCGGGAAATTCCAGATCCGCAGTATTCCGGCAGTAAAATTATTCCGCAATGGGCAGGTTGTCGGCGAATTTACGGGAGCAAGGCCAGCCGTCCTGGTACAACGATTTGTGCAGAGTACCCTGGAGAAACCACCCCCTGCGCCGCGCATCAGCGGCAGTTCCGATCCGGCGCAGCGCATAGGACAGGCGAAGCAGCATCTGCGCAAAGGGCGGGGTTTTGAAGCGTACGTGTTGTTGACTGATTTTCCCCAGAGCCCGCAAACGGAAACGGCCGTCCAGCTACGTTCATTGGCTCGTTTTCTTTTCGACATGGAAGACGGGGATGGATTGACAGGGCTGGAAGCGCTGGATGAGCAGTACCTAGTCGCCACAAAAGCAATTAAGCAGCGCAAATATGGCAACGCCCTGGAGGCCTTGTTTGCCGCTCTGGAGCTTGGCGAAGATATGGATCGCAGCTACACAGAAGGAGCTGTCGAGGGGATCTTTGCCCTTTTAGGTGAAGAGCACCAGCTTACGCAGAAGTATCGAGACAACAGTCAACATTCAACAGCTAACAGCCAACATTCAACAGATTAACAGTCAGTGCCCAGCCAGCTCAGTGGAGGACTCGGAGGTTATCAATTGTGATCGATTGGTCTGGAGTTGGGGCTAGGGCATGTGTGCACAGGGTTAGGACAACGCCGGCTATTTGCTCTGCTGATGGGTTATCTGTCTCCTCCGGCAGGATGGTGCTGACGCGAATGCCATGGTCCGCGAATTCACGAGCGCACTCACGGCCGAATCCCACAACACCCGCTTTGCTGGCAGCGTAGGCAGCACGTCCCGGCAAAGCGGTCTCAAAACCGGCGGTGGAGGCGATATTGACGATCAGCCCCCCCCGTTCCTGGTTTTCATCAGCCATCACCCGTCCCACGAGCTGGCTCATAAAAAACGTGCCCTTCAGATTGACTTCGAGACAACGTTGCCACGCCCATTCATCCATTTTGAGGATCGTGGAAGATGGTCGTATGGCCGCGTTATTGACCAGGATATCTAACCGTCCCCACTCCTGGCGTGTACTTTCAACCAGGTGCACACATTGAAACTTATTGGAAATATCGGCAGCGATGCCCATGGCCTGGCCGCCCGCCTGGCGAATGGCTGACGCCGTCTGTTCGGCGCGATCCGGATTTAAATCATTAACCGCCACACAAGCGCCTGCTGTAGCCAGGGTATGGGCGATGGCAGCCCCAACGCCACGGCCAGCTCCGGTAACGATAGCGATTTTCTTCTCGAGGGGATTGACCATAACCTGCGAAGTATACGGAAAAGCAGGGAGAACTCAAAGCGCAGGATCCTGGTTCCTCACTGACTCGCCAATACAGCATCCAACACTTCGGCAAACGACTCAAATGGAGGCGCACCGCCGTATACTGTGCCGGCGATGTCAAACATCGGCTGGCCGGCGATGCCACGCTGCCGGCGAATGGCGTCTAGTTCCAATACCTCGTCCAGTGCGCCCTGGTCATCGTAGCAAGCCTCAAAGGCAGCCTGGTCGACTCCTGCGGCCACGGCCGTGTTCACAAAATACTCCTTGTCCGCTCGCCAAAGGTCGCTCTGGTTGTTAAAAAGCGTTTCATGCACTTGCCAGAACTTATCCGCGTCCTGGCGGCCAACGCAATGGGCCGTTAAGGTGGCATAGACGCTGGGATCGTTGTGGTTGAGAACAGGCCAGAAAACCAGCTTGACCTTCCCCGTCTGCACATACTCCTGCACCACTTGGGGCTCAGTGCCTAGCACGTAGGCACGGCAGGTAGGTCAGAGGAAATCAGAGTAATCTATCACTGTAACCGGGGCATTGGGATCGCCGAGGAAATAGGCCCCTTCCGCGGTCTGCCCGCTGATCACCTGTATCGCGGCCGTTTCCTCACCGGGCAGAGGCGGCGGCGTTAGTGATGGGAGCACCGCCGCTGTCGCGGTTGGCGGCAACTGCGCAGTGGGTTCGCTGGTGGGAACTTCGGTTGCGGATTCGGCCGTTGCTTGTAGCACGTCAGTTGGTAGTGGCATCTCCGTCTCCGTGGCGCTGGCCTGCACGGCAGCCACCTGCTCCGTGGGCGTGGCTTCCACTGCCGGCTCCGGCTGATCCCCGGCGCAGGCAACCAGCAATAAAGCAACAATAAACATGAGTGGGATAAGTCGTTTCATGCGCCCAATTATAGGTCTATCAGCATACAGCCGTGTAAGCGACCTTACAGTGGCTTCAACGCCACGGTTTCTGCCCACTGTGTATGGCAATGGTGCCAAACATAAACAGCCGGTAGAAAACGTTGAGATAGCCAACCTGGCGCATTATTGTGGCCAGCCCTTCCGGATCGCGAAACTGTTGTGTGCTGTCAGGCAAATAACGATACGCTTCAATGTCCCCAGAGATCAGTCTACCAAGCGCAGGGATGATGATGTTCAGGTGCAACAGGATAAACGGCCGTAAAAGGTTTTCCTTTGGCGGGCTGGATTCCAGCACTACCACCCAGCCACCCGGTTTCGTTACCCGCATCTGCTCTTCAAAAGCAGCCTGCACATCAATCACGTTGCGCATCAAAAAACCGGAAGTGACGGCATGAAAGCAGTTGTCAGGAAATGGCAAACGCAGGGTATCCGCGCCCACCCAGCGAATATACTGTCGCGCGGGAATTCGCTTGCCGGCCTGCATCATCTCGATCGTAAAATCCCCGCCAACCGCGCGCAGACCGGGCACGCGATTCATGCCTTCGAGGGCGATTTCTCCGGTGCCGGTGGCAATGTCCAGCAAACGGCCGTCATATGGCAGTTGAGCTTGCTGAATCACATATTTACGCCATCTGATGTCCTGCCCAAAGGTCATTAAACGGTTCATCAGGTCATATTGTCCCGCG
>JAACFF010000468.1 GCA_009937635.1 Chloroflexota bacterium
CGCCCGTGGCGTCGTCGGCGATATTTTGAAACGCTATATTGACTTGCTGTATGAAGTTTAATTTAGACTGGACAGTAGAAAACGCTAGAACTCCTGCAGCAAACCTACATACCCTCGAATAGCCTCCCCCATTTGCGCAATGGAAATGCGCTCCCTCACCGTATGCGCCAGCTTGCCCTCTCCAGGAGCATAGCCAATGACTGGGATATCATAGGGCACAAATAGACGGCCGTCCGTGGCGAACTGGTAGCTAATGAATTCAGCTTCGCGCCCCATGCCTTTTCCAATAGCCGCTTTTGCTTTCTGCGCCACTTCGCTTTCAGGAGCGGTGTAATAACCATAGATAGTTGTGTCACTCTGCGACGGGCCACATCCCATCGCATCCTCTAAGGCAAATGGTAGATCGGTAGCCAGGCTGCTGTAAAATTCATGGAGGCTGTCGAGACTTTCGCTGGCTGTGCGGCAGTCAAGCAATACGCGCGTCCAAGCCGGGGTGACATTGAAGCTCGTGGTATCGACCTCGACCACCGTAGGCGTGACGCTGGTCCGTCCCAGAAGTGGGTGGCTGCTCAACTTCCCTTGCTGCTCCGCCAATCGCCCCAAGAACGTCGCCAAGGCATAGTTGGGATTGTCTCCACTTTCAGGCATACTAGCATGCACCGAACGTCCTGCAAAGGTAACCCATGTTTGCACAATGCCACGGTGACCCAGGGCGATCCTGTTTTCAGACGGTTCCCCTAAGACAACCAAAGCCACCGGGTAGTCCAGGTTTTCGACCCAATATTGCGCGCCCGCCCCACCAACCTCTTCCTGCACAACGCCTGTGAAGACCACATCGCGGCGCGGTCGTATTCCGGCGCGCAAGAAAGCCGCCATGCTATACACCTGCACCGCAAGCGGCCCCTTGATGTCGCAAGCGCCCCGCCCCAAAATATGGCCGTCGACGATAGACCCCGAAAAAGGCGGTACAGGCCACAATCTAGGATCGCCGGGATCGACGTGATCCGTGTGGCTGTTGAGCACCAAGGCAGCAAGCTTTGGGTCCTGGCCCCGTATGCGGCCAATAACGTTACCAATGCCATCGATATGCACCCCCGCAAAACCCAGCCCGCGCATCTCGGCAGCAATCAATTGCGCCACCTGCGCTTCTTCATGGGGCATACTTGGCGTCTGAATCATCCGCTGCGTAAAGTCCACACAATCCGCCAGTAGTTGATCCCAGTCTACTCGCACCATAAATTATTACTCACAAAAAGTAAAACAACCTTTCCCGGTTGTCGCCAAATCTACTACTGCCAATCCTTTAACCACCAATAAGGATTAGGCATACCACTACAGTAACGGCCGCAGTCACAGCTTCAACATCAACCGGTACGCGCCGGAATTCAACCCGCAAGCCACCCGGCCCTGCTGCCAACAACGCATATTCAGCCCAAGATGGATTGACCGTACGTCCATCTCGCATCTCATAGGGCAATCCCACGCTGCCGGGGTTAACTAAAATAGCGTCGTCAAAACGACGCAGCATCTGCTGGTGAGTATGCCCACCTGCCATAACTGTAGCCCATTTACCTAACAGTTTCTCGAGCAGTTCATCTTCTGGCGTTTCCAGTCCTATGAAGTCTGTTTTAGAACGAGGAGAACCATGGTAGCAAAGCAGGTCCTGCCTGGCACCCAATGATAATGCCACCGTCGGTTGGAATGTCCGCACAAAATCCAGATCATCCGGTTTCATGACCGACGCGCTCCAAAGTTCGACTTCCAGCAACCGGCGCGCTTCCTCGTCGTCTGCTGACCATGGCTGGGGATCCAGCAGCCACGCATCCGGCTTACCCATAACCACCAGCCAACAAAGCTGGCGCAAACGGCAGATCAACTGCCTTGGCTGTGGTCCCGTCACCGCTACGGCACACAGGCAAATGACGGCATCAGGCCCTACCTTTGCCACATCCGCCACAACCGCCTCTAAGGCAACCAAATTGCCATGAATGTCAGAAACCAACGCAACACGCATCTCTAAATCCCACCATGCCCATCAAACTGGATAAAAATCGGGCGATCCATCCGCTGCAACTACCATACAACTCCGGCTACGCTCTACAAACTGGCTCCAACCACTGACCTGCCTGACCTAATAGTCTTTATTATTCTGCCAAATCTGCGAAATCTTTGATGCTAATAATCATCCCCCAAATACGGCGATTTCTCCCACGGCCGAATAAAATCCTCCTGCTCTACATGAAGCCCTTCTGCCACACGATTGATATAGTTAAAGTAACCTATCACCTGAGTTGCATCATGAATAGCGCGATCGTCAAGGCCACGCTGACGCAAGGCGACGATATCCTCTTCACACGTAGAAGTAGGCGATTTCGTCAGCTTGATAGCGTAAGCACACAAAGCGCGATCAGCCTTCTGCAGATCGGCCCGTCGCCAATCAGAAGCGATATGGTGCACGAAAAGATCCGCCTCCGCTTCTTCGCTAATGCCAAAATCCGCGACCTCGGCCCGAAGGTCGTAAGCGTGCGAGCGAATTCAATAAATGCAATGATTTTCAGCCGAAACCACCACAGCCAACATCTCTCTTTGGCCACGACTTAGAGGAGAACGGCCGAACATGACCGCCCCATAAAAATCCATGGACGCCTTCAGAGCCCGCGGGTTCTGGCTCATGATGGAAACAATGTGCCAGATACGCCCGGCGCGCTTTATCGCCGCCTCATACTGTTTCTTCAGAAATCCGCTTGCTTCTTCTACCGAGTAGACCTTAATCCAGGGCATATCTTTTTCTTTCAGAACAACTGTTCGGGCTCAACGGTCAGCTTGCAGCCGCCTCTGTACCAGACGCAAAACGTTCTTGCACCAGCCGCAGCAGCGCCATACTGTTGAGGTGAGCCTTGGGAACAAATGTTGAGGCCAGAACGTATTCCTGGTCCTTGCTGCCGTCAGCGCTGCGTTCGGAACAGTGCGCGTTGCCGCCTGCCGGGCCCAATCCATCCAGAGTTGGAAGTTCCTCCCAAAAGAAGTTGCCATCACTCAAACCAGCACGCTCTTCAGGGACAGCATCGTAGCCCAGGGATTCGGCCGTTTCACGCCACAGGTCAAACAAATCATCAGTTCTGCCATTTCGCGGCCAGGGCAGCACTTGATGCAAGACTTTCGCCTTCACGCGGCAGGCATATTCCCCATTGGCCGTGGTGACAGTAGAAAGCTTATTCAATGCCAGCATATTGGCGATGCCTTCTTCAAAGAGATCCATCTGGAAGGCTCTCATCTCCACGCTGGCGGCGGCAAAATGAGGCACGCGATTGATCACCGTACCCCCGGCCACCGTGCCGACGTTATAAGTCAAGTCACGTTCATAGTCGGTCATGCTGCAGATCCGCTTGATAACATCTGCCATCTGCAACACTGCGTTGGCGCCCTTGGCATGAGAGCTGCCGGCGTGAGCCGCTTTACCCTCTACCTCGATACGATAAACAACCATCCCCTTGCGCGCGACGACCAGGTGCGGGCGGTTTCCCGACCAGTTTCCCGGTTCAAAGACGAGGCAAGCCAATGCCTCCGCGCCCAGCCGCTGCACGCATAGCCGGCCAAAATCTTGCCCTCCTGTTTCTTCAGTAGCATCAAGCAACACTATCCAGGTGATCGCTTCAAATACGTCAGGGGCAAGCGCTTGCAGCGCGGACAAGATCATGTAGATAACGATTGTTCCCCCCTTGATATCGACGACGCCTGGACCATAAATCCTTTCCCCTTCCTCACGCCACTCGAAATTGTTGCGCAACTCTTCATCGGCGGGGAAAACCGTATCCAAGTGCGATACGAGACCGATCTTGGGCACGGGACGGCCGTCACGAGAACGCCCTTCGCGAGTTAGGATCAAATGCTTGCCATACAGCGCGTCAACCGATTGCACCGTCTCGGCCACAAAATCCAGATCCGAGAAAATCTGGGCAGTCATCTTCCCCAACTCGTTGACGCCCGCCGGATTCGCCGTAAAGCTATTCACCGCGACCATCTGCTCCAACAAAGTCAAATAATCCGAGAGATGCCGGTCAAGATACTTTTTTATTTGCCCCGAAAGATCAAAAGAGTTCATTACCCTCATAATATGCGTCTACCAGCTTCATGATCGCCGCAATGTTCAACAGCGCTTTGGGCACATAGGAATCAGGCAAAATGAATTCCTGATCCTTGCTGCCGTCTTCCTGGCGTTCAGAACAATGCGCGTTGCCACCATCAGGTCCCAGACCGTCAATAGTAGGGACTTGATGCCACACCCAGTTGCCATCACT
>JAACFF010000105.1 GCA_009937635.1 Chloroflexota bacterium
GCGCCGCCAGAGGCGATCACGGGGATGTTGACTGCATCGCTGATGGCCCGTGTTAAGGGGATGTCATAGCCTGCCTGGGTGCCGTCACCATCCATACTGGTCAGAAGAATCTCGCCCGCGCCCCGCTCCTCGACTTCCGCCGCCCAGGCTACGGCGTCCAGTCCGGTCGCTTCTCTCCCTCCACGGATGAAGACTTCCCAACGTTTGACTGAGCCTGGAATCTGGCGAGCATCGATGGCCACGACGATAGCCTGGCTGCCGAATTCCCGCGCCCCTCGGGTAATCAGCTGCGGATCACGGACGGCTGCTGAATTGATGCTAATTTTATCCGCACCAGCGCGCAGGATGTCGCGCATATCGTCCACGGTGCGGATACCTCCGCCGACCGTGAAGGGAATGAATACCTGGTCGGCAACGGCGCGGGCCATTTCCATGACCGTCTGTCGCGCTTCGTGCGTGGCCGTAATATCTAAAAAAACCAGTTCATCAGCTCCGGCGGCGTCATAGATGCGTGCCTGCTCCACCGGATCGCCAGCGTCGCGCAAATCTACAAAATTGATCCCTTTGACGACACGGCCGTTTTTCACATCCAGGCAGGGGATAATCCGTTTAGCTAACATCTTTCTAACAATCAACAATCAACTGTTAACGAACAACGAACAACAGTATTGCCTTGTGACCAGTTTGCATACAATGGACAACGAATAAAAATCAACATTCAACCCCTTTGTAAATGGATCTGCTAAATCGAGCCGCGATTTACCAAACGCGCTACAGTCCTTAACTAAATTGAAACACACCTTTTGCCAATTCGCACCACATTGTCTATGGTTTACTGATAACCGCTTACTGTTTCCAGTGCTTCTCGAAGGTCAATCTTGCCTTCGTAGAGGGCACGGCCGATGATCAGGCCCGAAACGCCATCCGCAGATACGGCCAAAACGCGGCGTACGTCTTCCAGGGAGGCCACCCCACCAGAGGCGATCAAGTTCAGGCCTGTATTGCGTGCTAGTTCGGCCGTGGCCTGGGCATTGACGCCTGTTAACACGCCATCGCGGCTGATGTCTGTATAAATAACTGTGCGCACGCCTAAAGCCATCATTTGCAAGCCAAGTATAAGCGGGGACTTTACCGTTTCGCCTTGCCAGCCCCGCACCTTCACCAGGCCATCAAGGGCGTCAATGCCTACCGCCACCCGTTCAGGCCCGAAGTGGCGCACCGCATCTTGCACGATATCTGGTTCTTCTACGGCCACGGTACCCAGGATGACCCGCGATGCGCCTTGACTCAGGGCACCGGCGACGTCTTTGAGGGTGCGTATGCCCCCGCCAAACTGCACGCGAGCGCCGGTCTCCGTTAATCTAGGAAGCAACTGCCAATTGCGCAATCCCGCTTCGTCGAATGCGCCATCCAGATTGACGACATGCAGCCAGGTCGCGCCCGCTTCAACCCACTGGCTGGCAATAGCTACCGGATCATCGCCAAAAACCGTCTGTTGTTCAGGATCACCATGCTTAAGGCGAACAACCTGGCCGTCTCGTAGATCAATGGCAGGATAAAGGGTAAGTGTCATGTCAACTCCAGGTAGTTTTCTAGAATCTGCAAGCCGCGGCGCTGGCTTTTTTCCGGATGAAACTGAATGCCAAAAACGTTGTTGCGGGCGACGATAGAGGCGAAGGAACGGCCGTACTCCGTGCTGGCCACTATATCCTGCTCTTCACCGGGAACACAATAGTAGGAGTGCACAAAGTAAGCATGCGCGCCGTTTGGGATCCCCGCTACCAGTGGGCTATCTTGCGCAACTTCAATCTGGTTCCATCCCATATGTGGCACTTTTAAGCTCCTATCTGCCAGGTCGAAACGGGTAACAAAGCCGGGAATCAGGCCGAGCCCCTTGTGCAGGCCCATCTCATCACTTTGTTCAAAGAGAAACTGCATTCCCAGGCAAATGCCCAACATGGGTACGTTCTTGTTTACCGCTTCATGGATGGCCTCATCTAAACCTCTAGCCCGTAGAGCATCCATGCCGGCGCCAAATGCGCCCACGCCGGGCAATACCAGCCTATTTGCCTGGCGCACCGTTTGCGGATCGGCCGTTAATTTCACTTCAGCACCGACGTGTTCAAATGCCTTCTGCGCGGAGCGCAAATTGCTGGCTCCATAATCGATCATCACAATCTCTTTGTACTTCATCAGGTAAATCTCTCTAGGTGGCTTGTTCGCCAAGCCTGTAAATAAGTGCCGGGCACTTCAAATGGTAAATCGCCTCAAGAAACTCGTGCAAAAGTAACTGGCACCTAATCGTACGTTTCCTAGATCGCGGCACCATTGAATAGTGGTCACGTCAAGGTTCCCTTGGTTGAGGGGACGTCGTCGCGGCGTAGGTCTAGCGTTAGAGCCAGCCGTAACGCGCGACCGAGCGCTTTGAACAACGCCTCTGCCTTATGGTGATCGTTGCGCCCTTCAACTTGTGCATGTAAAGTTAATCGCGCATGAACGGCGAGCGACTCGAAAAAATGTTGTACCAGGTCGGTTGGGAATTGGCCAATGGTTGCTGTTCGCCACTCAGCCTTGAAGACTGTATACGGCCGTCCGCTAAAATCTAGAGCTACAAAACCCAGCGCCTCATCCATAGGCATATAGGAATGCCCCACGCGGTTGATACCCCGCCGGTCACCCGCTGCCTGGTTGATCACCTGACCCAGGACAATACCCACATCTTCGATAGTGTGGTGTGCGTCGATGTGTAAATCTCCTGTTGCAAGCACATCCAGATCGAAAAGCCCGTGAACGGACAGGGCAATAAGCATATGATCCAGGAATCCGATGCCTGTGTTGATTTGGTGCTGCCCACGGCCGTCCAAATCAATGGTTATCTTGATGTTTGTTTCATTGGTTGTTCGTTGCGCAGTTGCGGTTCGCTTGTTCATGTTTGTGTCACCTTGCTTAACGCCTGCACCAGTCGATCCGTGTCTGCCGGCCGTCCTGCGCTAATACGAATACAATTGGCCAGGCCCGCTTTGTCAAAGTAGCGGACCAGCACACCTTCTTGAGCCAGCGCTTGTTTCAATTGGGCTGCAGAACGGCCGCTAACACGAAACAGGACGAAGTTGGAATAACTGGGAAAGGGCTGCAGAAACTGGAAACGGGCCAGTTCGGCGACCATTCGCTTGCGTTCTTGTACGATGCGCTTGACCTTATCTTCCATCCAGGCCGGCTCCAATAGTGAGGCCAGAGCTGCGGATGAGGCAGCCACATTAACATTATACGGCTGCTTTATTTTCCAGAGATGGGGTAACAACCACGTGGGGAATATGCCATAACCCACGCGCAAACCGGCCAGACCAGCCAACTTGCTGAAGGTACGTAAAACCGCCAGGTTGTTATGTTCCAGAGCCCAATCGAAGCGGCTGTGTTGCCCATCCTCGGCTGCAAATTCGATGTAAGCTTCATCCAGAACCAGCAGCAAGGGCAGATCCAACAGTAGCCTCAGCGCTTCGTCGCCGATGCAACTGCCGTCGGGGTTGTTTGGCGAACAGATGAATAGAACTTTTGCCGCCGGATTTCGGGCAACGGCCGATTCTATACCCTTCACATCCAGCGAGAAATCAGCGCCACGCGGCACAGAGATGATCTGACCGCCATTGACGGCTGTGGAAAAGGGGTACATGCCAAAGGAAGGAGGGCAGTTGATGACCCCATCTCCAGGAGAGAGCAAAGCGCGTAGAATCAGGTCTATGAGCTCGTCGGCTCCCATTCCTGCCAGCAAGCGCTCCTTTGGCACATGCAAATGCTTGCTCAATTCAGTTCGCATAGCCCTGACTTCCGGGTCAGGGTAGATATGGAACCAATCGCCTGAGCCTGCGGCCGCCGTGGCTGCTGGAGAAGGTCCATAAGGATTCTCATTGGCGTCCAGCTTGGTGATCGCCTGAGGGGGACGGCCGAGCTGGTCCGACAGGACTTCAAAAGGCAGAATGGGACTGTACGCTTCCATTTTGGCGATATCCTGACGCACTAGCGTGCTTCCTTCAAAACTTTCCATCTTCATTCCATTCGTTTTACGGCTGCATTGGCGTGGGCGCTCAACTGCTCTGCATAAGCGATACGCGCTGCCAACGGGCTGAGCTGCGCCGATGTGGCATCATCGAGGTGGATAATGCTGCTGATTTTCATGAAATCGAGCACATTAAGCGGGGAAGCGAAACGGGCTGTGCCCCCGGTGGGCATGACATGGCTAGGGCCAGCCACGTAATCGCCCAGCACCTCGAAAGAGCGCTCGCCGATAAATAGACCGCCTGCGTTTGGAATCTTGCCTATGCAGCCTTCACTATCCTTGACCGCCAGGCAGGTATGCTCGGCGGCAAAATCGCTGGCCAGTTGGCAAGCTTCATCCAAATCGGCCGTGAGCACGATACCTCCATTATGAGTCAAAGATACGGAGATGATGTCTGCCCGGCTGAGCGTCTCCACCTGCTTCCCAACCTCGACCTGTACCGCTTCCGCCAATGGCCTGGATGGCGTGAGTAAAATGGCCGTGGCCAGGAGATCGTGCTCTGCCTGGGCCAGGAGATCGGCGGCTACCCAGGCCGGATCGGCAGAGTCGTCGGCGACGACAACGGTCTCGGTGGGACCGTAGAGGCCGTCAATTCCCACGATGCCGTACACTTGCCGTTTGGCCAGCGTGGTAAACAGATTGCCCGGTCCGACGATCTTATCCACCTTGGGGATAGTTTCCGTGCCAAAGGCGAAGGCGGCGATGGCCAATGCTCCACCTGCGACGTACAAGGTATCGATGCCCGCGATCGCCGCTGCGGCCAGGATGATATCAGGCACGGCTGCACCAGTCTTGCCGGGTGGCGTTGCAACGCTGATCTCGGGTACGCCGGCCACCTGGGCGGGGATGACCGACATCAGCAGCGAGGAGGGCAGGGGCGCTGTGCCGCCGGGCACGTAGACTCCGGCGCGTTGGATAGGCGTAAATCGCTGACCGAGAATACCGCCCATCTCGCCGGTGGTCCATTGCGGGATAGGTTGGTGATCATGGAACTGGCGAACACGATCCGCTGCCACTTGCAGCGCGTGAGCCAGGTCAGGAGGAATGCGGGAAACGGCCGTTGCCAATTCTTTCTTACCAACCAATAACGGGTTCACCTCGACGCCGTCAATACGCTGCGACCACTCCCTCAATGCCTCATCTCCCCGCGCACGCACGTCGGCAAGCAATCGCGACACGGCCGCTTCCGGCGTTAAGTCTTCGCCAAACACGCGCCTGATACTGTTTCTTATGCCTTCCGGCACCTCGGCATCGAGAGCATTGTCTCTTTGTAATATCGTTGCTGATGCTTCCTTGGTTGTGTAAATTTTAAACATCGCCCTTATCCTCCAGCGCGGCGAGCATGGCCTGGTAACGTCGCGGTTCCTCTTCGAAGATGTACGTACAGGGTGTAACGATGACGCCGCTGCCGCCGATCTGGCGAATTTCACTTACCGCCTGGAAGATCTCGGCTTTGCGAACGATGATGTTGATCGCGTACCAGCCGTTTCCGTTGCTTAGATCTTCGCGGGCAACCACGCGTGATATCGTGGGGCCTTGCAGACCGCCCAGGGTTGTCTGGTCAAACATGCGCCTAGCGATTGCTTCTGGCGAACGGCTGCGCACATTGGCCGTGACCACATATGAACCTAGAGCGCGTAGATAAGCTTCGGTGAATTCCAGCAATTGCCGCGCCACATCCAGCACTTCCCCCCGTTCTCGTAAAGCGAGGCGGTTAGCGATAAGGCAGGCCTCGGATTTGAGAATAAGTCCATCCTCCAATATGCGCAGGTGATTGTCGCGCAGAGTGATGCCGGAGGAGACCAGGTCGGCGATCACATCCGCAAATCCTATTGCTGGCGCGATTTCTAAGGTGCCTTCCGGGCTGATCAGCCGGTATGGTTTCACACCGTTCCTGTCCAGCATATCGCGGGTAAGGTTGGGAAATTTGGTGGCCACACGTAGGGAACGGCCATGTTTGTTTAATTCATGCGCCCACTTCACCAGGTCGGCCATCCTGCGCGGGGCCAGCGTTTCGGGAACGGCCAGGTTCAACGTGCACGGGCCAAAGCCGAGTGCATCATGCAAAGTGAGGGTGCTGCCGTTGCCGAATGCCTTTTCAGCCAAAATATCATAACCGGTGATGCCGAAATCTAAGCTCCCCTGTCGCACACCGACGACGATATCTCCAGGACGCTGAAACAAAACGGTCACACCGGGAAGGTTGGGAATTGTGGCAGCATATTGGCGTGGGTTAGGTCGGAATACCTTCAAGCCGCAACTGGCCAGGAATTCCAGGGCACCATCGCGTAGGATGCCTTTGCTGGGTAACCCAAGGCGAATGTCGGTTCGGATCATCGGTCAAACTCCTTAAGCGCGGCCAAGGGCTCATCTCGTCACCCCTTGGCCGCTGATTTGTTCATTGTAGTACGCGAAGCGGTCGCTCAGCGACATAGTTCCTTGCTCACTCGGTGGGGGGAATAAAAAACCCTCCCCATTGCCGAGGAGGGTGTAAACTTTTCTACGTATGCGTGTAATCCGCCTCAAGCCAGGGTTCGACAGTGCTCAAAATGATGGTGGGCTTGATGCTGTCCATCGAGCAAGGTCTGCTGGGCTGAGGAAGAAAGTTGGTTCATGATGGGCGACAGTTTAGCACATGGGTACGGCAGGGTCAACCTGACTATTTTCTGGCCAGCCAGCTAATTGTTCAAGACTGTCGGCAGGTAAATCATAGGTTTAGCCGTCACCACCAGAGTATCACTGTTCGTGCCGCTATCGTCGTCGGCGACTGTCAATCTTGCCGTGTAGGTTCCACCCTTGGTGTAAGTATGCTTAGGCTTTAACGTGCCGGTCTCTATGCCATCGTCGCCAAAGTCCCAATGAAAGGTATGTGTGTCGAGATGTCCCGGATCGATGAAACTGCCACTGAACGAGGTATCTTTACCCACATTAGTCGCCAGATTCGAGCCCGCCTCCACCGACGGTGGCACGTTGTGCACACGAACGGCCGCCTGGGCTGCTCCCTCATGACCCAATGTGTCCTTCAGCGAAAGCCTTACCGTTAATTCGTCGAATTACGTACCAGTCAAGGGTTGATCGTCGGGATAGTTATGGGTTTCGCTGAAACTCGTCGTAACCGCCAGGTAGTTGTAAATGTTACTACCTTCATCGCCCCAGCCAATACCATATTTGTACTATTGGCGACCGAGATGCCAAAATGATCCAATTCCGCGCTATCACCAGCGGTCAGCTTGGTGTCTTGGGTTAACGTACCCGACCAACCGCCTCCTGGCTTTACGAACCGGGTTGCGATCAAGCTTAAGGTTGACTTACAGGCAACGAAAATTTCGGTTGATGACCAGCGACCGTTTACTCACAAATGATTACTAACAATTGGACGACTAAAGATTGTAGACAAAAGCCTGGGCGCTCTCTCAAGCAATATCTCCAAGCAGCACAATGTCATTACCAAGTTGCTGGAAGCGGGGATGGCGGAGTCGCGGAAAGCCGGCGCCATTGCTTAAATAGGGCGACTCGAGAGCGTTCAATCCCCCAACCAACATGGGGGCTATCGTCAAAACGAGGCGATTCACACGCTTCTCCGACAAGAAGCTGGTGATAATGGTTGCGCCGCCCTCGACCATAAGACTGTTGATGTTTAGTTGGGCGAGTTTAGCAAGTAGATGCTCCAAGTCGACTTGCCCGCGCTCATTAGGCGGCAGGCGAAATACTTTGGCCCCAACCGACTCTAAAGTGCGTTGGCGCGCGACATCCGCTTCGTTGGTTGTAGCAATCCAGGGTGCGCGTTGATTTTGCAGAAGTTTGGCATGCAACGGGAAACGCAACTGGCTGTCTACGACCACGGGTTGCGGATCAGGTCCCTCGACTAGGCGCACCGATAGCGTGGGATCATCGGCTAACAGGGTTCCAATGCCGATCAATATGGCATCATGTTCACTGCGCAACTTATGAGTCATTTCCATGGATTCAGGCCCACTTATGGCCAGGGGTTGGCCCCGTCGAGCGGTAATAGAACCATCTAGACTCTGGGCATAGCTTAAGGTTACAAACGGCCGTTGTCGCGTCGCGCGCATCTTCTGGCCAGGCGATTCTTGCAACTCGACAGTATCGACCCCGGTCTCTGTCGTTGAAAAGGCTTCTAACTCGAGCATGTGACGCATGCGCTTGGCCTTGGTTTTCAGATAGGCCATGTTCTCTTGATTGACAGCAGTTTGCAGAGGAACCCGCGAGGTAACATCTACGCCGCAACGGCGTAGGCTTTCAATCTTCTGTGGATTGTTAGTCAACAGCTGCACAGAGGAAATGGCCAGATCCTTTAGGATGAGAGCGGCGATGGTATAGTCACGGCCGTCTGCCTGATGCCCGAGGATCAGATTGGCGTCTACGGTATCATAACCGTCATCCTGCAAGTTGTAGGCGCGCAGTTTATCCAGCAAGCCGATACCACGCCCCTCTTGCCGTAGGTAAATAATAACGCCACTGCCCTCCTTAGAGATGCGTTCCAATGATTGTTGTAGTTGTGGTCCGCAGTCGCAGCGCAGCGAGCCCAAGACATCGCCGGTGAAACACTCCGAGTGCACGCGAACCAAAACATGCTGGCGCCCAGAAACATCGCCAGCTACCAGGGCAACGTGCTCCTTGTTATCCTGGCTGTTGCGGTAATAGCATAATTGGAATTCTCCCATATCAGTGGGAATTCTTGCGCAAGTCATTTTCTGAACGCTTGTCTGATTCATATTTGCAAAGTGCTCCGCTTTCATTTAGCGCCGGTAAAATCACGCGCCTGCCACGCGGCATAGAGCAAAATAGATCCGGCCACGGCCGCATTTAAGGACTCCATATGTCCGCGCATCGGTAAATGTAGCAAGAAATCACAGTTTTCTCGCACCAGCCGCCTTAGCCCACTCCCTTCATGCCCCACCACAATAGCCAAAGGTATTGCCAAATCCACTTCCCCTAACCGGCGAGAAGTTGGGTCCACGTCGAGGCCGGCGACCCAGATATCTTCCTCTTGCAGGAGGTTGATGGTCTTGACTAGATTCGTCACCTGGGCTACGAGCAGATGTTCGGTGGCGCCCGCGGAGTATTGGGTAACGGCCGGCGTTATGTCTGGAGCCCGGCGATCCTGAACGATAACGCCATGAACGCCGCAGCTTTCGGCCGTTCGCAGCAAGCTGCCGATATTTTGTGGCCCGTGTAATAAATCTAGCAAGAGTAGAAACGGCTGCTCTTCCCGCAACGCCGCAAGAGCCAGTATTTCATCCACATCGCTGTAAACATAAGAGCTTACTTCCAGAAGCACGCCCTGGTGCCTGCTATCTTTAGCCATCTGCCCGATTTTCTGCTTGCTGGCGACCTTAATGGGAACACGCCGAGTTCTAGCAGCGGTCAATAGTGGATTGATTTCCTTGCGGTTTAATCCCTCTTGCACCCACAAAGAAATCAGTTCACGCTTGCTGCCGCGCAACGTTTCCAGCACTGTATTGCGGCGAATAAGCATTTCGGACATCGTCAGCCAAATGAAAGTTGCCAACATTTCCCACCACCATCAAATGAACACCTTGTTTGAACATGGAAAGTTGGCAACTTTGTCAAATACAAAACCTATAGGTAGATTAGCTGCTTATCATAGGGCAATTGGTGCTATTATTCAACCATCTTTAAGCCCAGCTGTAAGGACCGATCTGTATTGATTGGTCCTATCAACTTTAGTCACTAGCTTACGACTTGTTCTGGTGCTTATTTGGCTGGTATCAGCAGAATTGATACTATAGCGGGCATATGCGTCGCTATATGGCGATGTCGCTCACGGTATCCGGCACTTGTACCGCCTTTATCGCCATACCTTCCTTTGGTGAACTAGCATGATCGGTACTGTCCTAAACGACTGCTACAGCATTCAATCACTGATCGGCCGTGGCGGGATGGGCGCTGTCTATCAAGCTGAGGATATTTTACTAGAGCGTCCAGTTGCCATTAAGGTAGTCTCGGCCACTGATCTGGGTACGGAGGGTCGGACAAGGCTCTTGCAAGAGGCGCGCACCGCGGCGAGGATCAATCACCCCAATATCGTTGCTGTCTTCGACATAGGTCAGGCTGAGTTTAAGGACCAGCCCGGTTGCTCCTACATAGTGATGGAATTGGTCCGCGGCCAAACCCTGCGCGATGCTATGCCTCAAGATCTGGATCGGATTATTGATATTGCCATCAAAATCTGCCAGGCCTTGGCAGCCGCTGAACAACATGGCATCATCCACCGCGACCTGAAGCCGGAAAACATCATGATCGCAGACGGGGATTCGATCAAGCTGATGGATTTTGGCCTGGCACGCATTTCGGGCAAAGCCCGTCTGACTCAAGAAGGTACGTTAATGGGTACGTTATCCTACCTTGCGCCCGAGGTCATTCTTGGCCAGGAGGCTGATCCGCGTTCTGACCTGTATGCTTTGGGCGTCACGCTTTACAAGATGAGCGCTGGGCGTCCTCCTTTCGAGGCCGACAACCTGACGGCCGTCATTTCCCAACATTTGATCGCCCCAATTGTGCCACCCAGTGCTTATAATGATCGCATACCACCCGTCTTAGATCAGTTGATCATCCAGCTCCTGGGCAAGCACCCTGAAGATCGCCCCTCCTCGGCCGAAGCCGTTCAAGTTGCCCTCGAAGATATATCCAAAGCCAGTTTCGTATCCCAGACCGTACAGCCTATCCCCCAACTCAATCGCCTGATCCGCGGCCGGATGGTCGGGCGCGAGCAGGAACTGGCCGAGGCTCACGCTTGCTGGAACCAGGCCATTTCCGGTAGAGGGCAGGTGCTCCTGGTCAGCGGCGAACCCGGCATCGGCAAAACACGCTTGATACATGAATTGATAACCTTGGTCCGCGTCAGCGGCGGGCGGGTCTTATCTGGTGCCAGCTATGCCGAGGGCGGTGCTCCCTACGCCCCTTTTAGCCAGATCCTGCGTGAGGGATTGCGTGAAGAGGATCTCAGCCTGTCCGGTGAGCTTCTGGCCGGTTTGTTGACTCTTGTGCCCGAGTTACGTTCGCGCTATCCACAACTGCCGGACAGAACACCGGGCGATCCTCAGGAAGAGCAACAATGTTTGCTGGACAATATCGTGCATTATTTTAGTTTGCTAAGCGGCTGTGCACCCTTGTTGCTGGTGCTGGAAGATGCCCACTGGGCTGACAGCGGCACCGTTTCGCTGTTGCGCCACCTGGCTCGCGGCTGCCGTCTACAGCCCCTGATGGTCGCCGCCACCTACCGCGAGGTCGAGATCGACGAGGCCCGCGCATTGCATAAGGCGCTGCTCGATATGCAGCGGGAACGACTGGCAGTGCGTATTAAGCTATCGCGCCTGGATCGTGAGGGGACGCGGGCGCTGATGGCCACCCTTTTCGACGAGGCAATCGCGCCTGATTTTCTGGAGGGCATCTACCACGAGACAGAAGGAAACCCCTTTTTCATTGAAGAGATCTGCAAAGCTTTGGTGGAAAGTGGACAACTTCTCTTCAAGGACGGCCGTTGGCACCGGCCAAGTATCGAAAAGTTAGGCATCCCCCAAAGCATCCGCGTGGCGATCCAGGCCCGAGCCGGCGCTCTGTCGGCTACAAGCCGCAAAGTGTTGGAGCAAGCTGCCCACACCTTAATGAAATTGGGCCTGGTCTACAACAATGCCTTTGATTTTGCCCAGTCGCGCCAGGCGTATCAAGAGGGCTTTGCCCTCTGGCAGCAAACGAGCATAATCCTATCTGCTGATTCGGCGAAGCCTGCATCTCACCCCTTGCGCCTCCGTTTAATCGAGCCAACTTCGCTCGATCAAGCGCTCGTTGACGACACCGCTAGCGGTATTTATATCGACCAGCTTTCTAGCGGCCTGCTCCAGCTAACACCGGAGATGGATGTAATACCTGACGTGGCCCATAGTTGGGAGGTTCTCGAGGCAGGGCGGCGCTATCGCTTCCATCTGCGGGATGACGTTTTCTGGAGTGATGGCGTCCAAGTCACCGCCGCTGACTTTGATTTTGCCTTGAGGCGGGTGCTTGCACCGGAACAGGGTTCGCAAAATGCTCCCCATTTCTTTACGATCAAGAATGGACGCGACTTCCACGAAGGCCGGATCCTAGATTGGGGAGCTGTTGGTGTCAAGGTTATTGATCCTCTGACGCTCGAGTTTGTCCTTGAGAACCCCGACAGTACCTTTCTCTTTCTCGTGAGCCAATTTGCTTTTGCCGTGCCCAGACATCGTTTGCTGGATCCAGGCGCACAGTGGATGGATTGGGATGAGCTGGTGACCAACGGGCCCTTTTCTCTGGCAGACTGGGAGCCCGGCCAAAGGCTGCGACTGGAAACTAATCCATCGTATCACGGTCACCGTTTTGGGAATGTACAAGCTGTGGAGATAGACGTCCCCGCCAGACCCGGAGATGTGGAAAGCCTGGAGCTTTACGAAGCTGACCTGGCGGATATGGTGGTGTTGACACTTGAGCGTGCGGTTCGGGCCGGAAACCGGTACGCAAGCGACCATCTGCAATACTCTACACTTTCAACCGCGTATATCGGCTTCAATACCAGAAAAGGACCGTTTGCCGATCCTAGGGTGCGACGGGCGATGGCCTTAGCAACGGATAGGCAGCGCCTAACTGCCATTTTCTTACAAGGGCTCTCTTTCCCCGCAAGCGGTGGTTTCATTCCTCCGGGAATGCCGGGTCATGTCGCCGGAATTGCGCTACCTTACAATCCGGAGAGGGCTCGTAGACTACTTGCCGAAGCGGGTTATGGTGAACAAGGCGCAATCCTGCCGGTTGAGTTCCTGATGGGCGAAAATTACGCCAATTTCAAAATCAATGAGTATCTTTCAAGACAGTGGCAAGAAACCTTGGGTCTTGAGATCAAACTTGTACAGTTGCCCTGGCCCAGGTATCTCGAACGGTTGCAGGCGGCCCCACCTGCAATTCATTCGATGGCCTGGACGGCCGATTTCCCTGATCCGAATAACTTTTTAGGGCAGAGCAGCTTTAGAAAATATACTGGCTGGCATAATGAGGCATATGGGCACCTGATTCAGCAAGCCAGGCAGACGCTGGACCAGAAAGAGCGTATGGTACTATATCGCCAGGCTGAAGATATATTGGTCGAGGAAACACCGATATTACCCATAAACTACGGCCGTCTTTCCATGCTTATCAAACCCTGGGTTCGACGTTTCCCTTGCTCGCCACTCAAGTTTTGGTATTGGAAAGATGTCGTTATTGAACCGCACTAAGCAGGCACTCGATACTGTCCAAGGGAGTATGTGGATTACTGGAAATCGGATGCTTATATAACCTAGCACACGATAAATAGAGGTGAAATATGTCCAATTCAACAAAGCAATTCGTCCGCGCTGCTGCCTTGGCCGAAGTGGAAAACAACGGCCGTTTAACAGTCCAGGTAGAGGGGCATACGGTGGCGCTATTTACTCATGAGGGGTCTGTCTTTGCCGTCGACAACCGCTGCCCGCACATGGGTTTCCCCTTGGACCAGGGCACGCTACACGATGGCATCCTCACCTGCCACTGGCACCATGCCCGTTTTGATCTGGACAGTGGCGGCACCTTCGACCAGTGGGCTGATGATGTGCGCTATTTCCCCGTGGAAATCCGCGAAGGAGAAGTATGGGTGGACATTGCCGATCATATAGACCCTTGTTTGCATCAATGCGGCCGATTGCTCATCGGGCTTGAGCGGGACATTCCCCTCGTCATCGGTAAAGCGGTTCTTCAACTGGCCGAGGGTGATCGGGAAATGGCCGAACCCTTCAGAAGCGGTTTGGAATTTGGGGCCGCTTTTCGCTGGTGGGGTTGGGGGCAAGGATTAACCATCCTCACCTGCCTGATGAACATCTTGCCCACCTTGCAGGAAGATGACCGCCCCCGCGCACTCTACCAGGGTTTGTCGGCCGTTTCCAGGGAACTATCCGGCTCTGCGCCGCGCTTTGGCGTATCCCCTCTACCCGAGGCTACGGGCGACATACCGACCCTCAAGCGTTGGTTCCGCCGCTTCATCGAGGTGCGCGACGCCGAAGGGGCGGAAAGGTGTTTGGTATCGGCCATTGCCGCCGGCGCGGATGACCGGCAGGCGGCCGATATGCTATTCGCGGCAGCCACCGATCACCGTTACTTGCAGATTGGCCATGTACTCGACTTCACCAATAAAGCGTTCGAAGCATCGGATATCGCCGGTTGGGATCTGGCCGGAACCTTGCTCACGAGCCTGGTTCGTAGTTATGCGACGGCCGATCGTATGGAGGAATCCAACTCCTGGCGCAATCCGGTCGATCTGGTTGCTATCCTGGAAAACAGCTTTGATAAGCTGCCGGCTGCCCTCGCTGAAGGCCGCTTGCAGAGGGAAAATGTTGGCGCACTCTGGCCGGGGAGGGATGAATTGGTCGTCGTGATCCTAGACGATGATCCCCGAGCTACCGTGGACGCCATGCTGGCCGCCCTGGCAGAGGGGGCGACTGAAGTTGATTTGGCGTCGGCCGTCTCCTATGCTGCTGCTTTACGGATAGCCCGTTTCCATACCAGCAACGAGTTTTCCGATTGGGACACGGCGCTGCATACTTTTACCTTTGCCAATGCCGTTGAACAGGGCTTGCGCCGTGCTCCTTCCGTCGAACTGCTGCGCGGTGTTTTTGATGCCGCTATGAGCGTCTATCTGGATCGCTTTCTTAATATACCTCCCGCCCGTTTACCGCAGCCTGCGGAGGAAGCGACGGACAAAGAGGCGCTGCTTAAATCCTTGTCTGCGTTGCTGGATCGCCAGCAGCAGGTCGATCGGGCTGGAGAAATAGTGGCTCATTATCTCTACGCCGGTGGTGATCAACAGCGACTCATGGCCATGATGGGCGCGCTCTTACTGCGCGAAGATCGCGATTTCCATACCATTCAAACGATGGAAGCGGCGTTTAAGCAGGCGCAGCTCCTGCAAGGATCGGAGGGTGCGGTTCATGTCTTGGTCGCCGCAGTACGGTATCTTGCGGCTCATGCGCCCACCGTACGCTCGCAAGGACAGACCTTCGAGATCGCGCGTCGTCTGCACCGGGGTGACCGGTTGCACGTTTGATCCATCCTGCCCATGAAATCTCTCGTTTCCGGAGCGCAGCGCCTAGGGATCACCTTAACTGACGGGCAGGTGCTTCAATTTGAGCAGTACCAGAAACTGCTGCTGGATTGGAACCAACGTATGAACTTAACGGCCGTACGTGATGCTGACCAGATCCAAGAGCGGCACTTTCTGGATTCCCTCACTTGTTCTCTGGCTACGGGTGACTTGAACGGCCTTTCTCTTGTCGATGTAGGTACCGGGGCCGGCTTTCCCGGCTTGCCCCTCAAGATCGTTTATCCCGATCTGCAATTAACCCTGGTAGAAAGCGTACACAAGAAGACAAACTTCCTTGCCGCGGTGGTCGAAGAGCTAGAATTATCCGGCGTACAGATCGTTGCCAGGCGGATTGAAGAAGTTGGCCAGGATCCCTACCACCGCGAAAAGTACGATTGGGCTGTGGCCCGCGCTGTCGCCGGCTTAAATACCCTGGTCGAATACCTGTTGCCACTGGCCCGTGTCGGGGGACACGCCTTGGCTCAAAAAGGGGTGTCTGCCATCAGTGAAACGGCCGCAGCCGAGAAAGCTATTGCCATCCTTGGTGGTAGCCCATCTCTATTGCACCCTGTACAACTCCCGGGTCGAGAGCAGCCTTACTATCTGCTGGTGATTGAGAAGATTTTGGCCACGCCTGACCAATATCCTCGTCGTGTGGGAGTGGCGGCAAAACGGCCGTTACAGTGAATCCAGAGCGGCTACAGTTCAGCCGGTCGCCGGTAGGTGCCAACAAAGAAAGTATCGAACACCCAGACGGATTACCATCAGGTGCCCGCAAGGGCGTGGCCTGGAAATTGTCAAACGCGGGCTAAACATATGACAGAAAT